>CP054837.1:5534375-5865000 GCA_028768525.1 Desulfobacter sp. | reverse complement strand
CTATCTTGGTGGCCTCATAGGCGAGGATGGTTTTGGCTTTGTTTAAATCAGCCCCTTCAAGGGAATTGACCGTTTCTATCTCTTCCATGGGAAGAAAAGTAAATAGTGCCAGAAAACGGGCCACATCGGCATCATCTGAATTGACCCAGAACTGGTAGTACTCGTAGGGAGAGAACCGTTCTGGATCCAGCCAGACAGCTCCTTTGTGGGTCTTACCCATTTTAATGCCGGCTGCCGTGGTGATCAGCGGAAAGGTTATGCCGTAGGCCTGTTTTCCGGTCATCTTCCGGACCAGGTTAATGCCGGCAACAATATTGCCCCACTGGTCGCTGCCCCCCATCTGGAGAAAGCAGTCGTAATCCCGGCTCAAACACATAAAGTCATAGGACTGCAGCAGCATATAGTTAAACTCGATAAACGTCAGGCCGTCTTCAGCCTCCATGCGCGCCTTGTAACTCTCGGCCTTGATCATCCGGTTGACGGAAAAATGACGTCCGACATCCCGTAAAAAAGGGATGTATTTCAAATTATTGAGCCAGTCGCCGTTATCCACGAGCAATGCCTTGTCATCGGAAAAATCAATAAACCGTTCCAACTGCCCCCGGATGCCGGCTTTGTTTTCCTCAATCTCTTCGACTGTGATCACCTTTCGCAACTCGGTTTTCCCGGACGGATCGCCTATCATGCCTGTTCCGCCGCCCACAAGGGCTATGGGCCGATGCCCGTGGCGCTGCATATGGGCCAGAGCCATGATACAGACCAGACTGCCGACATGGAGACTGGATGCGGTAGGATCAAACCCGATGTAACAAGTCGCCCTATTGTTCTCCAGATAGTCTTCAAGTTCCTCTGTATGCGTCGTTGCCTCTACAAATCCGCGCTCTTTAAGTACCGATAAAACACTCATTCCCGTTTGAATTCCTTATTATTTCTTTGTGTATTCAACTGCTCTGGTTTCACGTATGACAACGACCTTAACCTGGCCGGGAAAGGTCAGATTTTCTTCAATCTGACGCGCAATATCCCTGGAAAGGAGTACGGCGTCTTCGTCGTTAATTTTTTCACTTTCAGTAATCACTCGAATCTCACGCCCGGCCTGGATTGCGTAAGTATTGGTTACGCCGTCAAACCCGTTGGCAATGTTTTCAAGATCTTCCAAGCGTTTCACATAATTTTCAAGGCTTTCCTTCCTTGCGCCGGGCCGGGCACCGGACAATGCATCCGCCGCCTGAACGATGAAATCGTATACAGTTTCAGGCATCCGGTCTTCATGGTGTGAGGCAATTGCATTGACCACACCTTCAATTTCACCGTACTTTTTGGCCAGCTTGGCACCGATAATGGCATGGGCACCGTCAACTTCATGATCCACGGCCTTACCGATATCATGGAGCAGCCCCATCCGCTTGGCCAGCTTTATATTGAGTCCCAGTTCAGCAGCAATAACACCGGATAGGAATGCCACTTCAACGGAATGCTGGAGGACATTCTGTGCATAGGAGGTTCTGAACTTTAGTTTGCCCAGCACCTTGATCAGTTCAGGATCAATACCGTGAACGCCAAGATCAAAGGCTGCCTGCTCGCCCGCCTCTTTTATGGCGGCCTCGACCTCCTCCCCGGCCCGTTCGACCACATCCTCAATGCGTGCAGGATGGATACGCCCGTCGGAAATCAGTTTTTCAAGAGAGAGCCTTGCAACCTCCCGGCGGACCGGGTTAAATCCTGACAGGATAACGGCTTCAGGAGTATCATCGATGATAAGATCAATACCGGTAGCAGCTTCAAGCGCCCTGATATTCCGCCCTTCCCTGCCGATAATCCGGCCTTTCATTTCATCACCGGGCAGATGAACAACAGAAACGGTCCGCTCGGCCACATAATCCCCTGCATAGCGCTGGACCGCTGTGGAGATAATTTTCTTGGCCTCTTTATCCGCCTTTTCCCGGGCTTCGCTGGTAATTTTTTTGATCAGCTTGGCCCCTTCATGCTTTGCTTCATCCTCCATGGCCTTAAGCAGAAGTTCTTTTGCCTCGTCTAAAGTGAGGCCGGAAACTTTCTCAAGCTCACGCTTGGTCTCCTCAAGTAAATTCTTATATTGCTCCTCCCTGCGGGTCGCCGTCTCCAGCTTCTTACGGGATTCTGATTCATTCCTTGAAATTTCTTGTTCTCGCCTTGAAAACTGATCTTCAACACGGTCTAGCTTTTCACTCTTTTTGGCCAATCGCCGTTCTTCCTTTTTAAGCTCCCTCCGGGTCTCCTCGGTCTCTGTATCAAAAGTGCTTTTCATTTCCAGCAGTCTTGAACGGGCTTCGAGCTTAGCCTCTTTAAGAAGAGTTTCGGCTTTACGGCCGGCCTCCTCAACTATCCGCTTCTGTTCTTCTTCTATATTAAGATTTTCCAGGGTCACCTTTTTTTTAATGATGAAAAAGGCGACGGCAGAACCGCCAAGAAGGACAACCAGTATTGATGCGAGCATCACCATAAGGTCCATTCAATTATTCTCCTCAATTTATCGGTATCTATGATGTAACGCATTACTTTATAAAAATTATGGAATGGGATAATGCGTATGGGGGAGGGAGTCTGGAAGAAATCAATCGTATAACAAATACCCCCCACAAACTGCCGTGTTGCTCTTAAGGCTTTGAACCAAGGGTTCAAAAGGTGGGGTGTCCAATAATACCTTTAGGCTTTTCCTTACTGTAGAGGAACCTGCTCACCAGTATCAGCGTGAACTCCCTTTTACTAATGCGTTAGGACAAAGTCTGTATTACAATCACGCACATTGCAGGGGGTTGTTGTCATATGGGATAAGTAAATTTTATTTATTCAATTTCCTCATCTATTTTTTTCAATAAGGATGAAATTCTCTTTTCAACATCGCTTTCAAGTTCGGAATACTGAAGCTTTAGTTCGTTAAAATCCTTAGATAAATTCATGGCAGCAAGAAGTAAAATGGCCATTTTATTTTTACCGGTGGTTTTATTCTGGAACGCTCCTTCCGCTTCCTTAATGTATTCCTTTACATGTTCTGCAACGATTCCGGGGTTGATCCTCTGGCCGGTGTCCGGCTTGAATTTAAATTCTTCCCCGAAAAGCTCAATTTTAACAATTTCATCCAAAGAGATCCCTTTATCGCGTCTTTATGCTACACGCTTGGCAGCCCGTCACTGCTCAGGTTGTTTGAAAATCCGTCCAGTTTTTCAAGAAGCCCGTCTATCTTTGACTTTACCAGGGTTTCTTGCTCTGCGTAGATTTCTTCACTCCTTGATTTCTCGTCCAGTTCCGTTTCCAGCGCTTGTATTCTGGAAACCAGCTTTGTATTTTCCTCCTGAAGGGACTGGCAGAATTCAATTAAAAAATCTACCCGGATGTCAATATCGTCAAACTTGTTTTTTATACCCTCATTACCCAATTTCATAGTCTCATAAAGTCATTTATTGGAATTCAGTATAGTTCACATTCTTAAAGAAAGTCAAGGTAATTCATTTTGCCTTTCCATGAAGAGTTTTTCCGCATGGCCCAGTTGTTCCAGGGTATTTACCCCCATCACCTGATCTGAATCATCAATTGCCAGAACACGGGTGACGGCGTGTTGCGAGGCGGCTATTTCCACCAGGTCCGTCAAATAATATTCGGCTTGATTATTATTGGTTCCGATCAATTTAATACCGTTTTCAAGGAAATTGCGGTTAAAACAATAGATGCCTGAATTGACCAGTTGTATCGTTTTTTCAACGTCGCTGGCATCGGCTTCTTCCCGGACCGCCACAAGGCCTCCCCGGCTGTCCAAAATGATGCGGCCATATCCTTTTGGCTCATTTACCGTCACCGCCAGAAGAGTAAGATGCGCATTGGACGAGATATGGGTACGAACCAACTTATCAATAGTCGCGGCACAGATGAGGGGAACATCCCCGCAGAGCACCACAACACTTGACACCTTATCGCCAAGGTCTGGGATGGCGGCCTTTACGGCATCACCGGTTCCCAGCAACTCCCTCTGCATGGCATAGCAGACCCGATGGGATCTGGAGATTTGCTTTTTAACCGCGTCGGCCTGATGTCCAACCACAACGTGAATATGATGCGGCGACACCCCCTTGGCAGCCTCAATCACATGATTCACCATGCTCTTTCCGGCAACAGGGTGAAGCACCTTGGCCAGATTGGATTTCATCCGGGTGCCTTTCCCGGCTGCCAGAATGATTATTGCAACATCATCCATAGTAAACATTTTCCGTATTCAATATTCAAAGAAAAAGGGGATGCCGTTTTACAGGCATCCCCTTATATTTTGCGTCAACCGGACAATTCAAACCGCCCGGCCATGTGCTATTGGCTTACGGCAGATTCTGCCAGAATGGTCACTTTATCCGGCAATACTTCTGCAAAGCCGCCGCTGACAGTAATGGAATGCTCCTTACCTGCGGTGTCTTTATACCGGACAGTCCCTTCCTTCAGGGAGGTCAGGAAAGTGGTGTGGCCCTTGAGGGCACCGAATTCACCTTCGGTACCCGGTGCAACCACCATCTCCACTTCTTCACTGACCACTGCCTTTTGTGGTGTAACTACTTCAAGAAATAGTTTATCAGCCATGATAATCCTCCCAATGCTTATTTAAGCTTTGGCTTTCTCGATGGCGTCTTCGATGGCACCTACCATGTAGAAAGCGTTCTCAGGCAGATCATCATGTTTACCTTCAATAATTTCCTTGAATGATCTAACTGTGTCTTCAACCTTTACGAAGATACCGGCCATACCGGTGAATGTTTCAGCAACATGGAAAGGCTGGGACAGGAACTTCTGAAGCTTTCTGGCCCGCTGTACGGTAGTCTTGTCTTCGTCGGACAGCTCGTCCATACCGAGGATGGCGATGATATCCTGAAGTTCTTTGTATTTCTGCAGGGTCTGCTGAACAACCCGGGCTACATTGTAATGCTCTTCACCAATGTAGGCGGCATCCAGGATTCTGGAGGTGGAGTCAAGCGGATCCACAGCCGGGTAGATACCCAGCTCGGCGATCTGACGGGAAAGTACAACGGTACCGTCCAGATGGCCGAAGGTGGTGGCGGGCGCGGGGTCAGTCAAGTCGTCGGCAGGTACGTATACGCACTGGACAGCAGTGATGGAACCTTTGTCAGTGGAGGTAATACGTTCCTGCAGTTCGCCCATGTCAACCGCCAGAGTCGGCTGGTAACCAACGGCAGAAGGCATACGACCCAGGGTTGCAGACACCTCTGCACCGGCCTGGGTGAAACGGAAGATGTTGTCAACGAAGAGCAGCACGTCCTGGCCTTCTTGATCACGGAAGTATTCCGCGCAGGTCAGGCCGGAAAGGGCTACACGGGCACGGGCTCCGGGAGGTTCAGTCATCTGACCGTAAACCAGGGCACACTTGGGAAGTACGCCGGAGTCCTTCATCTCGTGATAAAGGTCGTTGCCTTCACGGGTTCTTTCACCAACGCCTGCAAATACGGAGATACCGCCGTGCTGCATGGCGATGTTGTTAACCATTTCCATCATGATAACGGTCTTGCCAACACCGGCGCCGCCGAACATGCCCATTTTACCGCCACGGGGGAAGGGAACCAGAAGGTCGATAACCTTTACGCCGGTTTCCAGTACCCGGACAGAGGTGTCCTGCTCGGTAAAAGCAGGCGCATGTCTGTGGATGGGAAGGGTTTTTTCCATGGAGATGTCGCCCAGGCCGTCAACGGGGCGGCCCACAACGTTGAGAACCCGGCCCAGGGAAGCTTCGCCGACGGGCATCATAATGGGAGCGCCGGTGTCTTTTACAACCATGCCCCTCTGGAGGCCGTCGGTTACGTCCATGCCGATGCAGCGGACAACATTGTCGCCCAGGTGCTGGGCAACCTCGATTACCAGGTTGTCTTCCATGTCCCCGATGGTGGGGTTGGTTACGGTCAGAGCGGTAAGTACCGGAGGAAGTTTGCCAGGTTCAAACTCAACGTCAACGACAGCGCCGAGAACCTGTGAAATTTTACCTATATTTTCAGCCATTTTTTTCTCCTGTAAAGCTGTTTAATTATGCGTATAATCTATTTGATTTACCCTTTAAGTGCTTCAGCACCGCCCACAATATCCATGAGGTCTGCCGTAATGGCTGCCTGACGGGTTTTATTGAAGAGCATCTGCAGTTCGCCAACCATGTCCTCACATGCCTTGGTGGCATTTTCCATGGCCCGCATACGGGCGGCATGTTCAGAGGTTGAGGTCTGAAGCAGTGCGTCATATATCTGAATGAAAATGTTCTTGGGCAGCATTTCACCCAGCAGTGCATCAGAGGAAGGTTCGCAGATGTGTTCCGGAAGGAAGGGTGCATCGGCGTCAGCCTCTTGTTCTTCTCCCACCATGTCGTTCAGGGACGGAATGGGAAGGATCTGTTTCACTGTGGGGATCTGTTTTGCCATACCCTGGAATTCAGAGTAAATCAGATATACTTCATCAACAGCTCCTTCAAGGAAACTGTCAATCAGTGTCTGGCCTGAGCCGGAAGCCACTGAGAATTCCACATTGCCGCCCACAACCCCGATGTATTCATCGGCAATTGCAAGCTCCTGCTTTGCGGCCCAGTCGCGCCCTTTTTTGCCGAAGCAAACAAAGGAGACTTCCTTGCCTTCAAGCTCAGATTTGAGCATTTTTTCAGCTTTATCAATCAAATTGATATTAAAACCGCCACACAGCCCTCTGTCCGAGGTACAGAGGAGCAGGGCCACCTTTTTAACTTCTTCTTTAGGCACCAGAAGGGGTGAGGCATCCTCACCGGCCTTGCCGGCAATGGAACCCAGAACTTCCGCAAATTTGGAGGCATAGGGCATAAATGCCTCCATGGCGTTCTGGGCACCGCGCAATCTTGAAGTGGCGACCATTTTCATGGCAGAGGTAATCTGTTTAGTCTTTTTTACAGAGACTATTTTCGATTGTACTTCTTTTAAGTTTGCCATATGATCTACCTTTTCGCCTATTTATTAATTATTTTCCGATATTCAGTTTAACACGAACTAATTTTAAAATTAGACGGTTTCCTTGAATTCTTCGTCATAGGCTTCCAGGCATGCTTTCAGCTTGGCTTCGACTTCGTCGTCGATTTTCTGCTTTTCTTTCAGGCCGGCAAATACTTCGGGGAACCGGTTTTCAACGAAGGGATAAAGGCCTTCTTCGTATTTTGCAACCGCTTCTCTGGGGTATTTGTCAATATAGCCCTTGGTACCTGCATAGAGAGCAGTAACCATTTTTTCCATGGGAAGGGGCTGGAACTGGGGCTGTTTCAGCAGTTCAACCAGTCTTTCACCACGGGTCAGCTGTTTCTGGGTGGCTTCGTCAAGGTCGGAACCGAAGGCGGCAAAGGCCTCCAGCTCGCGGTACTGGGCCAGATCCAGACGCAGGGTACCGGCAACCTGTTTCATGGCTTTAACCTGGGCGGCACCACCAACCCGGGATACGGAGAGCCCAACGTCGATGGCCGGACGAATACCGGCAAAGAACAGGTCCTTGTCCAGGAAGATCTGACCGTCGGTGATGGAGATAACGTTGGTGGGGATAAAGGCGGAAACGTCGCCTTCCTGGGTTTCGATGATGGGCAGTGCGGTCAAGGAACCGGCACCCAGCTCATCACTCATCTTGGCGGAACGTTCCAGCAGGCGGCTATGGTTGTAGAAAATGTCGCCGGGGAAGGCTTCACGTCCGGGGGGACGTCTCAGCAGCAGGGATACCTGACGGTAAGCGGCGGCCTGTTTTGAAAGGTCATCATAAACGATGAGGGAATGCTCGCCTTTGTCACGGAAGTATTCGCCCATTGCGCAGCCGGCGTAGGGTGCCAGGTACTGCATGGCAGCAGACTCGGAAGCGGAGGCCACAACAACGGTGGTGTATTCCATTGCGCCGTGCTCTTCAAGGGCAGCAACAACCTGGGCAACCGTAGATTTTTTCTGGCCGCAGGCAACGTAGATACATTTGATGCCGGATTCTTTCTGAGCGATGATGGCGTCAACCGCAACGGCAGTTTTACCGATCTGACGGTCGCCGATGATCAGCTCACGCTGGCCACGGCCAACAGGGGTCATGCCGTCAACAGCCTTGGCACCGGTGTAGCAGGGTTCGTGCACACCCTTTCTGGCGATAACGCCGGGGGCAACCAGTTCCATGTTCATGTAAGTATCGGAGTTGATGGGACCCTTGCCGTCAACGGGCTCGCCTGTGGTGGTTACAACGCGGCCCAGCAGGGCTTCGCCAACGGGAACGGAGGCAATACGGTCGGTTCTTTTTACAACGTCGCCTTCTTTGATCTGCTTGTCATCACCCAGGATGGCAACACCGACGTTGTCGGCTTCCAGGTTGAGCGCCAGGCCCAGGATGCCGCCGGGGAACTCAACCAGTTCCATTGCTTTAACTTTTTCCAAACCGTAAACGCGGGCAATACCGTCACCCGCAGACAGAACAACACCTGTCTCACTCAGATCAACTTCTGCATCAAATCCTTTAATTTGATCTTTGATAATCTGGCTTATTTCTTCTGCTTTAATTTCCATTAGACACTCTCACCTTTTTTTAAAGTTTCCCTCATATTGAGCAACTGGGTTTTTACGCTGCCGTCAAGTACAAGATCGCCGATTTTTGTAACGATGCCGCCGATGAGGCTTGAGTCCTGTTTCACATTCAGCACGATGGTCTTGCCGGTCTTTTTAGACAGACCGTCTTTGATCTTGTCGATATTTTTCTTGGACAGTTTTGTAGCCGATGTAACGGAAGCTTTGACAATACCGTTCAGCTCGTCTGCCATCTCCCTGTAATAGGAAGCGATATCCCTTAAACAACCGATTCTACCCTTATCAAACAGCAATATCAGAAAGGATTTCATGATATCGGAAAAAGTGGCGGAAGCGATCACGGCCTCCAGCAACTTTTTTCTGTCGTTTTTGTTGATCAGGGGGTTGACCAGGGCCTGTTCGAATCCTTCTTGGGCGTCAAAAAGCCCGACCATTCCGGTCAGCTCTTTGTTGTATTGCTCTGCCTGGCCGTCTTCCTGGCCGATCAGCAGCAATGCCTTGGCATAACGCCTTGAAACCGCGAGATTTTTCATTATGCCTCCACCTTTTTCAAGTATTCGTCAACAAGTCGATCCTGATCCTTCGCTTTGATGGATTTTTTGATGACTGCCTCTGCCTTGTCCATTGCTTTTTCAACGATCTCCTGTTGAAGAACAGCTTTGGCAGCTTTGAATTCCTGTTCGATATTCCGTTTGGCCATATCTTCCAGTTTATCAGCCTGCGCCCCAGCTTCTGCAATGATTCTCTTTTTGGCTTCCTCACCCTGTTTGATGTAATCTTCAACAATCTGTGCAGATTCCTGTTCAAGATTTCTGAAACGGGTTTCGTATTCAGCCAGTTTCTTTTCCGCGTCTGCTTTTTTCTGCTCCAGCTCGCTCAGTTCTTCTCCAATATCCTTTGCACGGGTAGAGAAAAACTGGGACACCGGTTTCTTGGCAATAAAAAACACACCTACGGCAAGGAGGCCGAAGTTGAGCACCTTCCAGGTATCTTCAGTGATCCAGGTATTGTGCACTTCACCGTGGCCGCCTCCGGATGATGCCAAGGCCACGGCCGCAGCCCCGCCCACCAGCGCCATTACCGTACCGGAAACTTTAAGGTGTTTCTTCCAATTTAATTTTTTCATCAGCACGCCCTCCCAAGAATCTTCTCACCGATGGCTTTTGCATAGGCATCCACCTCGGCTTCCAGGGCTTTACGGGCCTGCTCGGTCTCTTCTGCCACCTGTTTCTTGATCTGGGCAAAATTGGCCTGAGCTTTCTTGTTGATCTGCTCGATTATTTCCTTTTCCTCTGCAGATGCCTCTTCAATGAATGCCTCTTTTTTCTTGAGACCTTCACCACGGGCCTCTTTCAAACCATTCTTGTAGGCATCTTTCTGGGTGCCGAGATCCGCCGCAGCTTTTTCAACGCCGTTTTCAAGGCCTTGTACTTTGGCTTTTCTCTCCAGAATGACATTACGGATTGGTTTGTAAAGAACCGTGTTGAGGACAAAAAGCAGGATAAGGAAATTGATCATCTGATATACCGCTGATATATCAGGAATCACAGTTATCATAAAATTCCCTCCGCCAGTTAATGATTACTAAAAAATCAACCACTTATATCCTAGCGGCCGAATTCTTCCGAATTCGACCTAAATTCTTGAATGATCGAGACTTGAGTACCATCCGGCACACCATTTGTCAACATTGAATCAGAAATATTTTCAAGGTTTGAAAACCCCGGAATCAGGGACTTTCAGCCTGTATCTGCCCGAAAAAAAAACAATAAAAATTGTAAAGATTTTTGATTAGTTCAATAAAAAAAACTTAACGAGGCGTAATAAAAAATAAAAACGTAATTTTGCCCCTTCGGGATCGGGTTCAGGAGCTAGTAAACTTTCTCATACTGATGTTCAGTAGAATGCCGAATCCGACCATATTGGTGACAACCGAGGAACCGCCGTAGGAAATGAGAGGCAAGGGCACACCGACCACCGGCATCAGCCCCATGACCATGCCGATATTAATGAAAATCTGCCAGAATATCATGGCCGTGATCCCGAATGCCAGGATGGAGCCGAACATATTCCTGCAATTGTAGGCAATATTCAGTCCCCAGAACAGGAGGACAAAATATAACAGGAGAAGTACCACACATCCCGCAAACCCCCACTCCTCAGCCAGGACGGACAGGATAAAATCCGTGTGCTGCTCGGGCAGAAAATTCAATGCATTCTGGGTGCCTTTTAAAAATCCTTTACCGGTGAGCATGCCCGACCCAATGGCGATCTTGGACTGTATAATATGGTAACCGGCCCCCAGGGGGTCCCGGTCAGGATCCAGAAACGTCAGGATCCGCCCCTTCTGGTAGTCTTTGAGCCCGAAGAACCAGACCAGGGGAACAATGGGCAGTCCCACCCCTGTAAAGGTCAAAATTACTTTTTTCTGCACCTTCACAAACAGGGTAATCGTTCCGGCAATGAGCAGCAGAAGAAGGCCTGTGCCGAGGTCCGGCTGGTTGACGATGAGCCCGAAGGGGATCAAACAAAGCGTAGCCGGTTTTATAAGGTTGCGGAACCCCAGCCCCTCCTGGGAAACACTGCCGGCATAAACGGCTGCCAGGCTGATAATCAATGAAATTTTCATCAGCTCAGAGGGCTGCATCCGTATGGGCCCCAGCACCAGCCACCGCTGGGAGCCGCCCCCCACCTTCCCGAAAAGATAGGTGGACACCAATAGTCCGACACAGAGGACATAAAAAAAGAGATGGAGCTTTCCGAGTTCTCGGAAATCCACCACCAGGCTGACCAGGATAATAAAAAACCCGGCCCCCATCCACACCGCCTGTTTTTTAAACAGACCGTGGAGGACAGCACCGTCCGCACCTGCCGTAACCGCTGAATAAAGAATCATCATCCCTGCGGCGCAGATCAGAATGATGACACCTAAAAAACCCCAATCAAAGTTCTCAATTAACCGGCGGTCAAACATAGCTACTCCTGTTGGTCTTTGCCGTGCTCCGACAGCATGGCCATGGCCGGATCAGGCGCTCCCAGGTAAGAACGTATCAGCTCCCCGGCCACAGGAGCAGCCGCACTTGACCCGTGCTCTCCATGCTCAATCATGACGGAAACCGCAACTTTCGGATTTTCAGCCGGCGCATAGCAGACAAACCAGGCATGGTCCTGGAGGGTCCGGCCCAGCTTTTTATTATCGAATTTTTCTCCGGCCTTTCGGCTGAACACCTGGGCGGTACCGGTCTTCCCGGCGATAGTGATATCTTTGAGCCGGATACGCCTGGCCGTTCCCCTGCTTCCATGCACCACCTTCAACATCCCCTTTCTCACCAGGGCAAGATTCTCCGGAGACACCGGCAGGCCGCCTGTTATTTCAGGCTCGATTTCTTTAACCATTTTCCCCCGGTAATCCCGGACCGCCTTCACGATACGCGGCCGGTAGAGGGTCCCGCCGTTTCCAACGGCAGCGATGAACACGGCCATCTGCAGGGGCGTCACCAGGTTAAACCCCTGTCCGATACTGATGGACAGGGTTTCCCCGGCCTGCCAGGATTCCTTGAACCGCTTCTTTTTCCAGGCCGCGGTGGGGATCAGTCCGTCCCGCTCGTGGGCCAGACGGATACCCGTCAACCGGCCCAGTCCGGCCCCGTTTGCGTACTGGGCCAGCTTATCCACCCCGAGCTCTTCGCCGGTTCTGTAGAAAAAAACATCACAGGATCGTTCTATGGCCCCCACCACATCAAGCTCCCCGTGTCCGTGCCGGTTCCAGCAGTGGTAACGCCGATTTCCGAACTTATAAAACCCGGGGCAGAAAAATGTACTGCTCCGGTCAATGACCTTCTCTTCAAGCCCAGCCATTGCCGTTATAATTTTATAGGTGGAGGCAGGGGGGTATTCCGCCTGGATGGCCTTGTTATTCATGGGCCTGCCCGGATCGTCCATGAGGGCCCGCCATTTTTTGCTGGAAATTCCCCCGATAAAATCGTTCTGGTCAAAACTGGGGGTGGAGGCCATAACCAGCACATCTCCATTGGACGGATCCAGGACGACCACCGCACCGTCCTTGCCGGCCAGCAATTCTTCGGCCCGCTGTTGCAGTTTTAAATCCAGGGTAAGATACAAATCTTTTCCGGGAACGGGATCCACGGTCTTGAGCACCTTGATCACCCGGCCGTTGACATCCACTTCCACCTGCCGGCCGCCCCGCTTGCCCTGAAGAAAGGGTTCGAAACTTTTCTCCACCCCGTATCTGCCGATGGAATCCCCGGTTTTAACATTGGGATATTTCCCGCTCTGCAACTCTTCTCGATTTATTTCCCCCAGATAACCCAGCAGATGGGCCGCTGTTTTTTCATATATATAATGTCGGGTGGGCTCGATATCAATATAGACACCGGGCAGATCAAACTGATGGGACTCCACCATGGCCAGCAGATCCCGGGAGATATCCCGTTTCAGGACCAGTGGCTTGTAAAAAGCTGACCGGCCGGCCTTTTTGATACTCGCCATAAGCTCATCCTGGGGTTCGCCGGTGAGTCCTGACAAATGCGCCACCGTCTCCTTTACCGGTTTGGCATCCTCCAGCACGATACTCAGATCAAATGCCGGCCGGTTGTCCACCAGCAGGGTATTGCTGCGGTCATAAATCAGCCCCCGTGAGGATTTAATGCTTTTGAGCCGGACACAATTAGTTTGGGAAAGCCGCCGGTACTCTTCCCCCTTGATCATCTGAAGATAAACCAGCCTGAGCAGCAACAGGGAAAAAACCAGGACAATACAGAGGCTGGCCCCCATAAGCCGCTGCTTGAGCCAGTCCCGGTCCGGGTTTCTATTAATGTCGCCCATACTATTTACTCCCTGTATCTGCGTGCCAAGGAACGCCTTAACTGCCGGAGGAGAACGATCCAATTCTGCCGCATCACATTCATCAGCCAGACACCCGCAGGGATGCACAGACTTCCCAAAACCATCTGCTCAAGCACCAGAGAGTAATCAACCCCCAGCCACCCGGCCTGCCCATGGGAGACAAACACCGAAAAAAGAACAAGTCCCTGCTGAATGCCCACCGCCGCAAAACTCACCGCCATGATAAACAGGGCGCTGCGATGAAAAACAAACTGCCGGAACAATTTAACAATGAGGTACACCCAGAGGTAGGAAAAAATATGGATAAAAAAAGGCCCGCCTGAAATGCTGTCCATGACGGTACCCAGCACAATAATGGCGACCACAACCCCGTAATGGGAAAAGGCAAGGCTCATATGCAGGACCACAATCAACAGAATATCGAAGCCATGGGAAAAGAGAACCGTTCCCGGTAGAACAATGGTCTGGCAAAGAATCAGGGTAAGGGCGGCAATAAAAAAAAAGGTTAAATTCATCATACCCGCAGGGTGAGAAAATTAATGACCATTTTTATAGACAAGCACTTCTTCAAGTTTATCGAAATCCACACTGGTCTCAATAATAATATCCTGGAACAACTGAGAGTGGACTTTTTTTACATCAAGGACCCGGCCGATTTTAAGGCCTTTGGGGAAAACCTGGTCCATCCCCGAGGAAACGATCATTTCACCGGGGTTTACCTCGTCCTTGCGCAGGGCATATACAAAGGAGCAGGTATCTTCATTATTGCCCTTGACCATCCCCCGGACCCTGCTATTCTGCACCAGGGCATCCACGGCTGAATTGCGGTCAGTAATAAGCAACACCCTTGAAAAACCTGTGGAGACTTCGATGATCTGCCCCACGATGCCTTCGGATACCAGCACCGGCGCCCCTTTTTCCAAGCCGTCTGCGCTGCCCTTATCGATCATGATGGTCTTGAACCACGGGGAGGGATCCCGGGCAATGACCTGTGCCGCTACGTAGGTGGCCGGTACAGATCCGGTGAAATTGACAAACTTCTTCAGCCGGGCATTTTCCAGTTCAAGTTCTTCATACCTGTTTTGGATTTCAATGGCCCGGGCCAGTTCCCTTCGCAGTTCGTGGTTTTCCTCGACCGCCAGGACCGCAGCGAAATAGGTGGTCCACACCGACTCCCCGAATCCGACAACCCGGGTCACCACATACTGGAAGGGCGAGGTCAGGGAAATGGCCAGACGCTCTGCTCCGCTAACCGGAAGGGACTGGCGGCTGGTCATGGTGATAACAGTGAAATTCACCGCAATAAACAGCCCCACACCGATGATAATCAACACCCGCCTGGAAAACATCTATCTTAGCTGATGACCACTTCTTTAAGGATTTCAATGCTGTCAAGGGATTTCCCGCACCCCAGTGCCACTGTGGACAGGGGATCATCCGCTACAACGATGGGCAGGCCGCTTTTTTCCTGCAGCAGCTTATCCAGGTTTTTCAAAAGTGCCCCGCCCCCGGTGAGCACAATGCCGGAATCCACGATATCGGCGGCCAGCTCCGGCGGGGTCTGTTCCAGGGCGATGCGCACAGTTTCGACAATGGCGTCGATCTGCTCTGAGATAGCCACCCGGACCTCTTCGGAATCAATGGCCAGGATTTTGGGAATACCGGACACCAGGTCACGGCCCTTGACTTCAATGGTCTCCAGGTGCTCTGTATCGGGATAAGCATTGCCGATGGTGGTCTTGATAATCTCGGCGGTTCTCTCCCCGATGAGCAGATTATATTTGCGTTTGATATGCTGGCTGATGGAGGAATCCATCTTGTCTCCGGCCACCCGCAGGGACCGGGTATAGACCACGCCGGCCAGGGAAATCACAGCTACTTCTGTGGTGCCGCCGCCGATATCCACAACCATGTTGCAGGTGGGTTCGGTAATGGGCAGTCCCGCCCCTATGGCGGCCGCCATGGGTTCTTCAATGAGGAAAACCTCCCTGGCACCGGCAGACTCAGCACTTTCCTTTACCGCCCGCTTCTCCACCTGGGTGATGCCCGAAGGCACGGCAATAATAATTCTGGGCCGTACCAGAGTTTTTCTATTATTATGAACTTTCCGGATAAAATGCTTGAGCATGGCCTCTGTGACGGCAAAATCGGCAATAACCCCGTCCCGCATGGGGCGGATGGCTACAATATTGCCCGGCGTACGCCCCAGCATCCGTTTTGCCTCAAGCCCCACGGCCAGCACCTTGTTCTTGGACCGCTTATCCGTTCTTACCGCCACCACAGAAGGCTCGCTCAGTACGATGCCCTTCCCTTTCACGTAAACCAATGTGTTTGCCGTCCCCAGGTCAATGGCAAGATCATTGGAAAAGGCACCGAGCAAAGTATCAGTTATAAAGTTCATTTGTCCTCTTTCACACAAAAGTTGGGTTGAAATTCCACATCATTTGGATAAAACATTATTAAAAGATATTTGCTAACAAACTTATGGTTTTTTTACAAGAATAAAAGTGTTTCACAGCCGTTTATTTCCTTCCTTTTTGGTTCGCTGCCGCCTGGTGGATCAGATCATGGATAAAGGGCCTGAATTGCCTGATTCTCACATTCTCCCTTGAAGGGTGCACCCGGTTGGTCAGCAACACCACCATCAGGCCGTCCGCGGGGTCCATCCAGATTGAGGTGCCGGTGAATCCCAGGTGCCCCACGGCCCGGTCTGAGAAATGACGGCCCGCCGATGAATTTTCTTTGGCCGGCGTATCAAAACCGGCCACCCGGCCCATGCAGGGCCGTTTTTTGAAAAATATTTTGATCACCTCAGCATCAGGCACCCGCACCGGGCGCCCCATGGCAGCCGACAACACACTGCTGCCAAGCCGGAACACAGACTCCCCGTCACCAAAGAGCCCAGCATGGCCTTCCACACCTCCGGCGGCCCAGGCATTTTCATCTTCCACCTCGCCTTTGACCAACCGTCCCCTCCAGGGGCATCTGGAGGTTGCCGCCACGGCTCTGCCCCCTGCCCGCTCCGGCTCGCCCCCGGGGAAGTAAAGGCCGTCAATTCCCAGGGGATTAAAAACCGTTTCCCGCACAAGGCGGTCCAGGCGCATCCCTGAAATTGTTTCAAGGGCCCATGCAAGCAGGATGAACCCAAGATCGCTGTATACCTCTTGCCGTCCTGGGAGATGATCCAAGGGCTCATCCAGAACCCTTTGCCTTATGGCCGCCCTGGCCCCGTCAACAGGCCATGGGCAGGACCGGCCCAGCATTTTAAAATACGCCCGGTGCGCAGGCAGGCCGGAGGTGTGGCGCAGCAACATATCAATGGTGATGTCGGCCTTGTCCGTCCCCTCTGCCCCGGGCAGGATCTGCCCCAGAGCGGTATCCGTATCCATCTTCTTTTCCCTGATCAGCTCAGCTGCGGCCAGGGTTGTGGCCAGGGGTTTGGTCAGGGAGGCCAGGTCAAAAACGGTCTCCAATGAAACAGGTTCTCCCGTGGTCAAATCCGCCTGCCCGTAAGCACCGTGAAACATGATCCTATCCGGCGTCCCCCACACCAGCACGGCCCCTGGAAAGATTTGTTCCGCCACGGCCTTTTCCATGGCCAGGTGAACCCGGTGATATTCAGTTTGCCCCGACATCACACATCCTCCCAGGAAATCCGGACCCGGTCCGCATCCAGCCCAACAGGACGCCCCATGGGCATGGCCAGATTGATACTGCCGTGGCCTGCAGCCAATCCCATGCAGACCGGAATCCCCTTGGCGCCGAAAATCTCAGATATGATCTCCGGGATATATTCGGGATTGGCACATTCTTCAAATGAACCTGTCACCACGCCTTTCAGGCGGTCAAAGCACCCGGCCATCTCCATCTGGGTCAGCATGCGGTCTATTTTATATGCCGGTTCCCCCACATCTTCAATAAAAAGGATGCCCTCCCTGAAATCCGGCTGGAACCGGGTGCCCACCAGATGCACCAGGGTGGCCAGATTACCGCCCACCAGCCTTCCGACCGCCTTTCCCGGCACCAGACATTCTCCGGTGCCGGATTCTATTGCAGAAAGTCCGCCGGTCACCGCCCGGAAAAATCCGTCCAGGGTCTCCTGTCCAGCCCTGGCAAGGGAAACCAGATTGGGGCCGTGTACTGCAGCCAAGCCGGCACGGTCCACAAGGCCTGAAATCAGGGAAGACGCATCGGAAAATCCGACGAACAGTGTCGGATTGGCGCGGATCATATCCCAGTCCAGATACTCTAGTATCCGCATGGCACCGAATCCCCCGCGTACCGAGAGGATCCCTTTGACCTCTGGATCGGCAAACAGATCATTCACCACCCCGGCCCGTTCCCGGTCGGCCCCGGCAAGATACCGGTGTTGCCCGAAAATCCCCCCGGGGACCTTCACCTTGAACCCCATGGATTCAAGGCAATGAATCCCTATATCAAACAGGCCGCGGTCAAACCGGGCCGAAGGGGCGGCCACGGCCACCATGTCTCCTTTCTCCAAAAAAATTCCCATATGCTATTCCGTCAACCCCATATATGCATTGTAATTATACGATTATTTTAAAAAATGGCGGTTCACCGCCCCCATGCCTTGACAAGCCCCCCTTGAATTACATACAAGAGTCAGTACATACGCGGTTTGCAGCCCGATTCTATACATTTTCACACGAGAAAGGGGTAATTAAATGAAAAAAATTATCATTGGCGGTCTGGCTGCCCTCATCGGGGTGGCAGGTATATCTCAATTTTTCTTTTCTTTTTTGGGCGTTATGGCAGGTGCCCTGCCCGCTCTCCTGATACTGGGCGGAGCACTGGCCTTTTATCTGGGTTTTACCGACGTTCAGGAAGCCAAAAAAGATATAATGCCCGAACCCGATCCGGACATCCCGATGACGTCCGATGCCACAGCCCCATCCGGAACCGCTCCTGAAAAGGATGCACCCGGGGCTGCCCCGCCTGCCGCGCCGCAGTTCAAAGGTAATGCCGAAACCCTGGTATTCCACAGCATTGACTGTAAGTTTGCCCAGGGGAAAAAATGCACAGCCGAATTCGCCACCCGGGAAGCGGCCCTGGACCAGGGGTATAAACCCTGCAAGGTCTGCAACCCTTAAATTTTCAGCCCCGATTCTAAGGCAGATAGTCCTCCCTCACCGGTGAAAACACCTCCAGGGCGACGCTGTCTTCCAGAATCTGCGCCCGGTGTTCCACACCGCCGCCGATACACCAGCTGTCCCCCGGTCCCGCCTCAAAGGTCCGGTCGCCGATATGGAGAATGATTCTGCCGGAAACCAGAAACCCGGTCTGCTCCTGGGGATGGGAGTGGACCGGAAGTTCTGCCCCCCGGGCCAGTTCAAACCGGGTCATCAGTGTGTTTTCCCCGTAGACCAGGGTCTTCATCCTGATACCCGGCACCGGTTCCGTAAACCCTTGTTTATCATTCTGTACAAACATCGATTTTTCCATTGGTTGGTTGATTAATTTCTAACTTATGCCCGAACCCGAATCCGGCAATGGGAGATTGAAGGATTCCCGGTCGAACACAGGGTTTCATTATCCGCTATTGCTTTTACGGGTATCATTATTATAATACCCACTAAACTTGCAAGCGAGATCTATAATTTAATCCCAACCCATAAGCAGACATATGATATCCCATACAGATTTTACCCCGATGATCCTGGCCCCGGCCGGTGACAAAAACTCATTTCTGGCCGCCATTGCCGCAGGCGCAGATGCCGTTTATTGCGGATTGAAAATATTCTCAGCCCGGATGGAGGCGGACAATTTTTCCGTTGAAGAACTGGGCCGCCTCACCCGGCTGGCCCATTCAAAAGGGGTGAAGGTTTATGTCGCCATGAATTCCATTATCAAGGAATCCGAAATTGACAAAACCAGACGGATACTGGCCAAACTGGCTAACTTTGCCGATGTGGATGCCCTGATCATCCAGGACCCGGCCGTAGTCCGGCTGGCACAGCAGGCAGGCTATGAAGGGGAATTCCACCTTTCCACCCTGGGCAACTGCACCCACCCCGAGGGACTTGGGGCGGCCGCCAAAGCCGGATTCTCACGGGTGGTGCTTCCCCGGGAATTCAACCTCGACGAAATCAGGGCCATGGCCAGTGCTGTTCCTGGGGGTATGGATCTCGAAGTATTTATCCACGGCGCCCTTTGCTATTCGGTTTCAGGCAGATGTTACTGGTCCTCCTGGTTCGGCGGAAAAAGCGCGCTGCGGGGGCGGTGCGTCCAGCCCTGCCGCCGGATGTACGAACAAAAAAACCAGAAGCAGCGCCATTTCTCCTGTATGGATTTTTCCGTCGATGTCCTTGCCAAGGTGCTGCGTGAAATCCCGGAAGTCACCACCTGGAAAATAGAGGGCCGCAAAAAAAGTCCCCACTATGTTTATTACACGGTAAAGGCCTACCGCATTCTCAGGGACGATCCCAAACGAAAAAAAGAAGCCCTTTCCTGGCTGGATTATGCAATGGGCCGGGAATTCAGCCATTACAACCTGCTTTCCCACCGGGTGATGAATCCCCTGGACCACGGGTCGGAAACCGGATCCGGTCTTTTTCTGGGCCGGGTAAAAAATCCGGCAGAGCCATATATTAACAGTCGGGAGGAGCTTTTCACCGGAGACCTGCTGAGGATTGGTTACGAAGATGACAATTTCCACGATATCCAGCGGGTGACCCGTGCCGTACCCAAGAAAGGCAAATTCTTCCTCTCCAAAAAGGCAAAGGGCAGAATAAGGAAAGGGACGCCTGTATTTATGATCGACCGGCGGGGCAGCGAACTGGACGCCGTGATCAAGGACCTTGACACAGAACTTGCCGCCATTGAACCGGTCAGCGTACGTCCGGTAACGGATAAAAAAAAGAACGCCCCGTACAGCCCTGCGGCCAAACCCACAGGGGGCCGCTCCCGGAAAAAACGCCCCCCCTTTGAGATGGAAGTATTCCGGGGCAGGACCCGTCCGGGCAAAGGGTACAGGGATACGGGCCTGTGGATCTCCGCCGGGGGGTACGGCATCAAGCCCGCCGGCCGGACCTGGCTCTGGCTGGATCCCCTGCTATTCCCCGAAGAAGAGGAACTTTGCCGCCGCTATGTGGCCGCAGCCGTCAGGAAAGGCGCAAGGAACTTTGTCCTCAACGCCCCCTGGCAGATTGAGATGTTCAGAAATCCGGGCAGCCTGAACCTCTGGGCCGGCCCCTTCTGCAATATCACCAACGCCAGAACAATTGGATTCCTAAAATCACTGGGCTTTGCCGGCGCCGTTGTCAGCCCGGAACTGGATAAAGAAAATTTCCTTGAACTGCCCCGGGCCGCCTCCCTTCCTTTGGGAATAGTGGTCCGGGCCAACTGGCCCCTGGCCGTCTCCCGGATTGTTTCCCCTGCCCTTGACCTGGGCAAACCTTTTTTCAGTCCCAAGGGCGAAGGGGCCTGGACCTCCAAATCCAATAACACCTATTATACCTACCCGACCTGGATGCTGGACCTTTCCGCAAAAAAGGAAGAACTGGCCCAGGCCGGATACGCCATGTTCGTGAATTTGAACGAAAGAATCCCCAAGGGTGTCAAAATAAAAAACCGGCCCGGGCTGTGGAATTGGAACCTCAAACTCTTATAGGGGGGGCACACCTGGGAAGCGGACTTCATAAAAGATCATGGATTAATTGCTGATAAATCCACGCGCCAGGTGGCTGTCCACATAGCGGGCCAGGATCTCTGCGGTCTGGGAGGGAGGTCTCACGGCCAGGTAGTGGTCGATGATGGAATGGGCCAGTTCATGGGCCAGTATACCCTCGTGGAGATCCCGGACATTGAGGTAGACCGTATTGGTCTTGAAACGGTACCAGGCCCTGAGACGGCATTCCCCGGAATAGATCCGTTCATAGGCCCGCTTCAGCGAGGCGGTGCCACTGTGGAGGTTGACATTCACCGGCGCAAACCGCTTTTTCATGTCCAGGATTTCCGCCGCGCGCTCAAAGACGGCATCCACCTTCTCCCGGACCATCTCTTCAAGCTGCTGGCCGGTAATGGTTTCAAGGGCCAGGGGCCGGTTCCATTTCACCGGGCCGAATTTAACGCTGGTGTGAAACCGCTCAAGGTCTTCCCTGGATTTATATTTGATAAGCGTAAACCGGGTAATAATGATTTTCCATGGGCTGAGCGCCAATCCTGTGCCCGCCCATGCCGACCGCTGCGGCCCGGTTCCCATAGCCAGAAAAACAGCAGCGACCAGTATCAGTCTTGAAAGAAACCGCACGGGCAGGGACAATTTATTGGTCCAGATGAAACAGCTCTCTGATTTCCGCCCTCAAAAGGGAAATTTCCCTGCCGGCCTTTCCCCCCTTTTCAACAGCCGCCTCTATTTCCCCCAACCGCTCATCAACGCGGGATACCTTTTGATGCATGGACAGGACCATATGGTTCAGTGCCGAGGAGAGATCGGTGAGCTGGTCCTTTTTCCTCAAATTGATATTCACGCTTAGATCGCCGGCGGCCACCCGCATGAGGTCTTTTTCAAACCGGAACAATGGGCCGGCTATCCTGTGGGAAAAATAAACCATGACGACCACGGCGCCCAGGGAAATCAGCCCCAAAGTGATCAGGTTGGTCAGGATCACCGAGGGCATGATGGCCTGTCCCGTACTCCTGATCTCGAGCCGGGAATTAGCATAGGAGGAGGTCAGGGTATCCTGTGATAAGGCCAGCAGCAGGGCCGTTGACAGGAGAATACCGGCCAGAAGGACCAGGCAGAATTTAAGAATAAAGCCCGTCTGGAATTCTTTCTTTATAAAATAGGTGCGCCGTTTGTACAGACCCTGCTTCCCAACTGCCTCAGCCACGTTACCGTCCTCATCGTATTCGGGTTAAAGGCGTTTCTCAAACACCTTGATTTTCGCCTCTTTTTTCAGCCGTGAGACCCACTGCTCCATTTCTGCTGTCTGTTTTTCCTCTTTGAGAATATCCGCGATCTTTTTTTCAACCCGGTTCAGGGGCGGCATATTTTCTTTGCCGGTCTTCAATTCCTGATACCGGGCTTTAATTTCCCCCTCGCTGACCAGGGTCGTCTGGCGGATCTCCTCCATCTTTGCCGCCATGAGGTTCTTGATAAGGGTGGCTTCCCAGTATTTCTCAATGGCCGCCATAAACTCGGGCGCCTTATCCAGGTTCCGGTTCACCGCCTCCTGGATGAGCACCTCCTGGCGAATGAGCCGGTCCAGAAAGTCCTTCCTGGCCGCTGCTGTACATTTATACTCCCGGTCATACTCCAGTTCCCGGGCCAGCTTGGCCTGATACTCCCCCTGGGTCAACTTGTACTTATTGATTTTGGCCACCACCTGCCCGGCTTCGGCGGTCTGCTCCGGGGAACAGCCGCATATATACAATGAAGCAATCAGGCAGCCCGCCGCACAAAACAGGGGCCATATTGTCATCGTTGGTTTGGATGGCTTTGTCTTCATGGGGTGTCCCTCCCGACTAGTGATTCACGTCACCATTTATCTAAAGGAGCCGACGGGAAAGGTCAAATTAGGATGGTGTTAGCAAAAATAATTACTGCCATTTTCGCCTAAATCAGATGAATTCTTACGCCACGAAACTAAATCTTCATAATTATCACACAAAGTGAAAAAATTTTAAGTCAAGCCAAGGTATTTTCCCCTCAAACAGGGATATACTTTTCCTAAATCTATGAAAAAAAATCTCTATTAAAAAAAGAAAACACGGTAACACACTGAATAATCAATCAAAATGAATCCTGCTTCAATCTTAATTTCCGAGTAATAACCGACTAATAAATCAGGGATATAACTGCATCGTTCCTAAGAAAAGCCACACCCCGGGCGACCGGGGGCCGGAAAGCCATGGGTCTCGCTGAACAAAAGAGGGATGAGCAGGGCAACCCAAATTAAATACGCCCAAAATCCAAAAACCTTTAGCGAATCGAGACAGCCGGGCCGCCTCATTAATTTTTGCAGCATGTTCATGAAACACACTTGTTTTAAATTGCAGTCACTAAAAAATTAACTGAGGAGAAGAAAAGCAAATGAAGAAAGTTCTTTTAACCCTTGTTGCAGCATTCATGGCTGTGACGTTCAGCAGTTCCGCCTTTGCTGCAGTAAGCATTGCAGATGCAGATCTTTATGCGGTTGTCTATGACACCACCGACGGAGGTGTTGAGATGGCCATCAACTTGGGGAACGCGTCCACCTTTGATTATGGTACCAGCAGAGATCTTGGTGTGAGCTTTAACATCAATGAGTTTAACGGAGCCGAATGGAGTAGCCTGAATGTGGGCATGTTTGCCGCCGGTAAAGATTCTGTATTTGACCTGACGATTTTTGATACTGTCGATAATTCTATCTTTTATATGGGCAAATCCCAGGCAGGTTATCCCGATTCCAGCACCAACCCCTCTATCATGACCAATTTTGCCAATAATGCTGCAGGTATTTACGGTTATCATAATGCTGCCCCTGTTTCCACTGGTGTGAATAACGCCAACACCTCATACAACGCTTTGATGAACCAGGGTACCGCTGGTTTCTATAGTGGGCTCAATGACAGCTCTGCAGGTGAAATCTCTCTTAACGCAAATGACTCCACCGATATGTACCTGTACGAATATACCCGTTATGTTGGCGGCGGCCAGGATATTTTCACCGCCCCCCAAGATTATCTGGCAAAATTTACCTTCACCAATGACGGCACCATAGGCACCATCTCCATGGAAGCCGCTCCTGCGGTTGTTCCCGTACCGGGTTCCGTGCTGCTTCTGATTTCCGGTCTCCTGTCCTTTGTCGGCCTGAGCAGAAGAAGAGCCGCTTAAGTTGTACTCTAAAACGTTAAACAATCAGGAAAATCAAAAAATAGGAGAAACAAAAATGCTTAAGAACATTATTAAAGGAGCCGTTATCGGTGGCGCTGCGCTGACCATGATGGCCACCGCCGCCCAGGCTCAGACTTACCAGATTAACATCTACGGCGCATCTGCACAGTACAAATTCTGGAACGATGCGGCTCCCGAATTCTTAAAATCACAGGGGTGCGCTGAAGGTAATATCTACACCGCCAAGTCCGCAAAAGGTAAAGTGGCCGGGGTTGACCGGGACACCGGTATCTCCGTATGTGTGGGTTCCGGCGGCGATGCCATTGATGGAATGACCGGCGCAGGGTTTACCCACAACGGTGTTGCCGGCAATTCCCTGATCGTCCGTTACACCTCCAAGGCTTCCTATGACGGTGTCCGCTCCATTCTCGGCGATGTGGACCCCTCCCTGGTTCCCACATCCGACCAGGGCTGCGCTACAGGCGAAAGACTCCAGGCCGGCGTTGCCGGCAATGACTGGAAGGCCTATGGCGCCACCGCTGAAGATGACGACGTCGCCAGCGTAACCTGTCTGCCTGTAACCGTGGGCGCCTCTGACGTATCCGCCAGAACGTTTCAGCAGAGCTCCAAAGGGATGAAAGAAGGCCCCCTGGGAGGCGATTATATTGAACGCAACATCCAGTACGGCGTAAACCTGGGCGATCCCGAAGATGAACCCAATCTGTATACTGCGGCCCAGCCCATCGTTGTGCCCTTCGGTTTCTTTAACAATGTGAACAACACCGCATTCAACAACATGACCCGCCTCATGGCCACCTCCATCTACTCCGGCACTGTAAACAACTGGGGCCAGTTTACTGATCCCATTGATGGGGACGGCAAGTACCTGCCTGAGGCAGACGGCGGCGTACGCCCCGTGGATCTGCCCATGGTTGTCTGCCTACGCCATGCCGGTTCCGGCACCCATGCCACCCTGGACGCAGCCATCATGCGCGGTGTTCCCCTGGTAAAACAGGAAGCGTTTGACGGTGCCTGGTTCGTGGGGAAAGGGTACAACACTACAAACTACTACCAGGAAGTATCCAACGCAATCAGCGAGTACAATAACAATGGCAACATCAAGATCTTTTTCAACGACGGTTCTTCCGACCTGGTGAGATGCGTAAGAGAATTCGACGGAGCTGTCGGTTACGCAGACTACGACAAGTGTAAAGAACCCTCCACTGACCCCACCAGTTCCTGTTACAACGTAGACCAGATGACCTACAATGGTCAGGAAGGTACTGCAGACAACATCCGTAACGGTAAGTATGAATTCTGGGCAGCCCAGTACCTTTACTACAAAAATGCGGATACTGCTAAAGACCTCATTGACGATCTGGTTGCTTTCACTGCTGACAACACCCTGATTCCCGATTCCAAACAGCCCTACTGGTCCTCCAATGCGGCAATGGAATGGAAAAAGGCCGATGACTTTGCCTGGCCTGTTAAAAAATAAGCCAGGAATTAACTTGAAGAATATGCCGGGCATTGTGTGATTGGTTCGGCATCTCAAAGCAAGCGGGTCTGCGCAGGCAGACCCGCTTGCTTATAATGTAAACCTCATGATGCAAATACAGTTTTAATATGCTGTTAATGGTTTCGTAATATAAAGCTGAAAGATCTTATCTTCAGAAAATATCGGGATGGGAATAGATGGGACTGACGAATAGAAAAATGTTGTTGGGAAAACACCGTTGGAAAACCCGCTGTCTTGGACTGGCAACCGGTATCCTGGTTGCACTGGCAGTGACAGTTGCCGGAACGGAAACCGCAGTTGGCAAAACCATACAGCAGGGGGATACCGTTTTGGTGAATTATACTTGCAGGGCGCCAGGATACGGGATATTTGACACAACGGACCCGGCGGTGGCAGACAATGCAGCAGAAAAAAAAGCCCGTATCTTCATTGTCAATCGCGCTTTTGCACCGGTGCCCATGGTGGCCGGACATCCTGTGGCTGAAACCCCTCCCAATGAAATTGAATTTTTTGCCGATGCCGTCCTGAACAGGCTGTCCAAAATCATCGTGGGCAAGCAGACCGGAAAATCCTATGCAATAAACCTTGAGGCGGACATCCCGCCAAACCTTCAGCAGAGCCAGCGGTATTTAAATTTTAACAAGGTTGAAAGGTCTCCCCGTAACAGGACCGCGGAAAAAGAGAAAATTTATCCCTTTCTCAGAGGCCGGGCGTTAAAAACCGGCACTGTACTCACTGACCACACAGGCCATGACTTTGCAAAGATATACGGAATAGAGGGAGACACGGTCTCTTACAGGATGATCAACGCGGAAGGCTTGAGGCAGCCCCATACGGTTGGAGAATCCTTTTTCTCAGAAGATGGTGACGATATTGTCATGACCATAGAAACTAAAATCGGCCTGCCTGTCAGAAGCGGCGGCCTGCTCGGACAGGTGTCCAGAATTACCGATGAAAAGATTGTTGCAGATTTCGCCCATCCCTTTGCAGGCAAGACCCTGGCATGCGATGTGGTGGTAAAGGAAAGGGTCCGATAATGCAATCAAATATACGAAGAAAAATGCAATGCATGGGCATGGTGGCTGTTTGCTGTATCCTTATTTTTTTGTGCGCATGCAAGAGTGTGGACATGAATCCGGAACCGGTATCAACCGGTGCCAATGGCGGAGCCCAAACCGCTGTAGCCCCCCAGGCCCGGCAGAACCAAACAGACCATGAAAAGCAAAAGGCTGAAGTATTTAAAAAAGTCCAGGCGGCCATTGATGAGGCCAGGCGGGAGGGAAGAACCACTGTAGATGTATATTTGGACGAAGACCCGGAGAAAGTTCAGACCATGGACCTGGTCAGGATCGCCTACCTGGCCCGGATGGAAGACGGAAGGGAAATACCGCCACAGGCGGATGCACGGACCGATGGGGCGGGCAGAGTTGTAGAAACCCTTATTGCAGGAGAGCCGTCAAGAATCCCCGGCCTGGGAAAGGCTATTTTGAATATGGGCCTGGGAAAAAAGCCGGTAACCATTCCTGCGGAAGATGCCTTTGGAGCGTATAAAGAAGATGAGCTTCTAGAATTTCATTCTGTACGCACGTTTCCCGTGGTCATGGACCTTGATGCCAAAGCCTATGAAAACCGGTTTGGAAAACGCGCCTCCATCGGAGAGCGTGTGAAGTTGAATCCCTATTTTGATTCCCGGGTGACCGGCGTTCAGGACGGGACCGTCCGCATAGAAAATTTTGCCCGAAATAATTATAAGGAGAAATCGGACATCGGCATAACGACGGTGACCGTGGATTCAAAGATAATTACCCTCACACTGGCCCCCGTCATCGGTGCTCCTTTCAGCGCCGGTCAAAAAAAGGGGCGGATCATTTCCAAAAATGCTGACAGCTTTATCGTAGACTTCAATCCCCCCCTGACCGGCAAGGCCATCCAGGTAGATCTGGAGGTCATGGAGATCATAAAACCGTCTTTGTATCAAGATGCACATATTACCTGGATTGATGACCATGACAAGGGTGTTGATACAGCATTGGCAGACAGGAAGAACAAAGTCCTGGTGTTGTATGCAGATTGGTGCACCTGGTGCAAAAAGCTTTTAAACCAGACATTTAATGATCCAAGAATCGGAATGCTCAAAGACAGGTTTGTCTTTGTAAAGGCCAATTCCGACGAAGACCGGAGCCTGAAAGAACTATACGACCAAACCGGTTTTCCCATGGTGGTCATCACGGACTATAAAGGGAAGATATATAAAAAATTTGAAGGGTTTAAAAATGCACAATCCATGCTAGGCATTCTTGAACAGATCATGAATGCGGGACCTGTTGACGCTGACTCTTAATGAATTCTGAAACTCTAATGGAACAAAACAAAGTGGCCGGTTTGAAATCTGCAGTGTGCGTCCTGGCAATATGCCTGGTGCTAATTATTTCATTACCCTTCCAGGGGCGTTGTTCAGAGCCCGGGGAGGCAAGGTTTGTAATTTACTCCTTTGCCATTGAAGGAAACACCTTGCTGGAAAGGGAGACCATGATCTCGGCGTTGGAGGAGTTTACCGGAGACGGCAAGGCTGCCCAGGATGTTGAGCAGGCAAGGGACGCCCTGGAACGCGCATACCACGGCGAAGGGTTTCCAACTGTGCTGGTCAACATACCTGAGCAGACCGTGGATAACGGGGTGATCCGTTTAGAGGTGATTGAAAGCCGGATAAAACGGGTGCTGATATCAGGAAATAAGTATTACACCATGGAAAAAATCAAGGATGAACTGCCAAGCATCCGGCCGGGTAAGGTATTATATCTGCCCAAGGTCAGGGAGGATCTGGGTCGGCTGAACGGCAAGGCTGGCATTTTTGCAGAGTTGGTATTGATTCCCGGCAGGGAACTGGGAACCATAGATGTCGAACTGAAGGTCAAAGATGAACTTCCGCTGCATGGCAGTTTGGAGCTTAACAACCGCTCGACCCATTCCACCACGGATTTCAGACTGAACGGTGCCATCCGCTATGACAATCTCTGGCAGAAAGACCACTCTATCAATGCGCAGTTCCAGACCTCTCCTGAAGATACCCAGGAAGTACGTCTGTTTTCCGGATCTTACGCCATGCCTGCACCGTGGCGTCGTAACCACATGCTGATCGGTTACTATGTGAACTCCAACAGCGATACTGCCAGCGGGGAAGGAATAAATGTCATCGGCAAGGGCCAGATTGCCGGCCTGAGGTATATGATTCCTCTGGGTGGGACACCGGTCTACAGCCATAATCTGACACTTGGGATGGACTGGAAGGATTTTAAAGAGACCACCCTGGATAGTACTGTTCCCATTGAGTACATGCCGTTGACTTTTGGATATGCGTCCTCGTTGTACGGTAAAACAGGGACCACTCAGTTCAGTGCCGGCGTCAATCTGCTGTTAAGAGAAATTCTTTTTAACGACATGGATGAATTTGAACGTAAACGAACCGGGGCGACGGGCAATTATGTGTATATAACGGCAGGTGTGGAACGAAGACAGCAGCTGCCCAAAGGTTTCTCACTATTTACCAAAATCGATGGCCAGCTTGCAGACCAGCCCCTGGTCAACAATGAACAGTTTGCCGCCGGCGGCGTTAACAGCGTCAGAGGGTATAAGGAAGCTGAAATACTTTCGGATAACGCACTCCATGGCACCCTGGAACTATTCACCCCGAGCCTGCTCAAGAAGATGCCCCTGGTGCCCTATGCATTTTATGACTTGGCCTGGCTTTCAAAAAGGGAAGCGTCGGAGGATGACATGCCCCACGGTTTTATTCATGGTATCGGACTGGGGCTGCAGGGTGCCGTTTCCAAGGGCTGCCTGGAATATAAACTGGACTGGGGCATGGCCCTGGAGGACACCGACGATACGGATTCCGGCGATCACCAGTTTTATTTCAAAATTGCATATCGGTTTTAACCCAGGTGCCACAAGAAAAGGACGGGACAGATGAAATATATAGTACACCATAAAATCAGCAGGCTGATTATACTATTTTTATGCACCCATTTGGTAATCCTGCCGACATGGACCGGGGCAAAGTCTTTTGGCTCACGGTCAGCCGCCACCAACCTTCCCGCGGTGGGTTCGGGACAGCTGCCTGTTTTGAATGACCCGGCCAGCCAGATTGCCAACAATGGCGGCGCATGGAACTATACTGAAAACCAGGCAAATCATTATGCCCAGATTACCCAGTCCGCAGACAGGGTGGTGATTAAATGGGATTCCTTTGACGTGGGCACTGATGCGCATATCCATTTCAAACAGCCGGAAAGCGGCACCGCACTGAACAAAATAACTGCCCAAAGCAGCCCCAGCCAGATCCTCGGTCAGATGACGGCAACAGGGAGTCTCTATCTTGTCAATCCCAACGGGATCGTATTTGGAAAAAACTCACGTACAGACCTTAACTCTCTGGTGGCAAGTTCCCTGGCAGTCCAGGACTTCTACGATACACTGGGGGAGAATAACGTGGGGGAGCCTGTGGGCGCCTGGTCCTTTAAAGCGGAAGACGGAACCACACCCGGGCCCGTTGTCAACCAGGGCACCATCACTTCCAGAAACGGGGGAAGGATTCTGCTGTTGGGCGGTAACGTGGAAAACAGCGGCACCATATCATCCGAAGGCGGCAATGTGACCCTGTCCGCCGGCAGTTCATTTGCCTTTGTTCGAGATAACGATCTGGATAGTACGCCGAACCCGGATTATGCCGGCAATGTGACAAATACAGGCAATATTTACGCCGATGTGGGAACCGTCGGTATCTACGGGCAGATCGTCCGCCACGAAGGCGTGATCCGAGCCCTGTCAACCTTACGGCAGGGCAGTTCAATCCGCCTGGTGGCTGCCTCTGATACAGATGCAAATGAAACCGGCAAGATCATCACCGGACCGGACAGTGTGATTGACTCGGGTGTGGAGGAACTGGATGATGAATTTGTTATTGACTCCCCCTTCCTCGGCCGGGAGCTTGAGATAACAACACCCGAAGATCAGGATGATCCCATCATCATATCCCATTCCGGAGGTATTGTTTCTCCCGGTGGAGAGGTAACGGTTGATGCCGGGGACGGTGGAAGTATCTACCTTGCCCCCGGTTCAAGCATAGACGTCAGTGGGTCATGGATCACAAAAGAGGCCGAGGACCTGGTGTATTCGGTGCAGTTAAACAGCCTTGAACTCAGGGACGAATTCCTTCAAAAAAACGGCATCCTCAAGGGTGAAACCGTTTACTTTCTGCTCAATGAAGGGGTGAGCATCGGCAATGTGAGTGAGCATCTCCTGAACCGGGTGCTGTCGGCCAAGGAATACAGCGGTGCCGGAGGCCTCATATCCCTGTTGGCAGGTCACGGGGATGTTATTGTTGATAAGAATGCTAGTATCGATATTTCCGGCGGCGGTGTTGAGTACCTGAGCGGTTCTGTCCGGACCACCAAGCTGATGTATGATACGGACCTGTATGACATCTCAGATGCACCGGATTACCTTGAATATGAAAAAGCCATCAATGTATCTGATTCCTTTAGCGACGATAACTGGGACTATGTCGACGGGTTTAAAGAGGGTTCCGATGCCGGAAAACTCAACATAGAAGCAAAACGTGTTGCCTTTGAGGGAAACCTGTCAGCCGGGTCGACCCGGGGCAGGTACCAGGTCTTGAGCAGCGTCGATTACGATGACCTGGGCTATCTTCACTCCATGGGGAATGTTATTCCCCAGGCCGGCGCCCTAAGCGTCCACGGAGATCTGAACGGGGTGAGCTATGAGGATATTGACCCATTGGTGAACATGATCGTCATTAAGGATGCCACCCCTGGATTCGGCACAGCCATTGACCCTGAGAACCCGCTGTTTCCAGCGAATAGAAACGGGGAAACATGGCTGTCCGACGATCTGCTGAGCGGATCAGGACTGGGGCGGGTCAGTTTGGGTGCGACCACCGCCATAATCACCGAAGCCGATACGGAGATTTCCCTTGTCCCCGGTTCTGACGGGTATCTGAATTTCACTGCCAGACGGATTTTCCACCAGGGGGATATCCGTCTGCCGGGCGGTGATGTGAGCTTAACAATCATCAGCAACACTTCGTCGGAGGATACGGTCCTGGATGATCCGGAACGGATTGAACTGGCTGCGGACAGCAGCATCAGCACTGCAGGAGAGCAGATCAACAATTATCTGCTTTACTGGACCCACTCCCCCCCCCGGATTTACGGACAGATGGATGCCGGCAGCATATCCCTTGCCGACCAGTCCATGCATGGTGAAGGGGTGGTGGTCAGGGACGGAGCCGCCCTGGATGTCAGCGGCGGATACATGCTCGGCAGGGATCTTTCCTTAACAGATTCCGGGGATGCCGGATCTTTGACAATCAGCGGACGGGCCATTGCTCTGGACGGGGATATTTCCGGATATTCCATGCTGGGAAAAGATGGCGGCACAATTAACCTCCACGCCTGGCAGACCACGGTGGTGAAGGGCCGAGCGCCGGAGACTGCAGCGGGCTATTCCCACGAAGATCCCATGGCATACCAGAAGCAGTTGATTCTGGGCGATGACTTTCTTGACGGTGCGGGTTTCACCCATATTACGCTTTCCGCCTATACGGACCTTGACGTTGAAGCCGGGGCGACACTGGCTCCTTCCCTGATCAAGCAGCAGGTAACAAGGGGTGTTGTGAAAAAGGTGGATATGTCAGGCTCCAAAAGGGATGATGTCGGCGGCTCATCCGTCACCCTTAAGGCAGCGGATCGAAGCGATATCGTCCTGGATATTACCGGTTCAAATACAGCCGCTCAGACAGAGGAGGATACACCCGACGATAAACTAACCATCGGCAAGGGGGCCTCGGTCAGCGTTGCCCGGGGCGGCGACATCACTGTCAGCGGGTATAAGGTGGATGTATCAGGCCTGTTCCAGGCACCGGGCGGCCGGATTGCCATTGAGGCCAACTCAGGCAGCGGACTGGTCAGCCCTGAATTAACAATCAACAGGGACGCCCGGTTTTATGCCAATGGCTACATTGTTGATACCGGGTCCAGAATCAGGAACCAGATTGTCTTGTGGGACATTAAAGACGGCGGCGATATCACCTTTTCCTCTGACGGGTCACTTGAAATCCAGGAAGGGGCAGTGGCGGATGTATCCGGAAGTGATACCAATACCCTCTATCTTGTTTCCGATGACCATAGAATAGAATCCGTCTATACCGGAGCATCAGAGCCGGGAAGTATTACCCTGGCATTCAAGAATGCCGTGGATGAAAACGGGCTTTCAACCATCCAGGGACGCTTCATAGGGAATAAAGGGATGGACCGGCTCAGGGGCGGGGAATTTAATATATACAACAACAATGATAATGCGGTGTATGGCCTGCCTGCCGGCCTGATTCCCGGCATAGAAGCAAACGGATTTGATAACTTGTATATACGTTCCGGGGGGGGGCTTTCCTTTTCTGGCCCCCAGACGATTAACATGGGACGGGGAATCCGCATTGACAGCCCTGTAATATACGGCAGCCCGAATGCCCGGATCACCATTGCCGCCCCTTGGATTCAATTGGAAAACAGCAACACCTACCGGCCGGGAAATATTGAAACCGGCACCGCAGCCCTGGCCATCAACGCCGATTCTATTGATATCACCGGCGATATTGCTTTGGCCGGTTTCAGAAATGTGAATTTAAGTGCCCGGGAAGATATTCGGCTGGCTGATAAATTGTATCGAACACGGTCCGGTGATGAAGACTGGGATGGTACTGCCCGAAGTGTCTGGTCGGGGAAACTGTCAGGCGCCGATGCCCTGACCCTGACGGCGGCAAGAATTTATCCTGTGATGGATCCGGCGTACGGTACACCCTCTGCGTTTAAATTAAAGGCAGTGGATACCATCACCGTGCTTCCCTCCGGGGTCACACGGACCGATCCCATTTATTCTGCCCTTGGGACACTGACCCTTGAGGCTGAAAACATTGATCACAAGGGATACCTTGCTGCGCCGCTGGGCCGGATTTACCTGATTGCAGATACGGATAAAGGCAGGGTGTATCTGGATGACCAATCCGTCCTGACAGTTGCAGGACAAACCCTGGTCAACTACGGCAGTATTGATGCCTCAAACCTGGAATGGTACGGGTTTGACACATCAAGCGGCAGCGCCACAGCAGATACGCTGATTGAAACCTATCCGGAAACGGTCATTGACATCCGGGGATACGAAGTGATCGGTCAAAAAGCATCGGTGATCGACATCAGCGGCGGCGGAGGCATATTCGGTTATACATTCCAGGGCAGTACAAAAGGCTCTAAAAATCCATTGAGCGACGCCAAACGGTATGTGATCCTGCCCGGTGGGGCCGGAAATCTTCCCGGGGAAGCCATTTACCTGACTGAGAACGGCCTGGTTCCCCAAGGATTATACACCCTGCTGCCTGAATCTTATGCCTTCATGGACGGTGCCGTGGTGATTGAATTCCAGGATGGCATTGATCCGGGAACCATACTGGCGGAGAGTAACGAGGGGTATGAAATTGCGGTGGGATTTATGGGGGACAAAAATTCGGGCCGGGTCAGCACCGATGCCGGGCTTTACACGCTCCGATATGCCACCGATGTCCGGTCTGAAGGCCAGTTTGTTACAGCCGCCCTTGAAACCGGCCATGCGGGAAGTGCCGCTGTAAACGGTTCGCAAACCAATATACTCAACAGCCAGATACGGGCACAGGCATTGCCTGGCGATTATCTGGCTGGCGCCCTGACACTGGCCGGCAACCATGTAATTATCGGAAAACGCCAGGCGGACCTGGGGAAATCGTTTACCTTCTCGACCCGTCTGCAGGACGATCCGGAGCTGGCAGATCTTTCCGGCACACTGTATCTGGACGCAACACAATTTTCAGATGCCGGGCTGCGTGAGCTCACCATTGTATCTGAACAGGAAGACGGGAAAATTGAACTTGAGGCGGGCAGCCTGTTATCCGGCACACAACTCAGCCTATTGGCCCAAGGCAATATTGAAATAGGTGAAAACGCAGCAATTGAAGGCTACGGCGATTCAGCCCTGATCAGGCTGACCTCTGCCGGCGGAGAAATTAACCTGGCCCAGGGGGCGCATATCCGGTCAGACCGCATGGTTTCCATTGATACCCAGACCATGGCCGTGGCCGGCGAAATTGAAACCCAACACCTGGCTGTGGCATCTGACCGGCTATATCTTTCAGAGGGCAGTGCCGGAACACAATCCCTGGACGGGCTGGTTCTTGACCAAGGGTTCTGGTCCGGCTTCAAGGATATGAATTCTGTCAGTCTCACGGGCCGCTCTCTGATCGGTTTTAAAGGACATATCGAATTGGCTGCAACATCATCAATTGTACTTGACAGCCCCGAGGTAGTGGGTCTGACAGGGACAACGGCAATTACAGCCGGGCAGATTGCCCTGGTAAATTCCGGAACCGATACGGCCGGATGGAATCCCGGCGGCATCGACCCTGCAGGCAAATTTACCGCTCTGGCCGATGAGATCCTGATCGGCCAGGGAAATATTCAGCTGAGCAATTATCAGTCCGTAGACCTGAATGCCCGGGGAAACCTTGTTTTCCGAGGCCAGGCAAGGGTTGAAACCGAAGGGGATATTGAAACGACCCAGGGCGTTTTCAGCACCTCGAATACCGACCTCAACATATCCGCGGCCAGGGTGACAGGCACCTATATCAGCCATGCGGATGGGAACAGCCTGAAATACGATGCCCTGGATTTCAAAGTGGATGCCGGTATCGGAAACATTACCATCACCGGCAGCGGTGCTGCGGCTGCCGGTTTAAACAATATCGGAGGCAAACTCTCATTTGTCGGCGGACGTATTGAAAATTCAGGGACCGTTGATCTCCCTTCAGGGGTTATTTCATTCCGCGCCACCGGAAACGGCCCCGATGACGGTGTCTTTATGATGTACGGCGCTCAGGTCTCGGCAAACGGAAGTGAGGCCGACGGTATCTACTATGATGGCGGCATCGTCTACTACGAGGCGGATAACGGCAATGTCAAACTGGCGTCAGGCTCAGTGACCGATGTCTCTGCAGACCCTGCAGGAGCTGACGGGGGATTGGTGTGGATCAACGCCGCCCAGGGAAGCTTCTCCGGCGGAGGAAAAGTATTGGGAACGGCTTCAAATGGAACCGGGGGATCGTTCTGGTTGGATGCAGGCTCACTGGAACAGAACGGAGCTGCGGTCACTGACATCTCCTCTGTGCTGGGCAACCTGAACATGGCAGGAGCAGACAACCGCGCCGGGCAGATTGACCTGAGGGTGCGCAGCGGGGATGCCTTTCTGGCTGATAATGTCGCCGCCCACGAGTTCCGGCTGTCCCTGGACCAGGGCAGTCTGAGCGTGGATGCCCAAATTGATGCCTCCCGGGATACAGGCAACGGCAGGATCGAACTGTACGCCGGGAATGACCTGACATTATCAGAAAATACACGGCTTGTGGCCCAAGGTTTGGCTCAAGACAGTCCGGGCGGGAAAATCATATTGGGCAACGCCACAAAACAGGGCGGGTCCATGGATTTAGGCGGGGCGGTGTTTGACGTTTCCACAAGTGATGGAACCGGCGGCAGCATTTACCTGAGGGTGTCCAGAAATGACGGCAATGACGGCATCAACCTGGTGCCGGATGCTTTATTCACCGGCGCATCGTCTGTGGTGGCTGAAGGGGTGATGTTCCATGATAATCTGAATTTTTCAGACTGGAAATCCAAGGCCAATGGATTCATGGCTGCAACCGGAGGATCGGTGAACGCCATATCTATTATCCCGGGGATGGAATATCAGACTCAGGGAGATTTAGCCCTTTCGGGCATGGATATGACCGGCTGGCGTTTTGGCGCCGGTAAAACAGCCGGCGCCGTGACATTCAGGGCAGGAGGAGATCTATCCATCAACGGCGATATCGTGGATCACCCGACAGACCTTTGGGATCTGCCGCTTGTTGCACAGAGCACCACCATCAGCCTGGCGGCCGGATCAACCCTTTCCAGTTCAGACATCTTTGCCGTGGACACCGGCACAGGTCATTTAAGTCTTGGGGACAAGGTGCTTGTCTATACGGAAAGCGGAAATATCCATTTTGCATCGGGCGGGACGACCACCATAGGCAACATTGAAGCCAATGCCGAAACAGCCAAAGATTATATGACCTATTTTAATATGAATTATAATCTTGGGTCCTATTCCGGAGAAATAAGGGGATATACCGGAGAGGATCTTGTCCTTGACGGGGGGGTGGTCCAGACCGCCACAGGAGATATTGAACTGAATATCAATGGCGGAGTGAAGCTGGTGCGTACCAAAATCAGCGGGGATTATTACACCGGCAGCATCCGCACCACGGGACGGCCGATTACTGCCGAAGACGAACCTGAGCTTGCCGATAACGGGAATCTGAACCCCTTCTGGGTATTAATATTTGGGGAGGATTTCTATAATAACATTTTTGCAGAAAAGCGGCAGACACTGGTCCCCCAGGGATTTCACAACGGTGGAAATATAGATGTAAACGCCAGGGGCGACATTAAGGTACAATCCGTCTACGGGGGATCTTTTATCTCACAGATTACGGATGGGGCCTGGGATGATCATTCCGGACAGGCCGATTTCAGCAACGATACGGCTCCCGGCGCCGATTTTCCAGTTATTTCGGCCGGAATCACCGAAGGAATATGGTCGGCTAATTTCAATAACCTGTCTGCGACCCAGGGCATTGCCGCCATGGGCGGGGGAAATGTCAATATCAACACCGCAGGTGCATTTTTTGCTGCTGCCGGCACCTTTGGTGCCGGCAGCCTCACCGTGGCGGCCCAGGGCGAGATAGACGGGCGCTTTCTCAATAAGGAGGGCACCCTGGAACTGTCTACCATGGATAATTTCGGAATGATGGAAGGCAGTACCGGCCAGGTGATCGAAGTCTTTGATTCCCAGGTTCAGGTAACGGCCCAGGGAGATCTAAAACTCGGGTCGGCGGTAAATCCGACCATCACCGGGGACTATTACGGGGCTGAAAACAAGTGGGACCTCCAATACAGCCAGACGGCCTCCCTTTCACTTTCGGCCAGAACAGGGTCTGTCACCCTCACCGGTAATCTGGACGACGGCCTGGAACTGGACGCCAGCGTGGACGTTCGGGAACGGGTCCATGTACTGCCGCCCAGTCTATACATAAACGCCGGTTCAGATATCGTTCTGGGCAGTACCTTTTACCTGCCGCCCATAGCGTCGGGTCAGATGAGCACCGAAACCGGCCAGATTACCCTTTATGCCGGTCGGGATATCAGGTCCCAGGGTACGAGTCAAAACGGAATTTATCTGTATAACATGCATCCGGACGATATCTACGGCAATCACGATGCAAACAAGGCCATTGATGTGTTTAATGTCGCCGCCCTCCACGGCAATCCCATTGACCGGGAACAGGACTACCTGCCGTCGGTGGTATCTGCCGGTAACGATATCAGTAATATTATTCTGTCCCTGCCCAGGGCGGCCACCATCACTGCCGGCAACGACATTATTGATACCAGAGTGACCGGCCAGAATATCCGTTCTACCGATATTACAAGTATTACCGCCGGACATGATATCATGTTCACAACGGAGAAAAGCGATTCAACAAATTACAGCGAGAAGTGGATCATGGTCGGCGGACCGGGCCGGACCATTGTCCAGGCCGGAAATGCCATCAACCTGGGCACGTCCTTGGGAATCCAGTCCATTGGCGATTTTGACAATCCCGCTTTATCTGACGGGGAAACCGAACTGGTCAATGACCTGGTCGTTATCGCGGGAATTGACGCCCCCCTGGAACTTGAAACGATCCGCGAATTGTTTTTAGGCAATTCAGAGGTTGCCGGGGATGGCCCGGAAGGATTTGTCCTGGGGGAGGACGGGCTCATGCAGGTTGTGGATAAGATCAGGGAGCGTACAGAGGCCGGGGACAAGGCCCTTGCCGATCAGATTCTGGCCGATGCCCGACAATTTTTGATTGCCCCTCTATGGTCCGGAGCATCCGGTACCGGAGACATCAGCCTGATCAATTCGAAAATATACTCAAGCGGCGGAGCTGGGAATATTTATGCAATTGCCGCAGGCAAAATCGATGTCGGTGTTTCCTCCATCCCGGCGGCCAAGGGGGAAAACGCCCCGGATACAAGCGCAACTGATGATGCTTCCGGGCTTTATACGACATCCGGCGGAGGCATCCATCTGCTGACCTATGGGGATGTCAATGTGAACGAATCCAGGGTGATGACCTTTGACGGCGGGGATATCGTGGTCTGGTCGGACCAGGGAAACATCAATGCGGGTATGGGCTCCAAGGCGGCCACTGCATCCGGGAAATTTAAAACCGTTGAGGTCAACGGCGTAAAGAAACGGGTGTACATCGCCCCTGCGGTGGGCAGCGGCATCAGGGCCACCGCCACCGATATCGAGCGCGCGGGGGACCTGTATATCATCGCCCCTTCCGGCATTATTGATGCCGGGGAGGCAGGAATTGCTGGACAGAATGTCACCTTGATTGCAGATCAGGTCATAAACGCCCAGAATATTGAAGCCAGCGGAAACAGCTTTGGGTTTACCAAACCATCGGAATCGTCTGCAAATGTGTCCGGTCTTTCAGGGGGAAGCGGACTGGCTGATGCAGCCATGCTGGACGAAGAGTCCAGCGCATTGGCATCCAGCCAGGACCGGATGAATGAGGAAACGCCCGAGGGGTACAGCATGGAACCCAGGTGGGTGGACGTTGAAGTGGTGGGATTTGAAGAAGATGAAGAAGAGAACAGCTGATACTATTTTAAACAGGAGTCGGAGGAAAACAGTGGGTCAAGCAAGGTTGGGGAAAACAATGTGGCTGTCACTGGCGATGATGCTGGTGACCTGGGCGGTTCTGGTCTCTGGTGCCCACGCCTGGTGGAATGAAGAATGGCAGTACCGGAAAAAGGTAAGTCTGAATACCACGGGTGCCGGAGCAGATATTCAACAGAATCTCATGGAATTCCCGGTTCTGATCCGGCTCCATTCAGGGAATTTCGACTTCACCCGGGTTAAAGAAAACGGGGAAGATCTCAGGTTCGTCAGCGGAGACGACACGACCCTGCTTAAATATCATATCGAAAGTTTTGATTCCATTGACGAAATTGCCCTGGTCTGGGTCAAGGTACCAGCACTTTCAGGGAGTGCGGCCCAGGAGGCGGTCTGGCTTTACTACGGCAATGAAAATGCTGTTGCCGGCGGGGACAGCAAGTCGAGTTTTGATGCAGTCTACCAGGCGGTTTACCATTTTAATGAATTCGAAGGAACGCCTCAGGATTCGGCCTCCTTTGCCATGCACTCAACAGAGTACACCGGCGGTCTGGGCCTTGCCGGGGCCATCGGCAACGGGGCCACCTTCAGCGGCGCCGGCAATGTGATGCGGGTCCCCGAGAATCCTGCCTTTAATTTTTCAACGGGGTTCACGTTTTCCACCTGGATAAAGATGTACCAGTCCCAGGAGGATGCCTGGCTCTTTTCGAGAAGGGTCGGCGATGTGGGGCTGGTCTTAGGAATAAGGGGCGCCAATGTAGTGGTCCAGGTCAATGACGGGGACCAGTTTCTGGTCACCGATGATGCGGCGGAGTTGCCCCTGGAAGGATGGCACCATTTGGCCATTACCATAGCTCCCAAAGGGGAGATTGCCATCTATATTGACGGCAGCCAGGTCCATACCGCCCACACCGAGGCCAGCCTGGCAAATATTACGGGCGACATCCGTGTGGGCGGCGATGCCCTGGGCGGACATTCCTTTGCCGGTGACCTTGATGAAGTACGAATCTCAGGCATCGCCCGTTCGCCGGGATGGATACGGGGCATCTTTGCTTCCCAGGGTGCCGGGGCCCAGCTCTGCAGCTACGGGATTGAAGAAATCAGCGAAGGGGGCAGCGGCATGCCGGTCTTCTACCTGGCTACAATCTTTAAAAATATCACCCTGGACGGCCTGGTGGTCATTGGGCTGTTGTTGCTGCTGGCAGCCTGTTCCTGGGTGATCATGCTCAGCAAAGGATTTTTTCTATGGGCAACCGCCCGGGGGGACCGGCAGTTCCTGGAATCCTATAATCAGACCCAGGATCCCGTGGCAGTAGATACTGGCACGAAAAAAATCAACGGCTCCGGCATCTTCCGGATATATGAAGCCGGATGCCGGAGCCTGAATCTTCAAAATACAAAAGTCTGCGAAAATCCGGACGCGCCCCCTGAAAAGGCATTGGTCAGCCCCAAGATGATTGAGACCCTCAAAGCGACACTGGAAAAGGGACTGATTGACGAAAGCAAGCGGATGAACTCCTGGCTGGTGGTGCTGACCATGTCCATTTCGGGCGGTCCTTTTCTGGGACTGCTGGGGACGGTGTGGGGGGTGATGAACACCTTTGCCGCCATGGCCGAAGCCGGTGAAGCCAACATCATGGCCATCGCCCCGGGGGTGGCATCGGCCCTGTCCACAACGGTATTCGGTCTCATCGTGGCCATCCCTGCCCTGTTCGGCTACAGTTACCTGGTAAGCCGGATCCGGGATATTACCGCAGATAACACGGTGTTTGTCGATCAGTTTGCCCTTAGGGTCGATGCAGTGCACGGAGGCGAGTCGTGAGACGGGAATTATACCAGAACGAAAATTTTGACGACATCAACCTGAGCCCGCTGCTGGATCTGGCATGGACCCTTCTGGTGGTGTTCATCATCGCGGTGACGGCATCGGTCCAGGGAATCAAGGTCAATCTTCCCAAGGCCAGCAATGTGCCCAGCCTGGTCAAACCCAAAACAAAGGCCATCACCATTGACGACAGAGGTCAGCTTTATTTGGATGCCTATCCTGTGACCATGGCGGAACTGGAGCAGAACCTGCGGGCACATAAGGCCGTAGATCCTAATTTTCCGGTGGTAATCAAGGGCGATGCCAAAATTTACTACCAGAATGTGATGGATGTGCTGGATCTGATGCAGAAGCTTGAAATCTCCCAGCTGGGCCTTGTGACCCAGAAACTGGTGAAATAGACCATGGCTGATTCTGAGAATTCCGGCGGGAAAAAAGGGTTTAAAAACAAAACCCTGATTATCGGTGTTTCCTGCCTGGTGATGCTGTGCCTTCTTTTTTCGGCATTTTTTGTGTTGAAACGTCTGCTCAAAGATGACGGGAAGCGCAGAAAGCGGCAGATCCAGCGGGTCACCCTGGTCAAACCGCAGCCTCCGCCCAAGATCAAAGAGAAACCGCCCGAACCGGAGATTGAGAAAAAAGAGGAAATTGTGGAGCCTGAGCCCGAGGAGGCTCCGCCTGAAGATGATCATACCAGTGACGAGCCCCCGCCGGGAGAAGACCTGGGCCTTGATGCCGACGGCTCCGGTGGCGGAGATGGGTTTGGTTTGAAGGCCAAGAAAGGGGGGCGCTCACTCATCGGCGGCGGAGGCGGGGGAAAAAAATCACTTATGCGCAGATATGCCTGGTATACCCGGATTCTCCAGGATGAGATCCGGGAGAAGGTGAACAAGTATCTGGAGGATGTGGAGCGGCTGCCCGGGGGTAAGCACAGGATCATGCTGAAGCTGAAACTGGATGACGGCGGGGGGATGCTAACCTGGGCCATTTACAAATCATCCGGAGATACGCTGGTTGATGAAGCAGTAAGAAAAGCCATGGCTGGATTCCGGGTGAGTGAGGCACCGCCCGGGGATATGCCGAGAACATTAAAAATTAAAGTGACATTTAAAAGCTGAGACTAAAAATGAAGCCGTGCAAGATGGAGGTTGGGTTGAAACGAAAAGGTGTGGTTCGCAGGCTCCGGGTGCTCCCGGTATGGGTGATATTAATGGTGGCACTGTCGTGGGGCACAGGTGTTGCCGGACAGGCAGGGGACGGTTCGGATATGAACACCACAGAGGCGCTGATTGAATTGTTAAAGGCCAAAGGGGTGATTGACGAGGCGGAAGCCAAAGGTTTTTTAGAACGGCACAAGCTTAAGACCAAAGCCAGCCAGCAGGTGATCGAGATTCTTCCAAGGAAAAATAAAGACGCCTATATGAAAGAATTGACTGAAAATGTAACCCAAAATGTGACGAGGCAAATTAATGAGGTCAGGAAGGATTCAGTATCTTCTAACCAGTATCTTGCGAGACGATCGGTCCTTTTGGAACAGGAGGTGGAAAAACTTTCAGACGCATTGGAAAAGGAAAAAACGGTCAGGAGAAATTCCTGGTCCGAGCGGATCCGGTTCGGCGGGGATATCCGGGTTCGGCATGAATCCGTCCTGCTTGACAGTGATAATGCGTTGAATATTGAGGATAAAAACAATCCAGGGACCTTCATGAATACAACCAATGATAAAAACAGGCAGCGTATTCGCCTGAGAGTCGGCATGAAGGCTAAAATCATAAAAGCAAAAGATGTCAGTGAACTTTTTGGGTTGAGGGAGCATGAGAAAATACATGTCGGGGAAGTGGATGCGGAGATCCGGGTGGCCACCGGCAGTGTGGGGAATCCCGTATCGACCAATCATACCCTTGGGGATGATTCAGACAGCCGCTCGGATATTGTTTTGGACCGGGCCAATTTAAAATGGTCCTACAAACCCAGGGAAGAGGTGTGGGGAGGAAAATTCCCCCAGGCGTCCGCCACCTTCGGTATAATGGAAAACCCCTGGTTCACTGCTTCTTCATTGGTCTGGGACAGTGACCTCGCCTTCGAAGGTGTTGCCTTGAATTTTAGAACCGATACCGTAAAAATTAATCCCTTTAAGGCATTTCTAACCATGGGATATTTTCCCATTCAGGAATCTGAATGGAGCCAGGATGATAAATACCTGTTAGGTGCCCAGGCCGGTATTTCCCACAAGCCTTTTTATGGATGGCAATATAAACTGGCTGCAGCGTATTACGATTATTACAATGTGGAAGGGAGCCCTTTCACAGGCGATCGTTTCGAATCTGATTTAAGGGAAATGCAGCATATGACACCCAAATTCAGGCAAAAGGGAAACTCTGATTTTCAGATGGACAATACAAATGAATCAGAGAAATATGACGGTTTGGGTCTGCTTGCTGATTTTGAGCTGCTGAATTTAACCGGACAGCTTACCAACACCTTCTTTTGGCCGGTCCATGTGACAGTATACTGGGATTGGGTAAAAAATTTAGGATACGATTCAGCTAAAATGGCCGAAAAGTCGTCGCTTGTCAGCACAACAGCAGTGTCTGCTGCAGATATAGAAGAGGCATCGGGGGATACAGGTTACCAGCTGGGGCTTAGGGTCGGATACCCAAAGGTCAGGGACCGGGGACAATGGAGTCTCTCTCTGGCCTACCGCTATGTTGAAAGCGATGCGGTGCTGGATGCATTCACGGATTCAGACTTTCACATGGGCGGTACAAACAACAAAGGGTTCATTTTTGAGGGGGAACTGGGGCTTTTCAAAAACGTGTGGCTAAAAGCCCGGTGGATGAGTGCCAATGAAATTACCGATATGCAGGAAGACGAACTTCTTCACCTGGCCCCCCAGGACGAAGACCTTGCAGTGGATACCTTTCAGCTGGATTTGAATGCGGCCTTCTAAAAGGAGAGCATTATGCTTGAGAAATTATTAAAGACCATAGTGGCCCTGCTGATGTTAGCGGGACTGGCTGGAAGCGCTTATTTCTGGAATGAAACTCAAAAGCGCGACACGGAAATTGCCGCATTGAATGATGATATTGATGCAGTAAAAAAAAGGATGCGGGCCACCCAAAAAAAGTATACCCAGGAAAAGGCGAAGCTGGGTACCTGCTTGCGGATGAAAATGGCCGAGGAGTCAAAGCGGATCAAATTCCAGAAACTGGCCGAGGCCATGGTCGTGGAAAATCAGGCACTGGCTGCACGAAAGGAGGCCGCCGAGAATAAATATAAAAATGCTGCAGCGGTATATGCCCAAAAATTAGAAGCATTGAACGCATATAAAGAAAAGCTGACCAAGCGCTACGATACCCTGGTGGAAAAATATAAGGCACTGGCGCTGGCGGACCGGGAAAAAACCGGGGAAATCCGCATGTTGGAGGGGGATAAAAAAGGGTTGGAATCGGAGATGGCGGCACTTGAAAAACGCCTTGAACGGAACCGGAAGCATAATGAACGCCTGTGCGTGATTACCGAAGAGCTGACCGAGAAGTACAGGGAAAAGACCAAAAACAGTGCCGATCCGTTTACCAAGCTGGGGATGATTGAGATTGAGCATATGCTTCAGGAATATATTAAACGCATTGACAAGGAAAAGTTGGTGGCACAATGAAACATCTGTCAAGGATTTGTTTTTGCTGTTTGCTTTGTACCTTTTTTTTCACGGCCCCGGGCCAGACTGCTGCCCGCGGGGGCAGGCTCAGCATAGACAGCCGTGGATTTGTCAGTTTTAAGGCGGGCAATGACTCTCTTCTCAAACTCCTTGGACAGCTTGCGTCGGCTGCAGGGGTGGACATTTTTCTGCCGAACAAAATACCTGGAATGCCCATGGCGGGCTCCTTTGACCATGTCTCGGTCAAAGATGCGCTGGACCGCCTGTTGAGAGGGTATAGTTATGCGGTTATATATTCAGGTGCTGCAAACGGCCAGGTGCGTTTCTACGGGAATGATAAGTTACCATTTCAACCCATTTCCGTGGCTCCAGATACACAGGGGCAAGCTCAAACCGGTTTCGGGACAGGGACAGCTGCACGCCGTGAAGGATCACAGTTTTCTGTTAAAGAGTCAGGCGATGAATTAACCTGGGTCCATGAAATTGAGGATATGGCCGTTTCCCCTGAGACAATGGACACCAATACCGCCCGTGCTGTTAAAGCTTTGGAATCTCAATCATCAAAAAATAATATTTCAGCTGTACCTGTTTCATCATCGACAGAAGACGCAAGTACAAAAGAAAATGAATCCTCATCCTTCGCGCCAGAGGCCTTCGGCACCAACGTTCATGCGGGCACTTCATCCGATGACGATTCCTCTGAGGTCGAAAACGGAGTGTTGACTCAAGCAGAGACGGGGACTTTATTTTCAAACAGTTACGATAATCTGAGCGATGCTGAAAAGGAAATTGTCAGGCTCGGATATCAGATCGCACAACTTGAGGAGGAGATTGAAAGCGGCAGGGCCGATGCCCTTTATGAGCATTGGGCGGCTTATATGGACCCTAAAAATATCTACAACCATCGCAAGGAACTTGAATACAAGCAAAAACAGCTGGAAGAGCTTCTGGCAAATCAATAGATAATAGAAAAGAACAATGAAAGGAAAAATGATGGTCAAAAAGGGAACCTGTAACGGGGTTTTGTTTCTTGTAATTTTAATTATTTCCGTCCTGGGGGCCTCGCTTTGTTCGGCGTCCAGCCTCTGGGCCAGCGGCGGTAAGGTGGGTTATATCAACCTGCAGCGCCTTGTAAAAGAATCCAAAATGGGCAAGGCCGCCTCAGCCGACATTGACCGGCTCCGGGAGCAAAAGCAGGCGCAGATCACAGAGAAACTGCGAAAGATCAACCAGATCAAAATTGATCTTGAAGCCAATGATGAACTGCTCAAGGACGAGGAAAAAAAGGACAGGATCGATTCTCTCAACAGTTTGATCAAAGAGTACAAGCGGATGGTGGCCGACGCCAAAGAGGCAATCAAAAAGCAGGACCGGGATCTTGTGGCCGAAATTCTGAAAAAAGCCGACGGCGCCCTTAAAAAAGTAGCCAAGAAGAAGAAATACGATATTATACTCAAGGACCCAAACGCCATCGGATTTCTTAATCCCGATGTGGATATCACCGATGCCGTTCTCAAGGAACTGAATAAAGGATAGTAATCTTGCTTTTTTTTTCAGGGCTGATCATCCTGGTCAGCCCTGTATTTATTCCTGCCGGTTTTAATTTATTCTTTTTCTTTCTGGATGTTGCCAAAACACATGAATGTACTGGTGCAGGCTTCCTGGAAACAATCCGTACGGTCATGCTTGGCCATTTTGTCTATGGTTGCGCATTCTTTTTCCGCATTGGATTTTGCCACGCTGAACAATGCCTTGCCGTGTTTAAAGGTGACAAATTCCCCGTCCGACGAGGCGGGGTACATGGCGCAGCCGGTTGTCAGCATGATCATCACACATAAAATTATCCTCATCTTGATATCCTTCTCCATTTTCATTTGAGTCGCCGCAGACTATTAACAATAAGGCATTTTATAGCCCAATGGGCCCGAAAAAACGAATTAGGAATTAGTGAGTAAGTTGTTAAAGGGAAAATCAAGGATCCCCCGCTGCCGGCGGGGGATCCAAAGCGTCCTGGTCCGGTTCAGAATTAAATTCCGGGATCAGGGTTTGATGCGGATTGACGGGTAGATGCCAGCATTCTCTCCGGACCGGTAGGGCTGAAGGGTGTTAAAGGCAATCTGCTGGTCATCCTGGGCATGGCCGCTGAGTTCGCCATCATAATTGCAATAGGCGCCGTTGGCTTCCAGGATATGCTCAATGCGTGACGCAAAGGCGTCGACAAACTCTTCACCAGAGCCGGTAAAGGTCATGTTGCCGATGGTTTCGCTTCCCCGGATACCCTTGACTTCATCCAGTGACAGGCTATTGGTGGGCAGGTCGTTGGCGGACCGGATATGCCCCCAGACCAGCCTGTTTTCCGGTATATCCAGGGGTTCGTTAATATCGATGATGGTATGTGGCATGACAATGCAGCCCTTGCCGATGGTGAGCCTGGCATCTTCCTTTCCATATAGGAAGGAGTTGAAGCCCACAAAGGTTTTCAGGCCCACAAAGGCATTGATGATTTTGCCGCCGTGGGCCGTCACATTCATCCCTTCAAGATGGGAATTGACAATATAGGTATTTTCCTGGGCATTGGATCCGTTGCCCATCCGGGCATTGTCCAGATAGGCCCGCTGGGAAACCAGGACATTTTCTCCGATCTCCGATTTGGGCTTTATCACCGCATACCGGTTGACGGCGGAGCTTTCCGGCGCCTTGATGGGTTCTATCTCCATCACCTCAAAAAGCCGCTCGTAATCGGCTTCCTTTTCGCTTACAAAGTCATAAATGATCCCCCTGGGCTGATGGGAATCATTGACGCCGATATAATCGTCCAGCACCCCTTTCTGAAACCGGAACTTAAATTCAAAATCATCGCTCCTGATCCAGACGGTCCCGGGATCAATTCTCCGGTGAAACAGCTCCCCGACCTGAACATAGGAAAATTCACCCACGATGCATGAATGAAGGTTCATCAGGTCCACCGTGGAAAAGGGACCGAGAAAACAGCCTTCCAGGGTGGAGCCGTGGATATTGGCATAATGGGCAGAAACGGTATTCCGGATACCGAATTCCTCCGGGCATTCAGGGTTGTGCGAATTGGAATGGACCAAGGTCTTATACAGAAGGCTGTCACGGATAAAAATAATTTCATCCTCGACCAGGGGAATCTGCTTGGCACATTTGATGTTATCCCCTTTCCGCTTCAGTTCATCCCCCCTCACATCACTTTTATAGATGGCGGACCGGCTGACAATACATTTACCCAGAAAATAACTGCCGGCAATATTGGAATTTTTAAAGTGAAAATAAATGGGATGATGGGCGGTGATCCCGTAAAAGGCATAAAACTTGAGCATCTTCTCATGGTCAAGGGTGTTCATCACAAAATCTTCCGTATCGAACTCAAACTCTGCAAGATTCACGTTGACCCGGCTGATAATTCTATCATTAAGACGACTTAACTGACTCATTTATTTACCCTTATCTATTATCTAAATTTATATTAAGAAAAAGGTATACCATAGGGATACCCAGGTGACAAGCACCGCATTTTAAAGGGGTCCGATTTTTATTTGGCAGGCAGAATCAATTGGAAAAGAGATCCTTGCAGAACGGGCTTCCCTCAGATACCCCCAGAGTTAATGCCGGTAAACAACCGGGTGTCCTTCGGGATCAATATCAATACCGATGGTATCATCTGTTTTAAATCCCAGCCGTTTGAAATCCTTAATCATCTCGTCATGGCGCTTGGCATGCCAATAGGCCGACCAGAGGGGATTTCTCACCGTATCAATGCCGTAGGCATCATGGCTGCAAAGATTAAGGCGGAACTTGTCCCGGGCGATGAGGGTATCGGCTTCAGCTAGAAAAATGTCTATTTTATATAAATTGTTATGAAGCGCCTTTGATACTTTTTTCTGGTATTCGGGGTAATCGTCAAGATAATGATTGGCGATTTGGTAAATATCACCGGTGTCATGGATGGCATAGCCAAGGATGGCAAACCGCTGATGCCTCAATGCAAATGATTCAAGGGCTTCTTCGTAGGCACCCACCGCATCCAGTATTTTCTGCACACCGGCCTGGGGGGCATTTTCCTGGATAAAATCCTCGCACAAATCGATGATTTTCAGATAAAAGGCTTTATTGTCCATGACGTAAAGGGGGCGCTCCCGGTAGCTTCTCCGTTTGCGGATCCGCCGGATACCGTCCAGACGGATGGAGGCCTGGCTCTCCTTTTCCTCCAGGGTTTCAATGTTGGAAATATCCTTGGCCTGCACCACATAGATATCCCCTTCAACGGAAACAATGTACTCGATCTCGCACTTGAAGCCCAGGCACTCCTGAATTGCCTTGGAAAGCTGCACAAGCTGCCGGTCATGGGGCACCTTTGTGATATGGGGATCTTTTTGGACCTTGTGGTTTCGGTTCCGGCAATATCCAAACTCCCAGTCCTCACCGATCATCTTTGCCATAACACTGACGCCGTTGACAAAGGGCATAACGATGACCCCCATCTCCTGGAAATCGATTTCCGGCGCATGGTTGAAAATCTGTTGACGGCGGATGGAAAGCCCCCTGGCCTCCCGGGCCATCTTGATGATCTTGTTTCGGGCATAAATAATACCGGCGGTATCCGCATAGGTCTCAAGCGAATCAAAGGTGCCCCCCTTGAACTCCGATTCTTTCGGATGGGCGCTTCTGGCGATCACCTTATAGCTTTCGCGGTGGGTGTCCAGAAAAGTTTCCAGCTCAGAGAAGTCCTCTGTTTCGAATTTTTCCGCAGGCACATGGATAAAATCGGGAATTCGAAATCCATTTCCAATGAGTTTTTCCAGAAGCTTTGCTTTTTCAGGCAATTGATACTCCGTGTTTCATCTTGACTTTTAGAACAAATTAAATGATCATGCTTAGGACCATCTGGGTAATAAACAGAATTTAACTTAATAATATTGGTAACATATGCCCACCGTAAAATCAAGATCCGCCGTTGACCACACCGATCGACTCAACCACCAAAACGAGACAGCACAAGTGATGACTCCCCATCAAACTGAACTTGAACCATCGGAATTGTCATTGAAAATGATGAATTTCATGATGATGTTTGTCTCTGAAATAGCAATGTCGGTTACCCATGATATGAAAAACTATCTGGCCATTATTAATGAAAATGTAGGATTTCTTGAAGATCTGTTCCAGAGGGACCTCCAGCGTACCCTTGCCCAGGATCTTGATAAAACCGTCACAAAAAAAATTAAAACAGAAATTGGCCGAAGTGATCAAATCTTAAAAAAGCTGAACCGGTTTGCCAATAATCTTGCCCCGGGACGGGTGGTGACAGACCTTGAAGCCTCACTTGACCTGGTGATTGACCTTTGCGCCGGAATTATCAGAAACCACGGTGCTGAAATTCAGATCACGCCGCCTGAAAACAAAATTTTCCTCAATGCGCCCCCGTTCTTATTGAACTTATTGTTGTTCAGGGCCGTAAAAACAAGCCTGGCAGCAGTGGAGGGGAATAAAACGCTGAACATTTCCTTTGGTTCAACAGACAGTGGCAACCGGGTCTTTTTTATGGTCGACCGGTTGAAACAGGACGGTCTGGCAGCCCCATTGGCCGCACCGGAAGAAATTGAATTGATGCAGTTTCTGAAGATAAGGCCAGTTATGGATATCAAAGACGGCTTTGCCATTGAGTGGACCGGTTGAGAGAAAACCATTGGATCGAATCCCATGCCTGGATGGCAACCGGGCAGATACAGGGGAAGGAGTAAAAAATGTCCGAAAAAGTATTGCTTGTTGACGATGAAAAAGAGTTTCTGGAAATCATGTCCCTGCGCATGTCAGGCATGGGAATGAAGGTGACGACTGCCGGGTCCGCTGCAGACGCCCTGGACATCCTGGCAAAAGAATCCTTTGATGCCATTGTAATGGATTTCCAGATGCCGGAAATGGATGGACTGGAAACATTGAAAAACATCAAGAACAAAAGCCCGGAGCTTCAGATCATCCTGCTCACCGGTTATGCCACCGTTGAAAAAACAGTTGAAGCCATGAAAATCGGTGCGGCTGATTTCCTGGAAAAGCCGGCGGACCTTGAAACCCTCTCCCAGAAAATAAAACAGGCCAAAGCCGACAAAATGCTGATCGTTGAAAAACAGACCGAAGAAAAAATCAAAGATATCCTCCAGCGGTACGGAAACTAGGTCACATCCCGCGGCCGTATTTATCAAAAGGATGACCCGTCAGAATGTATAGGTCCGAGCTTCCCTGTATTCATTCACTCATGAACAATCCGCTGGATTTTGCCCATCTCCTGGATGAAATCCCCATGGGGATACTGATTCTTGACAAAGACCGGCGGGTGGTCCATTTAAACAGGGCATTCCAGGCCTTGTCCGGATTTTCCGATGACATGGCCTACGGCATCCAATGCAGGCATATCCTGAGAAGCGCCGCCTGCATCACGGGCTGCCCGGTAAAATCCAGCCCCATAAAGAGCCGCTCTGTTTCATGCGCTACGGATATGATTAACCTGGACCGCCAGAAACTGCCCATCAGGATAACTGCATCCCAGATTCTGGATACAGAGGGTCAGGTCACCGGCTATATTGAGACCATTGAAGATCTGAGAAGCATTGGCACCAATGACCCGGGAAAAAATGTGGCTTACAGTTTTGCCAACATCATTGGCAGAAGCCGAAAAATGGAAGAAATTTTCCAGACCCTGCCCATGCTGGCCCAGAGCGACACTTCCATTCTCATTACCGGTGAAACCGGGACAGGCAAAGACCTGGTGGCCGAAGCCGTCCATCAGACCTCCCAGCGCGCCGTGGGGCCTTTTATAAAAATAAACTGCGGGGCCCTTCCGGCAACACTTTTGGAATCAGAACTCTTCGGCCATAAAAAAGGGGCCTTCACCGGAGCAGTTGAAAATAAGCCCGGACGGTTCAAACTGGCCCACAACGGCACCATTTTCCTGACAGAAATCGGAGACCTCCCCCTGCCCCTCCAGGTCAAACTGCTCACCTTTCTGGATGACAAGGTGGTCTACCCCCTGGGGGCCACCAAGGGGTTTAATGCCGATGTCAGGATCATTGCCGCCACCCACAGAAACCTGGAAGAGATGGTGGCGTTGGGCAAATTCCGCAAAGACCTGCTCTTCCGCCTGAATGTCGCCAGGATTCATCTGCCGCCACTGCGAGAGCGGGAAGGAGATATCCGCCTGCTGCTGGATCACTTTTTCAACAGCTACGCGGCAAAAAACGAAAAAGATCTTACCGGATTCTCCCAGGCCGCCCTGACCTGCCTGATGAATTACACCTATGAAGGCAATATACGGGAGCTTAAAAACATTGTGGAATATGCAGTAAACGTCGCCCAGGGACAATTGATCCAACCGGAAAACCTGCCGGCCTATATCGTTGAATCAGGCCCGGCATCCGCCTTCCCCCCCTCCCCGTCCGCCGGTAATTCAGCCCCTTCTCCGAATCCCCGTTCTGTGTTGACTCCGCCCGGGACTGCACCGAAACCGGACCAGACCACATGGGCATCGGTGGAACGGGAAATGATCATGGACGCCCTGCGCAAATCAAAGGGCAAAAAGGCCAGGGCCGCCCAGCTCCTGGACATGAGCCGCAGTACCCTGTGGCGAAAACTCAAACAATTTGGAATTGAGTAACCCCCATGCCCGTACATAAAATTGCCATACCTGTTCACGGTGACGACATCATTCCCCGGTTTGATCTGGCTACGGAAGTGGTGATCCTCCAGACAACGGACCGCTCAACTGTCACCAACAAGCAGATCATCGTACTCCCCCAATCATCTGCCGATGAGCTCTGCCGGCTTCTATTGTCGGAAAATATCAATACCCTTATTTGCGGCGCTGTTGAAGGCGAATACTATGAATTCCTGGAATGGAAAAAAATGAAAATATTCGACGCTGTGGTGGGTGACTGGCAGCAGGCCTTTGAACGGTGGCAGAACCGCGCGCTGTCGCCGGGGGACATTCTTTCCACCCGTATGGTTGAGGGAAACCTGATTTAGCATTCAGTCATTTCATTTTGTTTCATTTTGTTACAAATTATTTCCAATAATAATGTTTTAAAACGTTTCATTTAGTATCATATCATAAATCATTTCGAACACCATCCCTTCACCACAGGGGCGTTACGCCACTTGGCATACTCCTTGCTCATAAGCTAACCGTATTACGGCCAGAGCCTGGGCACCATTGGGTTGTCCATAGATTGATAACAAATTTGCAAGCGTAAGCCATGCCGGTCATTGCCATTACATGCGGGCTGCACACGGCCCCAAGACAATTAATAGAGATCCTGGCGGAAACCTACGGAGCCACGGTCTGCACCGACACCGACCTTGTGGAAGCAACCAGCCTTACCCAGGGGCTGCCCGACGATCTCATTTTCAAGGTGGTCCACGGTAAACCCGTCCCCCATAATGAGTTTACCCATGACCGTGAGCGCTGCGTCTCAGGCTTGAAAAAGACCCTGTCCGACGCCATTGCCAGGGACAATTGCATTTTCATCGGCATTATCAGCCACCTGATCCCCGCAAGCATCTCACATGTATTCAAAATTTTATCCACGGCCCCGCAACCGGTCCGCATCCGGCGGGCCGTGGAAAACGGCAGGCTGTCCGAGTCTTCGGCCGAATCCATTCTTGAAAAGGCGGACCGGCGGGCCGAATGGTGGGTTAAAAACCTGACCGGCAAACTGCCGCTGGATACCAGCCAGTATGATCTGGTGATCGCCCACGAAGATGCCTATACCAACCATCTGAATATGGACGAAACGCTTGCCAGGTACCTGGCCGAACAAATTAAGGCCGCCCTTGCCGCTCCGCCCTTCAATCAGCCAGCCCCCAATAAAATATCGGACTTCTGCATCAACTCAAATGTGGAAGTGGCCTTGTCGGCCTTTGGCACGGGTCTATTGGTGGACACGCAATCGGGAAATGTTACGGTTACCCTTGACAGAAAAGTCATGAATCTGTCAAAAATTCAACAGCAAATCATGGCCGCCGCAACCGCAGTGCCGGGGGTTGAAACCGTAAAAACAAAAATCGGCCCCAATTATTATAAAGGCAGCATAGTCAAAAATTTTAATATCGGTCCGCCCCGGGGATACCGGAGCAAGCCATAGAAACATCGGAGACTTCTTTGCCGTCACAGGAAAGGGGTTCCAAAAATAAAGGTAAAATCTACTAATTAGTACTACAAAGGAGCGTAAGCCACAAATGACAACCGAAAGCGCAACACCATCAAACGTGGATTGGAAACGAATCCTATTTATCCTTATCGGTGTAACATTATTTGCCATTGTTAATTTTTCACCCCCATGGCCCGATGCCGTGGATCCCCTAGGCAAGCATTTTACCCTCAGCCAGCAGGGCAAAGGTGCCATCGCCATATTTCTTCTGGCCGGTACATGGTGGGTATTTGAAGTCGTGCCCATCGGCGTAACCAGCCTCACCCTGGGGGCCATGCAGGTGCTGTTTATGGTCCGCCCCGCTGAAAAAGCACTCAAGGACTTCATGACCCCTTCCGTCCTCTTTATCTTCGGCTCCCTTGTCATCGGCATGGTATTCACCAAGACCGGGCTTACCAAGCGGCTGGCTTACAAGATGCTGGCCATTGTGGGGGAAAAGACCTCAATGATCTACCTGGGATGTTTTGTGGTAACGGCCGCCCTGACCCATATCATGGCCCATACGGCCGTGGCCGCCACCATGTTCCCGCTGCTCTTAACCATCTACGGCATGTACACCGAGGAAGAAGGCCCCACCAAATTCGGCAAGGGCCTGTTCATGGGGATGGCCTTTGTGGCCGGTGCCGGTTCCATCGTCACCCTGCTGGGTGCTGCCCGGGGTGCTGTTGCCATCGGTTTCTTCAAAGACATCGTGGGAAAAGATATTTCTTTTTTCGAACTGTCCTATTACATGTTCCCCATTGGCTGGGCCATGACCTTCATCCTCTGGGGATTTTTCATGATTTTCTTCAAACCCGAGAAAAAAGAAATCCCCGGGCTGAGGGAAAAGGCCAAAAAGCTGAGTGCAGCCATGGGAAAAATCACCGGCACCGAGATACTGGCGGCCCTCATCATTTTTTCCTGTATCGGCATCATGTCCATCAAACAGTTTATACCGGCCATTGCCCCGCTGGATAAAAACGCCATCATGCTCATCGCAACCGCCCTTTTCTTTGTCGTTAAAATCCTTGACATAAAAGACCTTGAGTCAATCCCCTGGAACATTATATTATTGTTTGGAGGGGCCATGAGTATTGGGTTCTGCCTCTGGGAAACAGGTGCGGCAGAATGGCTGGCCATCAACTGGCTCAGCATGTTCAAGGAATCCCACTGGTTTGTCTTTGTCATGAGTATTGCCTTTTTTGTCATGATCATGACCAACTTTATCATGAACGTGGCAGCCATCGCCATCTCCCTGCCCGTTGCCCTGGTCATCGCGCCTTACCTGCATGTGGCACCTGAAGTCATCCTGTTCAGCGCCCTGGTAACCGCCGGTATGCCGTTTCTGCTTCTGGTCGGCGCAGCCCCCAATGCCATCGCCTATGACTCCAAACAGTTTACCACAGGGGAATTTTTCATGTACGGCGTCCCCGCCAGTATTATCCTGATGATCGTTGTGGCCGGTGCCATCTGGCTGTGGGGTCTCATGGGAATGCCCATTACCCTGGCAAGCTAATTGCCGAAAGGAAGGTATGAAATGAAAGCAAGAAACGTCAGCGAATTTATGATACCCCTGTCGGATTATGCAACGGTTTCCCAGGATGCCACACTGGCCGATGCCATCAGGGCATTGAAGGCGGCCCAGTCCGATACCAAATTCCGCCATAAACACCGTGCCGTACTGGCCCTGGGCAAAGGCGATACAGTGGTGGGGAAACTCGGCATCCGTGAAATTCTCAAATCCTTAGAACCCAAATACCGTCAGTTCGAGCACTCGGAAGATGCGGGCTGCATCGGGCTGTCCAGATTCGGCTTCAACAATGATTTCCTCACCTCCCTGGTGGACAAGCTGGAGCTCTGGGATGAAACCATGGAGGAATTGATCGCCAAAGCCGGCCGCCTGAGGGTGAAAGATATCATGTATTCGCCCTCCCAGGGCGAATACGTCGACCAGGACGCACCGATTGCAGAAGCCGTTCACCAGTTCATACTGGGCTGTCACCAGTCGCTTTTGGTGCTGGACGGGGATACGGTTGTGGGCATCCTTAGGCTTGCCGATATCTTTGACCTGGTGTGTGAACTGACCGAATAAATCCTTGCCGGCCGGCCCCGCCAGCGGGCCGGCCGGTCCATTTTTCACCGCATCACCTCAACCCAAATGATCCGCAGTGATCCGCCAGTGGCCCGTCAGCGGTCCAGCACCTCACGGATCACCGCACACAGGGCGCTGGCCGAAAAGGGTTTTTGAATAAATCCGGCCAAGCCCTTTTCTCTGGCCCTTTCCTTACTCATTTTTTCGCTGTACCCGGTGCACAGGATAACGGGGATGTCATTGCGGAGGGCCATGACTTTATCGGCCAGTTCGTCCCCGGTCATCCGGGGCATGGTCACGTCGGAAATAACCAGGTCAAAGCCGCCCGGATCACGGGAAAACGCCTTGAACGCCTCTTCACCATCCTTGAAAACCATTACAGAATAGCCGTATTTTTTCAGGATATATTCCCCGAATGTCCGTATGCTCTCTTCATCATCCACAAGCATGATGGATTCGGTGCCGGTCAATTGTTTTGATTCCGGCAGCCTTTCCCTGGGTGTTTTTTTCTTTTCAACCACCGGGAAGCGGATGGAAAACCGGGTCCCCTCGCCGGGAACACTGCTGACACTGAGTTCGCCGCCGTGCTCGTCAACGATGGCATGGACCAGGGCCAGGCCCAAGCCGGTCCCTTTTTCCCTGGGTTTCGTTGTAAAATAGGGTTCAAAGGCCTTTTCCAGGGTGACCGCATCCATGCCGTGCCCGGTGTCGGCCACCTTCAGTTCAAGGTATTTTTTCCCCTTTGCATCGACCTCATCCAATGCAATGGTCAGCTCGCCCCCTGAATCGGCCATGGCATGGGAGGCATTGGTACACAGATTCATGATCATCTGATGCATCTGGGTAGGGTCGGCCATGATCGCTGCCGTTGAATTGATGACCTCCCGTATTTCAATGGTGGCCGGAATGGTGGACCGGATCAGTTTGACCACCTCTTTTGCAACGATGAACAGAGATAGGGGCTGCTTTTCCGGATCGGCCCTTCGGCTGAAGGTCAGAATCTGATGCACCAGCTCCGCTGCCCGGGAAGCCCCTTTCACTATATTTTTGATATCCACCATGGCCTCGTTGGGCCGCTTGAGATGCATTTCCGCCAGCTGGCTGTACCCGTAAATTCCTGACAGAATATTGTTGAAATCATGGGCAATCCCCCCGGCCAGGGTTCCCAGGGCCTCCATTTTCTGGGAATGCTGAAGCTTTTTTTCCATTTCTTTTTTCTCTGATTCAGCCTGAACCCGGGCGGTAATGTCCCTGACGATGCCGATGCCGTACCACTGGCCCTTCATCTTCACCGAGGACAAAGAGACTTCAATGGGAAACTCCTTGCCGTCCTTTTTTAGGCCGGACACCTGGATGTTGCTGCCGACCAGTCTCCCGCTGCCCTCTTCCCTGAACCGGTGGAACCCATTTTTAAAATCAGAATAGTATTTCTCCGGTGCCAAAACCCGGTGAAGGTCTTTTCCCAGAATCTCACCGGCCTCATATCCGAAAATTTTTTCAGCCGCCCGGTTCCAGAACGACACCCTGCCCCGGCTGTCCATCATAATAATGCCATCCCGGGCAGATGCGGTAATCTGCCGGAGTTTTTCTTCACTTTCCGCCAGGGCGGCCACCGCCTCCTTTCTTCCGGCAAGTTCGAATCGCAGTTCCTGTGTCCGCTCCCGGACCACCCGCTGCAGGGACCGGTTCCATACCAGCTCCAGCAATGTGCCGCCGATGACAACGGCTAAAAGAATCAAAAAGGGACGGCTTCCGATGAAAGAATGGCCCTCCATGCGGATCCATCTGTCCAGGACAGCCTTGCTCTCACCCGGATCTATATCTGCCAATGCCTTCCCAAGTATGGCGGCCAGCACGGGCCAGTCATTTCGCACAGCAAATGAAAGATAGCTATGGTACCCGCTTTCCCCGGCAACCCGAAGATTGGTGATTCCCTCCTTCTGCAGATAATAGGTTGCCGTTGCCAGGTCGCCCACCATGGCATCCACGGATCCGAAGGAAACCATCCTGAGACAGGCGGCGACCCCGGGCCCGGGATAGAGGCGAATCTCTGGATAATCCCGTGAAAGATAGTCCTCCCATACATACTGGGAAACCACGGTGGCCTTTTTCCCCCGAAGCTCGGCAAGGTTCACAGGCCCCATCTGGTCCTCTCTGACAAAAATCAGACCGGGCAAAACAATATGGGGTTCGGTAAAATTCAGGTATTCCCTGCGCTGGACCGAGGGAGATGCGGCAGAAAGGACATCCACTTTTCTGTGTTTCACCGCCGCTATCACAGCGCTCCAGCTTGACAGCTTCACGACCTTGAAACGGATACCCAGCCGGTTTTCGACCAGGCCCGCAAAATCCGCAGCCAGCCCTTGAAATTGCCCCCGCTCATCTATCCATTCAATGGGAGGGAAATCCGGATCCGGGGCCAGGCGAATCTCAGGGTGGGCCTTAAGCCATGCCTTTTCTTCCGGGGTCAGCCAGCCGGCATTGCCGCCCAGTCCGGAATTTCCGGCGCCGCCGGTCAAGGGAAATAAAAAGGTCAGAACAACAATCATTACCCACATTTTTCCTGGGATTTTGATCATATTTTTCTCCCGTTAAAGGATACGGGCACCCCCGCTGGAATCGCCCGGCGAATATGATTTCAGGATTCGCTACAGCTTACAGCAAATCACTGAGAAATCGCAATGCAAAACCGCCCATGTTGACATAAAAACATGAATATAGTACTTTTTGCGCCTCATAAGAAAGGCTTATAAAAGCTTTTGAAAGGAGATACCCCATGAAGATAGTGATTATCGGTGCTGGCCAGGTCGGCTACAACATTGCAAGCCGCATGGCACAGGAAAGCAAAGATGTCACGGTGATAGACCAGGATCCAGGGGCCACCCGCAGAATCACAGAAGACCTTGATGTGCATGTGGTGACAGGGTCGGGCTCAAGCCCGGCCGTGCTCAAGGAAGCCGGCATTAAGGATGCGGACCTCCTGCTGGCGGTGACGGACAGCGATGAAATCAATATTGTGGCCTGCCTCATTGCCAACCGGATCTCTCCGCTGACCCGGAAACTCATCCGCCTGCGAAATGAGGAGTTCATCCCCTTTCACGCCACATTTAAAAATGAAACCCCCAGCATCGATACCATTATCAACCCGGAAGTCGAAGTGGTCAAAACCATCCGCAAACTCATGGAGGTGCCCTGGGCCAAGGATATCGGAGATTTTCTGGACGGGAAAGTCAAATATGTGGGTATCCGCATCAACCCCTCCTCGCCCATCGCCGGTATGCCCCTGTCCAAGTTCTATACGGCTTTCGGCGACGACCGGCCGCTGATCGCCGCCATTATCCGTGGAAATGAGGTCATCGTTCCCCGGGGCAAAGACAAGGTAAAAGCCAATGACCTGGTCTACTTTGTCTGTGAGACCCGCAGCCTTGAAAAAACCCTTAACCTGCTGGGCATCGGCCTTACCCCCGTACGAAAAGTATTGATCGTGGGTGGGGGGCGTATCGGGGTCCAGCTTGGCCGGGCCCTTGAACAGGAAAAAATCCAGGTCAAAATCATTGAATCCAACCTGGACCGCTGCCATGAACTTTCCGAGCAGATGAACAGGGCCGTCGTCCTCCATGGGGACGGGTCAGACCAGAAGCTTTTCATGGAAGAAAACATCGGGGAGATGGATGCAGTGGTCTCGGTTACCGACGACGACGAAACCAATATCCTGGTCTCCCTGCTGGCCAAAAACATGGGGGTGACCAATACCATCACCCGTATCGGCAAATCCGACTACTACCCCCTGCTTTCCACCATCGGCATTGAAAAGATCGTCTCCACCCGTATCTCGGCGGTCTCCTCCATCCTCCAGGATATCCGCCAGGGCAACGTGGTATCGGATATCTCCATTTTCGGGGAACGGGGGGAATTCATCGAAGCCATCGCCCTGGAAACATCGGATATCACCAAACGGCCCCTCAAGAAAATGACATTTCCCAAAGGGGCGCTGCTGGTCTGCATCATCCGGGATGACACTGTCATCATCCCCAAGGGGGACAGCCAGGTCGCCCCGGGGGACAGGATCATCCTCTTTGCCGTCCAGCATGCCGTCAAAAGGCTTGAAAAACTGCTCACCGTTAAACTGGGGTTTCTCTGATGCGCTGGCCATTTATACTTAAAATCATCGGTATCCTCCTCTTTGTCCTGGGATTATCCATGGCCGTGCCCCTGGGCTGCAGCCTTTACATGGGAGACGGGGCACACAGGGGCCACGGCATTGCAATGGGGCTGACCATGGCCATGGGCATGGTACTCACCCTGGCCTCGGTCAGAGCCCAGGGTCATACCTATATCAACCAGAGGGAAGGCATGGCCGTGGTGGCTTTAGGCTGGCTTTCCGTAGGATTGTTCGGCGCCCTGCCCTTTTTCATGGCCCCGGATTTTGCCAATTATACCGATGCTTTTTTTGAATCCGTATCCGGATTCACCACCACCGGTTCTTCCATCATGACAAACATCGAGGGGGCAGCCCCCAGCCTTCTGCTCTGGCGCAGCCTCATCCAATGGCTGGGGGGCATGGGGATCATTGTACTCTCTTTGGCCATTCTCCCCTTCCTGGGTGTGGGCGGCATCCAGCTTTACAAGGCCGAAGTGCCCAGCCCCGTCCCGGACAAGCTTGCACCCAGGCTGTCGGAATCGGCCAAAATTCTCTGGATGGTCTATGCCGGCATGACCCTTTTGCTGTGCGTATTTCTCTACCTCGGCGGCATGCCGCTTCTGGAATCGGCCTGCCACGCCCTGACCACCCTGCCCACGGGGGGGTTTTCCCCAAAAAACGCCTCTATTGCCCATTATGATTCAGCCTATTTTGACTATGTTATCAGCGCTTTCATGATCCTGGCCGGCATCAATTTTTCCCTCCACTACCAATTGCTCAGGGGCCGCCCCCTGGCCTTCTGGCGGGACAGTGAATGCCGTTTTTTCCTTGGCATGGTGGTGCTGCTCACCGTCTTTGTCACCTTGAACACCCTGGGACCGGTGTATAATACCCTTGAAGAGGCATTCCGGTTCGCCACCTTCCAGGTGGCCTCCATTGTAACCACCACAGGATTTGCCACGGCCGATTACGAACAATACCCGGGCTTTTCCCAGGCCATCATCTTTTTCCTCATGTTCATGGGGGCATCGGCCGGCTCCACCGGCGGCGGCATGAAATGCGCCCGGATCATGGTCTGCTGCAAATACTGCTACCGCGAGCTGTTCAAGCTCATCCATCCAAGATCCATCAGCCATATCAAGGTCAACAACACCATTATCCCCGAGGATCTGCTCAGGTCCATCTTTGGCTTCCTGGCCCTGTATATCCTGATTTTTGTTGTGGCCGCCATGTCCCTGGCCGCCATGGGGGTGGACCTGGTTACGGCCTTGGGCGCCACTGCCTCCTGCCTCGGCAACATCGGCCCAGGATTCGGCACCGTCGGGCCGGCGGAAAATTTCGCCCACCTGCCCCAGCTGGGCAAATGGCTGCTCTCCTGGTGCATGCTGGCCGGCCGCCTGGAAATATACACGGTGATCATCCTGCTGGTTCCGGAATTCTGGAAAAAATAATCCCTTACGGATTGAAATTTCCAAATTTCTTTTATATGACATATAGAAGGTTGTTTTGAGCCTTGACCAACACTGAATTTTTCTGAGCAACACATGATCTGAACACCATCCGGCCTGAATCGACAGGGCGAAGCTATGCCTGCAGGCCGGACCCTCCACCCCAAAAAAATGCCTTTACATTCTCCCAAAAACGTATTGACGCGCTGATGAACACGACACGTCACACTCACCAATCCCCCGAGATCTATCCGTTCTCCTTTGCACCTCCTTTTCCAATCACCACCATCCCATTACACCTGTATTAAGATTGATTTGTATTTTTAACCAGACACCATTAACCCAAAACACCTGAGTCGCCCATTACCCAGTACCCAACCACAATGACATCCCACCGCTGATCCCACACAGAGCTGCCTGTTCCTGATTCTGTTCTGAGACGCGCCGTTGCACTTCCATCTCCGCCGACGACGTACCGCCTCCTTGCATAATCGCGACTTCAAACAGGGGAACACGCATCTTCACCCATTCCCTCATCCATACAATAAACATCGGCCTCCGGCCTTTGTTTTTGCCACTTCAAAACAAAGCCAAGGGAACCCCCTCGCCCGCCCCGGCCAAAGGGACCTTATTGTCCGCTGCCGGCACCTGGCTGTGGGACTGGTGACAGCTTTGAGACATCCCCCCTGCCCGAGAGTCAACAGGCCCGAATCATAAGAGGAAAACACCTATGAGCATCAAAATCAAAGAATTCAAAAACCAAAAATTTGAAGTCCTGGAACACGAAGAGGTTCCGGGTTACCGAACCGTTTTCCACATCATTCTAAGTGTGGCTGTTATTTATTTCATCTTAATCTTCGCCCATTGAATTGATAGACAGATAAGGAAAGGACCTGAATATGAAAAAGGAATTGACGATATTTGACAAACCGGAAAATGTACGACGGCTGAGAAGAGGATTTTTCATAGCGCTGGTGCTGGTGCTGCTGGCCGAAGCTTTTGTAGACATGCACGGGGAATTCCATGTGGAGCATTATTTCGGCTTCTATGCCGTATACGGCTTCATCTCCTATGTTTCCCTGATTTTTGTTGCCAAATTCCTCAGGAAACTCTTAATGCGAAAGGAGGACTACTATGACAACTAATCTTGTTCCTCCTGCATTTATTCTGATATTCGGCGCCCTGCTTGTCCCCTTTCTCAGGGGAAAACTCAAACAGGGATATATGCTTTTCCTGCCTGCGGCAGCCCTGGTTGTTCTGATGAGCCTGCCCCTGGGCGTACACTTTACCACCCAGTTTTCCGGGTTTGACATCATCCTGGGACGCCTGGACAGGCTTTCAAGGATATTCACCCTTATTTTCATTATCATGGCCTTCCTCGGCGTGCTTTTTGCCCTGCAGGTGGACGACAATCTCCAACAGGTGTCTGGCCTGGTTTATGCCGGCGCCACCCTGGGCGTGGTCATGGCGGGGGACTGGCTTTCGCTGTATGTATTCTGGGAAATCATGGCCGTGGCCTCCACCTTTCTGGTCATTGCCTCACGGACAAAGGAGTCGCGGGAGGCAGGATTCCGGTACCTGCTGGTTCATCTGGCAGGGGGGCTTTTCCTTCTGGGCGGCATCATTTTCTATATCCATAAAAACGGCACTGCCGCATTCGATTATGTGGGGCTGTCCGATCTGGGCTCCTGGCTGATCTTCATCGGCATTGCCCTGAACGCCGCCGCCATTCCCCTGCATGCCTGGCTGCCCGACGCCTACCCCATGGGCACCCCGACATCCACGGTATTTTTAAGCGCCTTTACCACCAAATCAGCGGTTTACCTGCTCGTACGTACCTTTCCGGGCACGGAACTGCTCATCATCATCGGCGGCCTCATGGTGTCCATGCCTATTTTTTACGCCGTTCTTGAAAACGATATCCGGCGGGTGCTCTCCTACAGCCTGATGAACCAGGTCGGCTTCATGCTGGTCGGGGTGGGTATCGGCACGGAACTGGCCCTGAACGGGGCGGTGGCCCACGCCTTCTGCCATATCATTTACAAGGCCCTCCTATTCATGGCCGCCGGCTCAGTACTCCAGATGACGGGAAAAATCAAATGTACGGAAATCGGCGGGCTGTACAAAACCATGCCTTTGACCTGCCTGTTCTGCTGTGTGGGGGCGGCCTCCATATCCGCGTTTCCGCTCTTTTCAGGCTTTGTATCAAAGTCCATGATCGTCTCCGCCTCCGGCCATGAAAAGATGTTCATGATATGGCTGGTGCTGCAGTTTGCCTCCACCGGCGTTGTGGACCATGCAGGGATCAAGGTGCCCTTCTTTACCTTTTTCGGCCATGACTCCGGCATCCGGGCCAAGGAACCGCCTAAAAACATGCTCCTGGCCATGGGCATTGCCGCAGCCCTGTGCGTGGGCCTGGGCGTATTCTACCAGCCCCTGTATGCCCTCCTGCCCTTTCCGGTCCATTATGTCCCCTATACCGGCGCCCATGTGGTGGGGCAGCTCCAACTGCTGCTTTTCGGGGCCTTTGCCTTTACCCTCCTGATCCTATCGGGATACTACGTTCCTGAAATCAGGAGCCGGAACCTGGACGCAGACTGGATTTACAGAAAAATCGGCAGCCTCTCCTACACTGCCATGGACAAGGTATTCAACAGCCTTAATTCAGCCAGTGAGGGTGTCCTCATGGCCATGGTTAAAGGTGTCAGCGGATTTGTCAGGGAGTCGGCCACCCATGTAAGTATGTTTTCAGCCGTTAATTTCTGGCTGATCCGGGGCTACCGGGGCCGCCACCTGGCCTTTAAAAAAGAGCAGCTATACCATGACCTCACCCACGGCACCTTTCCCATAGGAATCGGTGCGGCCATTGCGGTTTCATTTGTTATGCTGATTTTTGCACTCACATAAACGCCCCTTTTAACAGCAGAAAGCGGCCCCTGGGTTCACCTCAGGGGCCGCTTTTTTTTATGAATGAAAGGCGATATGCCCGCCATGGGTGTCGGCCAGTTTTTTGAGCATATTGGCCAGCCCCGTCGCAAGGGTGTAAATGTTTTCAACGGGCAGGTTTTTATCGGCCGTATTATCAAAAAAAAGATTTAAATCCGATTCAAGACCGTCCTCCGGGTAGTTGTAGCAGATGAGCATGGGCAGCAGAGGCAGCGGATGAATCACCAGGGCAATATCTGCCTCATAATGATTTTTTACCGGTCTGCCGTTAAACAATTCAATGATGTCTTCAAAAAAGGTGGGGCTTGCGTCTGCCACCTGCTTTAGGGACCGGATACATTGATGTTCAAAAAACCTGGCCCAGTCCCCGGCGGTTTCAAGCTCCCTGAAAGGCACCCAAGTCTGGGTGGGCGTCAGCCCTTTGCCGGAAAGGATATACCGCATCACCGGCGGGGCGATCCAGGGATTGACATGGATATCGGTTGAGATTTCCCCATTTGCATCTACACTGAAATCCTTGCCGAGAATTTTCAGGGTCAGCCGCCCCTTTGAAAATTCGGCACCCAGCAGATGGGCCCTGGCCTCAATGTCTGTCTGCCTGATTTTTGCCTTCAGTTGCTTCATGGCCTCGTCATAGCCCTGCTCCAATCGGGATTCGCGGCGGTTATTCCCTCCGCCATAGGTCTTCAAGGTTTCTTCATCGATATGGGGGCACTCCTCCAGGGGACTGCGCCCCTGGAAGACGGCTGCGGCAAAGGCCAGACAGGTGGGTTTGTTGCACTTCCGGCAATTGGTTTTCTCAAGCAGTTTGAATACGTCCATGGCGCTGTTGAATTTCTCCATATCAGGCATCCTTGTTTTCTTTGTCAATATCCACGAGCCGGCCGGCCAGCCGGGCCCCGGTCCCGGCCAGGGATTCAGGATCCAGGTAATGCTCAGCCTGTCTTTGAAAAAAAACCTGGCAATAGGCAGGAAATTCTTCGTCTCCATCGTTGAATGCCATGAGCAGCTGTATCCTGGGCAGGGCATCAAAGGCCATGGACAGGTCATATGAGGTATCAAGGCTGGCATCGTATCCGCCGATGGCCCGGCCTGCGGCATAGAGGTCGTCTAACCTGCCCGAAAACCGGTTCACAATCCTGTTGAGGGTATCGGTTTGAAAATAATTGACGTTGTTAAAGGCCGACTGCTTCTTAAAATCCCTGAAGGTGCACCATTCCGCATCCGAATGAATCCGCTCAGGGCATAGAAGGAGGTACTTGAAAAGAATAACACTGGTGATGTAATCTGCGGTTTCTCCATCCTTATAGAAAACGCCGGCAGAGGAAACCCCGTAGATACGATCCAGAAAACGGACCTGACAGGTCTGGCCGTCAAATTCCAGGCCGAGCCGGGGGGCCGCCGCCTTCCAGTCCACTGTGTCAAGCTGCCTGCAGTATTTCCGGTAATGTTCCTGATAGACTTGCGACGATATAGCCATTGCAGTTCTCCTTGTTTGAATTGACAGGACACCATCCTTATCCCGGCGTCAAATTAACCTTATGGCAGGCCGGGCGCATCACCCATTTGGGGGATATATCCATTTTTTTAAAAAAATTTTGGGAGACACCGCGGAAGAAACGTTGACATTCGGTAGTACGGGCCATATGATCGGGCTAAAATAGATCATCCGGGAAGTATCATGAATTCGAATTCTCAAAAGAAACCCATTGTCATCGGATGCCACCGCCTGAAAGTCCGCGCCCAGGGACAGGGCCCCCTGACCCATCCGCCCGAAACCCTGGAAAAAAGTATGATGGCCGGTTTTGACCTTTCCATTGAGGTGGAATTTTTATTCCCCTATATCAACGCCGTGGCCGAAGATTCAAGGCTGTACGACAATCCTTCCCGTGTCAGCTTTCGCCTGGGGCAGGTTGTCTGCGTTCTCTACCCCCAGAAGGGGGTCGCCTCCCCCATCACCGACATTGAGGACGCCCGGGCCTTTCTCAACCGCCTTCTGGAATTTCTCAATGAAATCAACCGCAGAAAAGAGAGAATCATCCCATGGCACCGGCGGTTCAGACAGACCAATATGATCCGGATTCTGAAACTGCTGCCCATGACCAACTGCAAGGCCTGCGGGTTTAACACCTGCACGGCCTTTGCCGCCATGCTGGGCAAACAGCAGGCCCTGCCCGAGCAGTGCCCGTTCATCAGGCCGCCTGTTCGCGAAAAAGCCGACTTTCCCGTACACGACCAGGAGGGGAACCTGGTATCCACCATCCCCGTTGATGTTGATTACTCCGGAAACAGATCGGCCCTGGCCGCTGCCAACCGGCAGATCCGGGAACTGGAAGACCGACTGGCCCGACATGCCGAAGCCCGTCAGGCCCGGCAGAAACAGGCCAATGACGGACTCTCCACCCCCTTGAGCCGGCGGGAGATACAGGTACTTGAAATGGTGGCCAGGGGGGCGACCAATATGGATATCAGCCGATCCTTAAGCCTCAGTCCGCACACGGTGAAAAGCCATATCACCCATATATTCAACAAACTTGGCGTGAACAGCAGAACCCAGGCCTCTGTATGGGCCTCCCGTCATGAATTCGTCTAACCCCGTTATTTCAACCGGTGCAATAGAAAAGCGGCCTTTGGGAATGATACCCAAAGGCCGCTTTATCGTTTTACCGCTGGTGTCCAGTCACGGTTTCTTCACCGTCAATGGACACGGGAAGGTCTCACCCGATGGCCGGATGGCTGGCCAGGGCGTCCATGAAACGCTGGGTATGCTTTCCCATACGGTTTTTGAATTTTTCCACCACCTTTTCCATGAACCGGTATCCGATGCTGTAGTCCGATTCAAATACCTGGAGCAGCTGCGCGGAAGACAGCGTGATGACAGCGCTCTCCTCGGCGCAGATGGCCGTGTAGGTGGACGGGGAATTTTCCAGAAGGGAAGAGAGGCCGCAGGTCTGGCCGGCGGTGAGTTCGTCCAGCGTCAGGGCCTTGCCCGATGCCGCCCGGCAATTGATGAAAATTTTACCGGAAACCAGCATATAGATCAGACTCTGTTCCTGGCCCTGGCGCAGAAGGATGGCTTCCTCGCCGAAATTTTCAAGCTGGGCCACGGCCGCCACCTTTTCCAGAACATCTTCCGGCAGGTCTTTCATGAAATTTATCTTTTTAAGGTCTGCAATTTCAACCATTGTTATACCCTTGTCCGTAAAATGAATTAATATGTCGGCGTCAGCTGGTTAATATCATCGATGCCCTGTCTAAGGTCGGGCCGCTCTTCCAGGGTTTTCATAATCATCCTGGCCCGCTTGTCCATGGTCCGCTTGTACTGGCCGGCCACCCCGGTCATAAAATGGTAGGCCAGTTCAGGGTTGGTCTTGAACCGCTCCCGGAGGTCCGGGCCGTAGAGGGTGATCACTTCGCAGGGTTCCTGGCATTCCGCTGTATAGGAGGCCACTGCGCCCTCCATAAGGGCTGAGGAACCGAAGGAGCGGCCGGACTGCAGGTTGTCCAGCACCACGTCGATATCATCGTTTAGGGCCACTTTCAAGGCCACCTGCCCCATGATCATCATATAAAAGGTATGGATATCCTCCCCCACCGAAAACAACCGGGTATGGGTGCCGTAAATATTGAGCTGGGCCTCCTGGCTGATGATCTCAAGCAGGTGGTCGGGCACCCTGCTGAGCATGTTAATCCGTTTCAGATCTTCTATTTTTACCATCTTGCTTTTTTCCTCTAGGTTAAAATAAACACCAGGATAATAAATGAAACTGCGATTGCCGCCCCCATGCCGATGGGCAGGGTTTCCTGCAGCACATCGTTGTACAGGCGGTTCTTTTTAAGCTCTAGCCGTTTTCTCTTCATCCCCGACATCAGCCAGACATTCACGGAGAGAAAAAGGGCAATCCGGGCACCGGCATCCTTAAAGAACCGGGTGGCCCATGCGATCACCCGCTGGAAAACCGACTCGCTTTTGGCATTCATGGGATTCAGGGTGTTGGCCAGCAGGGCGTAAACGCCCCGGCCGCCTTTGCGGTATACCCAGTCGGCATCCAGGTTGACGGCCCGCTGTTCCGCAGGGTAAATCCCGCCCAGCAGCAGCAGGGCAAATGCCAGGGCTGAGAAAAAGAGCAGTTCGGTCTGGGTCAGCACGTGGGAGATGGTATAGGGCTGGTAATCCGTGGCAAAGGGGAGCACCCGGTAGAGGAACTTGGGAAAGGTCCCGATGAAGATGCACAAAAAGGCAGCCATGCCCATGGCAATGAGCATATTTTTGGGCGCTTCCTTGACCCTGATGCCAGAGTCATGGCCGAAAAAGGCAAAGAAGGGAATCTTGATCCCGGCATGGTGAAACACGCCGGCAGCCGCAAAGAGCAGCACCAGCCATACGGCCACCAATGCCCCCTGTCCGGGCAGATGGGAATTTTCAGCCACAGCGGACATGACCATGGATTTGGATACAAAGCCTGAAAACAGCGGGAAGGCCGAGATGGACGCGGCACCGACAATGCAGAAGGCGCAGGTCCAGGGCATGCTTTTATACAGGCCGCCCAGGTCGGTGGCGTTGATTTTGCCCGTCCGGTACATCACCGCTCCCATGGACATGAACAGCAGGCCCTTAAAAAGGATATCGTTGAATGCATGGGCCACGGCGCCGTTGATGGCCAGTTCCGTGCCCACGCCGATACCCACGACCATGAACCCGACCTGGTTGATCAGACTATAGGCCAGTACCCGTCTCAGGTCATTTTCAATTACCGCGTAGAAAATGGGAAAGGCTGCCATGCCCACGCCGATCCAGATCAGCAGTTCGGTGCCGGGATAGAGGCGGGCCAGGGCGTAAACCGCCGTCTTTGTGGTAAATGCGGAAAGAAACACCGTGCCGCCGATGGTGGCTTCGGGATAGGCGTCGGTGAGCCAGGGGTGGACCAGGGGCCAGGCACAGTTAATACCGATGCCGAAAAACATCAGGTAGGAGGCCAGGCCGTTGAGGGTAAAGTGGGCCATTTCCAGGGAACCGGTCTGGGAATAATGGATCACGATGCCGGCCAGCAGCACCAGCCCGCCGAAGGCATGGACCATCAGGTAGCGGAAACCGGCCGCCTGGGCCGCCTTGGTCTTCCGGCTCCAGATCAGCATGACAGAGCCCACAGTAAGGGATTCCCAGAACACAAAGAAGGTGAACAGATCCCCGGCAAATATGGTACCCAGGGCGGCCCCCGCGTAAAAGAAGCCGGCCACAAACTCCACGTTATCCTTGAAGTTCAGGATATAAATGGTGGTGATGAATGCAATGATGTGGAAGATGTACCCGAAGACCAGATTCAGCCGGTCGATGTTCAGGAGCACCAGGTTGAAATCCCCCATGGTCCAGGCCAGGTGTTCACCCATGGGCAGATTCAGCAGGTTGATAAACCCGACCACAGGGATGAGCATCATGTAAATTGATTTTGCCTTCCCCCTGAAAAGGGGAATCAGCAGTCCGCCCAGCATGAAAATCAGGGCGGGCATGTGGCTAATTGTCATAATAGTTCTCCTTCCGCTTCACCAGGGGACGCAGTATGTACTTGGACACCAGCACCAGCAGCACGCAGGCCACAAACCCGTAAATAGAGTAGAAGCTCCAGTATTTTTCCCATTCATATTCCACATGGCGGTGGATGACATGGTTTTCAGAGAGCAGAATATAAACAATGTCAATGAAGAGCAATGCAACCACGGAGGAGAAAAAAATGCGCAGCAGTTTTTTCACATTGTCCGGGTTGTCGAAGATATGTTGTTTTTCAGCGGGGGTTTCCCCGTTTTTTGTATGATTATCCATGGTCGGTATCTACCTAAAAGTTCAGATTAGTCCTCAGAAACAGGGTTGAGACAGAATATAGCCCATATAGACGCATGCCAGGGCGAATACCACCAGAAAAACCGGCCGGTATCCGGGCACTGCATCGTGTTTCAGCTCCATGAGTTCTTTGTGTTTGTGATCTGTTTTCACAGCGGTTAACCTCCGATAAATCCTTTAACGGCAAGGGATGCCAGGTCCAGGAAGGGCTGGGGCGCAAAAAAGAGAACAAAGGAAATCAATGCGGTGATCACCAGGGGGACCACACACATCATGGGTGCTTCCTCGACCTTCCGTTCAAACATGGCCTCCTCCGGGGTGCAGAAAAAGGCCTTGTAAAAGATGGGCATAAAATAGGCAGCATTAAGCAGGGATGAGGTCAGCAGCACAAAGAGCATGACCATCTGGTCCCCTTCAAGGGTGCCCAGCACAAGATACCACTTTGAAATAAACCCGCCGGTGGGGGGCAGCCCGATAATAGACATCGCGCCGATGAGAAAAGCGCTCATGGTCACCGGCATGCGGTAACCGATGCCCACCATCTGGGAGATGTATTTTTTGCCGGTGGCGACAAAGACGGCGCCGGCAACAAAGAAGAGGGTGATCTTTCCGAAGGCGTGCATGGCGATGTGAAGCATGCCGCCGGTAACCCCCTTGGGGGAAAGCAGGGCCGCGCCCAGAACGATGTATGAAAGCTGCCCGATGGTGGAATAGGCCAGCCGCCGCTTGAATTCATCCTGGGACAGGGCGATTGCCGATGAGACCAGGATGGTCACCGAGGCAATGCAGGCCACCAGGGTACCGAACTCCATCCAGTTGAGCAGTTCAAGCCCGAAAATACCGGTAAGCACCCTGATAATGGAGAAAACCCCCACCTTTACAACGGCCACGGCATGGAGAAGGGCCGAAACCGGGGTGGGCGCCACCATGGCTGCGGGCAGCCAGGAGTGGAAGGGCATGATGCCGGCCTTGGCAAAGCCGAAGACAAACATGAGCAGCAGGACCATGGCCTGGGGCCGGGGCATTTCATTGGTGAAAATGCCTGAGGCGGTAAATTCCAGGGTGCCGGTGACATGGTAGCAGTAAATCATGGCCGGCAGGACCAGGCCGATGGAAGTGCCCAGGATAAAGGTCAGGTACCTGCGCCCTGAAATCCTTGATTTGGCATCCTGATGATGGGCAACCAGAGGATAAGTGGCAAGCGACAGAATCTCATAAAAGAGATAGAGGGTCAGCAGGTTGGCGGAAAATGCCGCCCCGATGGTGGCTGAAATGGCCAAAGCGAAAAAAGAGACAAACCGGGTCTGCCCGTGTTCGTTCAGGCCCCGCATATACCCGATGGAGTACATGGAGGTAATCAGATACAGGGAAGAGGCCACCAGAGCGAAAAGCATGCCCAGGGCGTCCACCCTGAAAGCAATATCCGCCCCCGGAGCAATCTTAAACAGGGTCAGTACCACCTGGTTCCCTTTGAGGATCGCCGGCAGCATAGAGACCACAATCAAAAACTTGATGGCGCCGGCAACAAAAGTCCAGGCCTCCCGGACATTGGGCTTTTCCGATGAGGAGACCAGAACCGGAATCACCAGCAGAGAGACCAGCACAGCCAGAAGAGGTTTAAACGACGTTATTAGTTCCATGTATTCCTTAGCCTTTTATCAATTTATATTCATTCATTATTCTAGTTGAGCAGGGGGGTGATCACCGTATCCACAATGGTGCCGGAGTAAAGTCCGACCACCACCAGGGAGACACAGACAATCCCCAGAACGGCCAGTGAGGACACCGGCGCCTCTTCCATGGCAACGGCGGCATGGCCGTGATCACCGTGGCCCTCTGACATGGGCTCGAAAAAACAGACTTCAAAAACCTTGAAGAAAAGCACGGCACAGATCAATGATGAGATCAGCAGGGCCGCTGCAAAGTGGTATGCTCCGGCTTCAAAGGCACCCAGAATCAGGTACCATTTTGAAAAGAACCCGCAGGTGGGGGGAACCCCCACGATGCTGAAGGCGGCCAGGACAAACCCGCCCATGGTCCAGGGCATCTTGGCGAACAGCCCCTGGAGGTCCGATATGTCCACCCGGTCCAGCTTGTACACCATATTGCCCACGGCCAGGAAAAGGGCAAAGGTCATCAGGGCATCATTGAGAATATGCAGGATGGCGCCGGTCATTCCCAGGGTGTTCCCCAGCCAGGCGCCCCCCACCATGTATCCGATTTCACAGACAATGATGTAGGTGAGCATTTTCTTGAGGTTTTTCTGGGACAGCGCCATGATGCCGCCGGCCAGGACGGCGATGGTGCCCATCCATACCACGCCTTCGGCCAGGCTCAGGGTATTGAAGATATAATCAAAGCCGAACACCGTGATCATCAGTCTTACCATGGCATAGACCATCACCTTGGTCATCAATGGGGCCACAATGCGGGCAAAGCCCACGGGGGCGTAAGAGTACGCATTGGGCAGCCAGACATGGACCGGAAACAGGGCCATTTTGATAAATACACCCAGGATGCAGAGGATGAATGCCGCCAGCATGGTGGAGGACTCGGCCATGGCCGGCATCATGGATGCCACATCGGCCATGTTCAGGGAACCGGTCTTAATATAGATATAGCCCACCCCGAGCAGGTAGAAGGAGGCGCCGATGACCCCGATGAAGATATAGTTCAGGGAGGCCAACGCCCCCCGGTCCTTGTCTCCCAGGGCGATCATGGTATAGGAACTCAATGAGGTGATCTCAATGAGCACATAAAGGTTAAACAGGTCGCCGGTGGAGACCACGCCGGTAAGCCCCACCACAAAGAGCAGATACATCACATAAAAGGCACCGGTCCGGTCCGAAGTTTCCTGGCGTACATTTTGATAGCTTGCCACCAGGTTTAAAAAGGCGATGCCGGTAACCAGGACCAGGACCATGGCGTTGAGTGCGTCGATGCGGTACTCAATCCCCATGGGCGGTGCCCAGCCGGCCATTTTGTACTGGATGGGGCCGGAGGTGAGTACGATGCACAGGTCCCCGATGGCCGCACAGCAGGCAATGCCCAGAGCCATGAGGGCAATGGGGTAGGTAAACCGGTCTTCCACCCATGCGGTGATCCCCGCGAAAAAGGCCCCAAGCAGCGGAGCGATGACAACGATTGCTGGATAATTATTCATGATTTACTTTTCCGATAAGCGCATTCTGAGTTCATCTTCTTCCAGGGTCTGGTACCGCTGGTAAATCTTAACACACAGGGCCATGGCCACACCAAAGGTGGCCACGGAGACCACGATGGCCGTGAGCATCAGTACGTGGGGCAGCGGATTGATATAGTCTGCTGCCTTGATGGCGGCATGGGCCGCTCCGTGGCCGTGGTCCCCCTGGATAATGGGGATGGTGGCGTCATGCTTGAATCCGATGGACACATAGAACAGGATAATCGCCGTCTGGAAAATATTCATGCCCACCAGTTTTTTGATCAGATTGTTCTTGGCGATCATGGCATAAAGCCCGATCATCATGAGAACAATGTAAAGCCAGTAATTGTATTTTGCCGCGATAAGGGCCAGAAAGTCAGTCATTGTGCGCCTCCTTTACAATCCTTCGTCGTGTCTGCCTTCGGAGACGATGTTAATATAAATGATGGCCATTACCGCAGTCACGGCCATGCCCACCCCGATCTCAACCCCCAGCATGCCCAGGGCCCGGATATGGTGCTCACCGAAAATGGGGGCGTACTTGGAATAATCCAGGAAATTGCCCCCCAGCAGCATGGCAATGGCACCGATGCCCACATAGACCAGGACCCCGAGGGCTGAAAAGATGCCGAGGAATTTCTCGCTCACCCGTTTCAACAGGGTTTTCAGGTTATAGGAGATGGCCAGGAGAATCAGGCTGGAACCGAAAATAACACCGCCCTGGAATCCGCCCCCCGGGGAGAAGTCACCGTGGGCCACAACGTAAAGGGCGTAAATCTGAATAAAGGGGATCAGAATCCGGCACACGGTTTTGATGATGGTATCCGAAGGCACCCAATCCCTATCCATATCCTCAAACTCTTTTCCGACGGCCACGTGCCTTTCCGGATTCTTCACATGGAGGACAACCCCTGAAGGCACATGCCGGTAATACTGCTCCTTTTTGGGCCTGAAATCCCGAAGCAGCAGGAAACAGGCAAGCCCGGCGCAGAAGACCACGGCCGTCTCGAACATGGTGTCAAAGCCCCTGTAGTCAGCCAGAACCGCAGTGACCAAGTTGGGCACCTCGGTTTCTGCCACCGCATGTTCGATGTAGTGGTTGGAAAGATGCAGGGATGCCGGTGAGTTGGGATCCCCCCAGTTCGGCAGTTCGCCGGTGCCGTATAGCAGAAGCCCGCCGGTGAGGCAGACCACAATGAAGCCTAATAGTCTCAATCTTTTGTCCTCCTGCTGGTTCTAAATACCGCTGCAACAAAAAATACGGTGCTCACGCCCGCCCCCACCGATGCTTCGGTAAAGGCCACGTCAACCGCCCCCATTACCGCCCAGAGCAGACACATCATAAAGGAATAAGCGCCGAATAAAATGGCGGTTCCCAGAAGGTCCCGGACGGAAATAGCGGCGATGGCACAGAAAATAACAAAGGTCAGTACAATCAAATCAATGGGCCAATACATGGTTATTCCTTTCCTTGGGCCAATTCACCGTTGCTGGTCTGCCCCTGTTTACCCTTTTTGGTCCAGGGCCGCAGACCTGCCCGCATGCCGGCATCCACGATGGAATGGGTGGCGGTCGGGCTGGACATGAAGACAAAAAAGACAATGAGCATCATTTTGACGGACAGCAGAACTGCGCCCCATGAAAAATGGTGGAGGTTGTACAGGGCAAGCCCGGCCACCATGGCCATAATCCCCAGGGTATCCAGCTTGCCGGCCGGATGGAGCCTGGAATAAAAATCAGGCATGCGGATGATGCCCACGGCGCCGCCCAGGAAAAACATAAATCCAAACAGCAAAAATATGATAACAAGTATATTCATGAAAACTCCTTATCTCTCCGGGATTAATCCATGAAGGATTCTTCGTAGAGGCCTTTTCTTTTATGGAAGTACCTGGACGCGGCAATGATTGCCACAAAGTTCAGAAAGGCATAGGCCAGTGCAATGTCCACAAACATATCCACCCGTTCATACAAAAAACCGATGAGCAGCAGCAGGACAACGGTTTTACTGCCGATGGCATTCACCCCGATGAGCCGGTCCAACACCGTGGGACCGAAGAGGCAGCGGTACAAAGACAAGAACATGAGCAGGCAAAGCCCGAGGGCGATGCATAGAAAAAACGTATTCATTATTTTTCTCCGTAAATATCAGCCACCTTGTCCAGCATGGTGCCCGGAAGGGCATCGGCAGACGGCTTGTCAATGGCATGCACCCTGTAGGTTCCGTCGGATCCCGTGGTCACGGTAATGGTACCGGGCGTCAGGGTGATGGAGTTGGCAAGGGTGGTAACAGCAAGGTCCGATTCCAGATCGGTTTTGAAATTGGTAATATGGGGGTCAATCAGATCCTCCATCCGGGGATGAAAGACCAGATAGAGCAAATGGAAATTCGCCTTGATGATTTCAATCACCAGCCAGGGAATATAGGCGGTGAACTTAATAAAAATCCTGATATGGCCCAGGGTGATGGCTGGGAAGAGCAGGTCGTGGAAGAACCAGGCCACAAGAATGCTGGAAATCACCCCCAGGCTGAGCAGCAGCGCGGAAAAATTCCCCGATAACACCACCCATGTTGCAAACATGAGGATAAAGGTGATCAAAAATGAAAAAACAGAAAACGAGGGTTTGGTTTCAGGGGCCGCAGCAGAACTGCCGTGGCCGGGATTGGATTGCGTCAATGCAGGTCTCCTTGATCAAATGAGTCGTGTTGTCACGTGCAGTGATACTACCGGTCAACACCGTAAATGCCGCGGAACTTGTCATAGAGCTTTGATAAGGTGCCTTTCTTTCTCGGTTCCGTGCTGTTCTCCACAGGTGCGTCGCTCCTGCCTTCCAGCTTGAGCCTGTGGGCATAGGCTGCTTTGATGGTTTCGATGAGGGTGTCCATGTCAACGGGTTTGGATAAAAACTTGAAGGCATTGTACTTGCCGCTTTCAAGGGCGTTTTCAACGCTGCCGTGGCCGGTGAGCACAATGCAGGGAAGGGTCGGCTGGAGGTCTTTTAAACGTTTTTGAACCTCAATGCCGTCAATGCCGGGCATCTGAAGGTCAACCACGGCCACATCAAAGTCTTCCTTTGATGCCGCTTCAACCCCCTCTTCTCCTGAAAAGGTTGTCTTTACAGTAAATCCATCCAAAACCAGTCGCTTGGCCAAGTATTTCAAAAAAGTCTGTTCATCGTCTATGAATAGGAGTTTCATAATAACCCTTTGCAACCTAATTACGTGTTTTTTCTCTAAACTTCAGATCTGTTCACATGAACAAAACCTGAGTTTAGTACCAAAACCCCTAATGGGAGTCAAGGCGTTTCTTTCCAGCGCTATACCTATTTATTAAGGCGATTCCGGGATTTTCCCAATATGCTAACCCTCTGCATTTACTTTCAATTTCACCTTATTATTTATTTTCCACCTTGCCTTTACATTTTTTTTACCGTTTGTCAACCGGGAACAAGAGGCAGGGATAGACAGATTTATCAGCAACATTTCTGGAGATGGATCCCATCCATCTCTCCACAATGGCATTGCGTTCACTGGTCCCTAAAATGATCATGGAGGCCTGGTATTCCCTTGCCGCCTTGAGGATTTCCTTTTCAGGATCACCCACATAGACATGGGGCTTGGCATCGATGCCGGCATCCTCAAACTCGTCACAGAGATCGTCCAGCCGCCCGCGCTCAAACTTTCTAACCTTCTGCACCTCGTGGGTATCGGAACTTTTCAAATCTTTTTCACTGACCACATGCATCACATGGAGCTGGCCGATAACCCCGGACAAGCCCTTGAGGCAGTCCACCGCCGCCTGGGAGCTGCTGGACCAGGAAGTGGCCAGCAGGGGCCGTTTAAATATTTCCTCAGGCACCACCTGGTCTTCAACCATGTGCTTGAACACCAGGATGGGGATATCCACCCGCCGGGTCAGCTCCGTAATATCCGAGCGGGAATAAAGCTGCTCCAAGGTGCCCTTGTGGGAACGGCCGATGACGGCCAGGTCCGGACGTTCTTTCTCAATGACCTTGAGGATTTCGGGAATCAGGCTGGAAACCTCAATATAGGCCCCGACCTCCATGCCCATTTCAAACAGGTTTTCCGCCCAGTCAATGAACCGGATATTGGCGGTTTCCTTGAGTTTGACCTCCTCCTCTTTCAGATATCCGGATCCCCGCTTCAAGGCCACCTTGTCGCGTTCTATCACGTTGAGAAAGACCACATGGTCAAGGTCGGCATTCCGCAGGCTGAGCAGGGAATTTAAAGCGTCGTAGCAAAGCTCCTCAAATTTGGTTACAAACAGCAGTTTTTTTATCTTCATGATCTCTCCTCACCGGCCCTGGCCAAGCCCCGGCCGTGTCCGGTGGTTTTCCGGCGAACCGGTCTTGGTTATCGGAAATCTTGCGCAACCGATCTTTTTTACCCGATCTTTTTTTTCAGGGCCTGGACCAGTTCTTCGGGTTCCACCGGTTTTTCAAGGTAGATGTCGGGTTTGGGCACCTCACCGTTGAACTCTTCCAGCGCCTTTTGCGATTTCAGAAAGGAGCGCAGGGCGATACCGGTAAACATGACCACGGGAAGATCCTTCAAGGACTCGTCGGTTTTCAACTGGCGGTAAAGGCGGATGCCGCTGCCCCGGGGCATGAGTACATCCAGAATTACCAGATCCGGCGATTCCGCTTTTATTTTTTCCAGCCCCTCCACCCCGTCATGGGCGACCAGGGGGCTGTACCCGTTTTCCTCCAGCACTGTGACCACGAATGACCTTACGTCAGGATCATCATCTACCACAAGTACCTTTTTGTTCATTATTTATCCTCCTTGGCCGGTTTCTAAAGTTTCCTGCGCAACGGTTTCAAATGGAAGTCGAATGGTGAAACGCGTGCCTTTTCCCAACTCGCTTTCTGTATCAATCCGCCCTTTATGTTCTTCCACCAATTTTCCTGTAACCAATAGCCCAAGCCCCGTGCCCTTGCCCCCTTTGGAGCTGAACATGGGGTCAAAAAGCCGCGACATTGTATTGTCATCCATACCGCAGCCGTTGTCCCGGACCTCCAGACAGAGGGTATTGTCGGGCTCTGTATAGGTGCGGACCTCAATGAGAAAATTCTTGGACGTATCTTCATCCTCAAGACAGGCATCCATGGCGTTGGAAACCAGATTCAGCAGGGAGCGGTGTATGGTTCTGGGGTCCGCCGTCACCTCGCCCAGGTCCGGCGCCACATCTGCCTTTATTTCAATATCCTTGCCCTTTGCCGCATCGTAAACCAGATTCACCACATCCTGGACAATCTCATTGGGAAAACAGGGCTCAAACTCCGGTTCCCGCTCCTTGGAATAGGTGAGCAGATCCTGGGTCAAATCCGACACCCTGGCGATATTTTTCTTTATGGTGCCCCACCCGTCCTTGAGCTTCTCCATATTGTTTTTTTTCATGCCCACATCCACCACATAGGAACCGCCCTTGAGGCCGATGAGGATATTTTTCACATAGTGGGCCAGGCCGCTGACGGTCTGCCCCACTGCGGCCAGCCGTTCGGACTGTACCAGTTCATTTTCCAGCCGCTTGATTTCGGTCAGGTCCTGAAAAAAATTCACAATACCCACAAATTCGCCTTTTTCATGGAGCACGTTAACCGCATACCGTACCGGGAACTGCCCGCCCTGTTTCAGGTTCAGGGTCATTTCCTTCCAGGGCATCTCTCCCTGCCGCTTTTCTTTTTCGGCCTCGGCCTTAAACATCTTGGCCAGGTCGGGCAGGTAAAGGTCTTCTATGGTCATCTTGTTCCGCACATCTCCGGCCGGTACATCAAAAATCCGGGCGGCTTCGGGGTTGAATACCACGATCTTCCATTCACGGTCAAAGGCCACGATGGCATCGTTGGAAGAGTGGATGAGCAGCCGCTGAAAACTGGCCCTCCGGCGGATCTCCTCTGTGGCTTCCGCCACTTTCTGTTCAAGGTTCTTGGTATACCCTTCCAGCTGTTCCCGGATATGGATCTTGGTTTTGGCCCGCTCCAGGGCAATGGCCAGGGCCTCGTCCCGTACCGGTTTGTTAATGAAATCGCTGGCCCCGTACTGCAGGGCCGTGATGGTGGAGTCGATATCCCCGTGGCCGGTGACGATGATGACCTCTTTTTCCCCGTCAAGCTCCTTGATTCGCTTGAGCAGTTCCAGTCCGTCCATCACCGGCATTTTGATATCGGTGACCACAATATCCGGCGCCTCCTTTTCAAGCACCTCAAGGGCCTGTTGCCCGTTTCCTGCGGTCACGACCTCATAGCCGTCGCTGCGCAGCGACATGGCCAGCAGGCGGACAATGATATCTTCATCATCGACAATCAGTATTTTATTGGCAGACATAAGCTGTTTTTTGCTCTCCTTTTCAGGCTCAATTAATGGCTGGAAATCTGATGGTGAACTCCGCCCCCTGGCCCTCCACGCTCTGGATCTCAATGGTCCCGGAATAATCCTTGATGATCCCGAAACTGATGCTGGTGCCCAGGCCGGTACCCTTGCCGGTTTCCTTGGTGGTGAAAAAAGGTTCAAAAATTTTGCGTTTCACCGTATCGCTCATGCCCACCCCGGTGTCGGCAACGCTGACACACACCTTGCTGGCTTCATGCCAGGTTTTTATGGTCAGATTTTTGTCCACCTGGCCGTCGGCCTTTTCCGCCTTTTCGTCCATGGCGTCGATGGCATTGGTCACCAGGTTGATAAACACCTGCTCCAGGCGGTTATGCTCGGCCCGGATCTGGGGCAGGTCGTCATTGAGATCCAGGTTGACCTTGATGGAGTGTACCGTAAGCTGGTGGCCCAGCACCTTGAACACATCGTTTACCGGGTCGTTGATATCCAGTTTTTTCAGGCTCCGCTCCGATTGGCGGGCAAAATCCCGGACATGCTTGATCACCCCGGCCGCCCGGGCCACATTGTCTATGATATCCTTGGCCATCAGCTTCAATTCGTCATCTGGGATATCGATTCCCTTTTTAATCATCTTGAGCATGAGATCGGCACAGATCTGGATCACGTTCAGGGGCTGGTTGATCTCATGGGCCATGCCGGCCGCCATGGTGCCCAGGGTGGCCAGTTTCCCGGCCTGGATGAGCTGGGTTTCCTTTTCAACGCTTTCGGTGATATCCGTGGAGGATGCAATGAGCACGTCCCGGTTGGAATAGGTGGTATTCACCACCTTGGTATTGGCAAAAAACGTTTCCCCGGATTTTTTCAGGTGCTTTTTCTTGGCAAAGAGAAGGGCCTGGCCCCGGTTCAGCTCTCTGAGCCCCATTTCCACGGTTTCATCGTCCCTGTCGCAGATATCCAGAAAGGGCTTTCCCAAAAGATCGGTCTTTGAATATCCGTAATCCGCCTCCACCCTGTGGTTGATATCCAGAATCTCAAGGGTCTGGGAATCAATGATGAAAATGGGATTGGGATTGTTGTTAAACAGCGACCGGTATTTTTCCTCTGATTTTTTGTACTTTTCATGGAGCTTGACCAGTTCCTGGTCCTGGAGCGCGATCTCTTTCTGGGCGGCCTTGTCCTCGGTCCTGTCCCTCAGGGTCTCAATGGCTCCGATCACCTCTCCGTCCGGGGATTTGATGGGGGCGGCCGTAAAAAATATCCATTTGCCCTTTTCCCCGATGTGGGGGAAAAACTCTTCAGCCTCCAGGGCCTCTTTGACAATCATGGACCACCGCCAGGAACTGCCGTAGTATTTTACGATCTCTTCCTCATCCAGGCCGTCCACCACGATATCGGCCAGGGTGGGCCGCTTGGCCGATCTGAAGGGCACCCACTGCCGGTCCGTGCCCACCAGTTCATAGGCATTATGCCCGGTGAGCTCCTCGCAGGCCCGGTTCCAGTGGGTCAGGATATGTTCATTGTTAATGATGAAGGTGGGAATCATGCTGCCCTGGATCACCTGGGTGAGTTCCTTTTCCATCTCCAGCAGCTCTTCCCGCTCGTTTTTAAGGAATTCCGTCTTTTTCTCTGAAATCTCAGAAATACGGCTTGAAAAGGTGTTAAAAAGGCAGGCCAGGTCCCCCCGGCAGACATCCTTGTCTGAGATTTTCTCAAGCACCCGGGCTTTTTCTTCCTCGGTCTTCAGCAGTCCGATAAAGGCTACAGCATGAAAGGGATCCAGGTCTGCAACCTGCACGCCGCGCCCTTCCAGCTCCTTTAATATGGGGGCAAGGCTTTCATCATTTTTAAGCTTGAGCACCAGATCCATCCCTTCCAGCTCCAGGAGGTCCGAGTAGGTCCTGGTTGTCGGGATATTCAAATTTGCGGCACAAACCGTTCCCTGATTCCTCACCAGGGGGTCGGCCACCATCAGCACCCGGCAGCCCAGGGCGGACAGCACAGGGTCCGACAGCCGGTTCAATATTTCGCAACAGGGATCGTTGCCGCCGATAATGCCGATCTTCCGTTGGTTCAGGTCAAGGTCCATGGATGACTCCTTTAATTTCTCCTTATTCGTATATTAGAAGAAAAATACCACAGTGACAACCACAAAGGTAGGGATGAGAAAGACCAGGGAATACTTAAAAATATAGCCGAAGAAACTAGGCATTTCCACCCCTGACTCGGAGGCAATGGACCGCACCATAAAGTTGGGGGCATTCCCGATATAGGAACAGGCGCCGAAGAATACGGAACCGGCCGACACCGCCTTCAGGTAGATGGCATTCTCGGTCATGAGCAGGGGGACGGACTGGGCTTCGGGCAGGCCGGCATAGAAGCTGCCCAGGGCGGTGTTAAAGAAGGTAAGGTAGGTCGGCGCATTATCCAGAAAAGCCGAAAGCATCCCTGTAACCCAGAAATAGTGCCAGGGATCCTGGACCGCGTTGATCAGGAAGGCAAAGGCCCCCTTGGATCCGGCTTTAAGCAGAAGCAGGCAGGGAATCATGGTGATGAAAATCCCGATGAACAGATAGGCCACTTCCACAATGGGAAACCAGGAAAACTCATTTTCCTCCCGCAGGGGCCTGGGGGTGGAGGCCAGGGAAGCGATGCCAAGCACAATGAGCAGTCCGTCCCGGAGCCAGTCCTGGGTGGCCCGGTGAATGCCGAAGGTGGATACCTCCCCCAGATCCAGGATGCCGCTCATGAGTACAGCCCCCACCACTCCCCCCAGAAAGATAAAATTATAGGTACCCACCAGTCGCAGGGGAGCTTTTTCCCCGTCATCCGGCGGTGCCCCCCCTTCTTTTCTGTAATAAAAGGAATCCAGCAGAAAATAGCACACCAGCAATACCCCTGAGGCCAGCAGCATATGGGGCAGAATTTTCATGGTCCAGAAAAAGCTGACCCCGTGCAGGAATCCCAGAAACAGGGGCGGATCCCCCAGGGGCGTCAGCGCCCCCCCCGCATTGGCCACAAGGAAAATGAAAAAAACCACCATGAAGGTTTTGTTCTTGCGGTGGGCATTGGCCCGGATAAAGGGGCGGATCATGAGCATGGCCGCCCCGGTGGTGCCCATCCATGATGCCAGCACCGTGCCGATCAGAATAATGATAGTATTCACCACCGGGGTCCCCCGAAGCGTCCCCCGAAGCAGGATGCCGCCGGACACCGTGAACAACGCCCAAAGCAGAATAATAAAGGGCACATAGTCGGCCAGTATAATATGCAGGATTTCATGCACGGCCTGCCCTTTGTAGGCGGCCACAAAGGGGATGGCCAGACAGGCGGCCCAGAAAGCTGAGATCTTGCCGAAATGGTGATGCCAGAAAGTGCCTGCCACCAGGGGCAGCAGGGCAATGGACAATAGCATGCAGGCAAAAGGGATGCAGGAATACAGGGGCAGGGTCTCCCCTAAATTCACGTGGCCGTGGCCATGCCCCCCTTCATGGGCCTCCTGGGCATGGTCGGTCTGAACGGAAGCGGCTTGGGCATGGCCCTCCCCTGGATGGGGCTGCACCTCAAGGGTGTATGTGCCGGCGTCATCTCCTTTGGCCCCCTCGGCCTGGGCCGCAAAACAAAAAAACAGAGAGATAAAAACGATTAAAAACGAAATGAGTGCTGCATGTTTATCCAACTTCATGATCCAATCCCCTCGTTTTTCGGGTGCGATACTAAACTGAATCAAATCGTAACCGGACAATAAACACTAACAGGGCAGATATGTCACAGGCGTTAGGCTAATTGACTAATAAATATAAGTTTAATTGTCAAGCTGAAACCCCTGCACCAGACCGGCAGGTTCGTTCCTTACGCCTTTAACAGTTCAGCCAAGGCCTGGCGGGCATAGGCGGTCATTTCATTGAACCAGATGGCGATCCCCCCCTCTTCAATCCTGACAACCTTTCCCTTTAACTTGAACGGAGGCGTTTTGCCCGGAATGGAAAGTACCACCCGTGCCGGCATGCCCGGCCGGGCCCCGACTCCGGTGTTGACAAACACCCCTGCGGCACTGAGATCCCGCGAATGGGACTGGATGAGTTTGTCATCAATGACGACATCAATGTCCACTTTTTTTTTCGCCCTGGGAAAGGAACGCATATCCTTATGCTTGAGGGACCGGATATATTGAAGAACGCTTTCCTGCTGATCTGCCGTCAGCGCACCGGCCTCCTGTAGAATTTCATCCAACATGACTCATGCCCCCATTCCATGGATGGTTAACTTTTACGACCGCTTTTCTGTTTCCCCGTTCATATTCAATACCAGATCCGCCCCCTTGCCATCAAGTACCTTTCTCACCTTCGCCGCCAATTGAGCTTTGGAAAAGGGCTTGGCGATAAAGTTGACCCCATCGTCCAGCACCCCGCGGTGGGCGATGATGTCGGCGGTGTAACCGGACATGAAAAGCACTTTCAGCCCCGGTCGGGCCGCCTGGAGTTTTTTCGCCAGCCTGCGGCCGTCCAGCTCCGGCATGATAACATCCGAAAGCAGGAGATGAATCTCATCTTCATTCTCTGCGGCCCGCTTTAGGGCGGTTTCGGGCCTGCCGGCCGACAATACCCTGTAGCCAAGTTCTTTGAGCATGACGGTCCCCAGGTCAAGGATATCCGGATCGTCTTCAACCATTAAAATCAGTTCGCCTTGACCGGCCGGCATTCCTTCGGTCCGGCCGGAGCCGGCATCCGCGACCTCTCCTTTGTAGCAGGAAAGATAAATCCTTAAACGGGTACCGTTTTCCGGCTCACTATCCACATCTAAGTATCCATTGTTTTGCTTCACAATTCCGTAAACCGTTGCCAGTCCGAGGCCGGTGCCCCGGCCCACGGCCTTTGTAGTGAAAAACGGTTCGAAAATTTTGTCCAGGGTTTCCGGGGCCATGCCTTTTCCGTTATCGGCCACGGCAATCATTGAATACTCCCCCGGGATGGCGCCTTCATGGGCATCACAATAAGCCCGGTCAAGCCGCACCGCCTTGGTTTCAATGGTGATCCTGCCGGTGTCCGGAATGGCATCCCTTGCATTCACGCATAAATTGGCCAATATCTGATCGATCTGTGAGGGATCCATCTTCACCGGCCAAAGGTCCCGGCCGGGGGTCCATTCAAGGCGGATATTTTCTCCGATGAGCCGGCCCAGGATCTTTAACATGCGTTCAATGGAGTTGTTCAGGTCAATCACCTTGGGGGAAACGGTCTGTTTTCTGGCAAAGGCCAGCAACTGCCTGGTAATATCCGTGGCACGCTTTGCCGCCGAAAGGATTTTTTCCAGATTGCCGTACAAGGGGTGGTCCTTGTCCATTGTCTCCATGGACAACTCTGAATAACCGATAATAACGCTGGATATATTATTATAATCGTGGGCCACTCCTCCGGCCAGGCGCCCCACGGATTCCATTTTCTGGGCCTGGAGCAGCTGGGCTTCCAGTTTTTCTCTCGATTTCAGGCTTTTTTGAAGTTTCCTGTTGGCATCGGTGAATTCCTTTGTCCGTTCAGCCACCCGCCGCTCCAGCAGGGCATTCATTTCCCTTGCCTTTCCCTCTGCCCGTTTCAGCAGATTATTGAGCATATAATCCCGCCGGGAAAAAAGTTCCAGGGCATAGCAGACCATCATCCCCAGCAGGTTAATGCCGAACATATAAAAAAACTCATTCAGGATCACTTTGGCCGGCACCTGGAAAAACAAAAAGACGGCAGCGGAATACCCAAAAACAATCAAAGTACCGGCAGCGGTGGCCCATAAAAAGGTCAGGCGGATAAAGGCGTAGCAGAAAAAAAGGCAAAAGATAATCCCCACAAAATTGTGCGCCGGATATTCAGGCCCCGATGCAACGGAGATCACGGCAAACCCGCCTCCGGTTACGATAACGTAAAAGGCAAACAGCGGCTGCCAGTACCGGGCGTAAAATCCAGGGATGTAAAAAGAAGAAAAAAAGCCTGTGGTAAATACCAGACAGACTGCCGCCAGGACCCACAGCCAGGCCCCTAGATGGGCCGGATCAAAAACAAGGCCGTCCCATAGTCCCACAAGACCGTAAAAAAAAACGGCGATAAGGTGGCAGGCCCGCCCTAGAGACAGATTGGCCCTGAAATAATCGGCTTTGAACGCGGTTTCCAGCCCTGGGTCCAAAAATAGCAGGGTTAGGGGATTAATCTTAAAATCAATCCCGTCTTCTTTGCTGTTCCGGCTGAATAATCTGTACAAAGCCCCTCCCCCAGGTGGGCCGCCACCGCCCATGGGCAACCGCGGCTGACACCCCATTCACCGCGGCGGTGATGACCCGATTCAAATACAGATTTTGTTCTCAGAAGTTTTGCGGCATACAGGCAGAATAATAACGGAAAACAGGGCAAATGGCAAAAATATAATCCGCCAATTTAAGGCGAAGTATCAGGCTTTCCCGGGCTGCGACGGCATGTTCACGGCAGAGAGTACGCTGCGCGAGGTCACTGCCACCAGAACCAGGCTGCCACCGGCAAGGGCCGATGGGCCCGGCAGTTCACCCAAAAAAAGAAAGACCCACAGGGGATTGATAAAGGGTTCAATGCTGCAGACCAGCACGGCCTCCAGGGCAGGTACATTTTTGATGGCATAGGAAAAAATCGCATATCCTGCGCCGATGGACACCACCCCAAGCCCAAGAAGGCCCAGTCCGTCCGTTATTCCGGGCATCTGTCCGAACATGAAGGGAAGGCAGCACACGGCTGCAAAAAAATTACCCAGTCCAAGGGGCCAGGCCGTGGACCCGTCCTTGTTTTTCCGTAGAAAAAGCATGGTCCCGGCAAAGAGCAAGGCGCCCAAAATCCCCAAAAAAATTCCCCACCGCCCTTCCATGGACAGATCATCCATGAAAAATAGGCAGACCCCGGCCACCACAAGCACCAGCGTCACCCAGTCAATGGCCCGGGTCTCTTCCTTGAGTACCCAGGGTGCCAACACCGCGACATAAGCGGACGCCGAGTATTGAAGCACGATGGCATTGGCGGCCGTTGACAATTTTGTGGCCCCCACAAAACAGATGCAAAAGGCCCCCAGACAGAAGGCCGCCCCCAGGGTATACCTGTCCCAGGTTACATCAACGCTTTTTCTGCAGACCGCAACAATAAAAACCCCGGCAATAAGGCTGCGCCACCCGGCAATTGCCAGGGGGTGAAGGGACACCATCTTGATAAGAATTCCGGAAGTGCTCCAGCACACCGCCGCAGCCATCAGCAGCAATATTGCCGCATAATTCTTTTTCATCTCCTGCGCCCCCTTTAATTACGCCATGTGTTAGCCTGGCAGTAAGATACAATGGGGTATAAAAAAAGGACAGTCACAAAACTCTGATTTTGTATTCATTACAATTATGATATTGAAGGAACTGTACTTATTGTCTCGGATAGAAACTGTACCCTTATTCCTGGAACACGGCAGTATGAAAAAAACACCCAAATACCAAAAAGTAGCCGACCGCCTGGTCAAACTCATTGAAGAAGGGGTTCTGGGGCCGGGCGCCGCCCTGCCCTCGGTACGAAAACTCAGCCGCCAGTGGAATGTCAGCATTTCCACCGTGCTCAACGCCTATTACCGGCTGGAAGCCCGGGGGCTGATCATTCCCAAACCCAGGTCAGGCTTCTATGTCAGTCCCCGGCTGCCTGCCACCCCCCCGGAACCCGGCCTGTCACGGCCGGCCCCCGACCCCTCCACCGTGGGTATGCGGGAACTGATCCCCCTGATCATCCTCAGGGACACCACCACCCCCGGCCTGGTCCAGCTGGGTGCGGCCCACCCGGCCGAATCACTCTGCGCCACCGGCAAACTCAACCGCCGCATGGCTGCAGCGGCCCGGCGCATGGGCGACCGGGCAGGCTGCTACCTGCCGCCGGATGGTGATCCTCGGCTCCGCCGCCACATCGCCCGCCACGCCATCAATGCAGGCTGCAGCCTTGAGCCCGACGACATCATGATCACGGCCGGCTGCGGCGAAGCCGTCTACCTCTGCCTCAAGGCGGTCTGCCGGCCCGGGGATACCGTTGCCGTGGAATCCCCCATCTGCTTTGACGTCTTCCAGTATATGGAAAATCTGGGGCTCAAGGCCCTGGAAATCCCCACCCACCCGAGGGAGGGCATCAGCCTTGAGGCCCTGGAATTCGCCCTGGCCCACCATTCGGTCCAGGCCTGCATTGTAATCTCCAACTTCAACAACCCCCTGGGCTCGTGCATACCTGACAGCCGGAAAAAAGAACTGGTCCGCCTGCTGGCAGCCAGGGAGATCCCCCTCATTGAAAACGATATCTTCGGGGACATCCATTACGGCCAGCGGCGGCCCGTCACCGCCAAATCCTTTGACACCCGGGGCATGGTTCTCTGGTGCAGTTCATTTTCAAAAACCCTCTCTCCGGGCCTCCGGGTGGGCTGGACCGCCCCGGGCCGGTTCAGGGAACAGGTCCAATGGCTTAAGTTCAGCGCCAGCCTGGCCACAGCCACCCTGCCCCAGGCCGCGCTGGCCGACTTCATGGCCGACGGCGACTACCGCCAGCACCTGCGCAGAATCCAGCGCATCTACCACCAGAAAATGACGGAACTGAGGCAGGCCGTATCCCGATTTTTCCCTGAAGATATCCGAATCACAGATCCTGCCGGGGGCTACCTGCTCTGGGTGGAACTGCCTGAAACGGTTGATGCCCTGGACCTTTACCAGGCGGCCCTGACCAACGGCACCGCCATCACCCCGGGCCACCTCTTCTCCGCAGACCGAAGGTACACCAATTTCATCCGGCTCAACGCAGCCAATTGGTCGGCCAAGGCCGCACCGGCCATCCAGCGCCTTGGCAGAATTGTTCAGGAGATGATATGAAAAAACTCAGGAAATACGGGCCAGGGCCACGGTAATATTATCCTTACCCCCCCGGTCGTTTGCGGCCCGGATGAGCTGTGCTGTTTTATCCGCCAGCCCCGCTCCCGACGCCAGGAGGGCCTTAATCTGATCGTCCGGGACCATATCGGTGAGACCATCCGAACACAACAGGAAAATATCGCCGGCATAAAGATTGCCCCTTAACACGTCCAGGGCGATTTCTTTTTTTATGCCCACAGCCCGCGAAATGACGTTTCTGAATGAATGCCGGTCGGCCTCTTCCCTTGTAATCAAGCCCTGTTCCAATTGTTCCTGGACCAGGGTATGGTCTGATGTCAATTGCTTTAACTCTCCGTTGCGGAGCCGGTAGGTCCGGCTGTCGCCGATGTGTCCCAGCACAAACCGGCCAGGGCTTACGGCCAGTAATTCCGCGGTGCACCCCATCCCCTTGCAGCCGGGATTGTGGTTGGCGTATTTCAGTATCTGCTCATTTGCCATTAAAAACACCGACTGGATATTGGTATACTGCAAGGCTTCCGTCACCTGGGGCCGGGAAAAAATTTTTTTGGCCGTATCAGCGAACATCCGGCTGGCAATGTCGCCTGCTGCCGAACCCCCGATTCCGTCGGCAACCAGGCAGAACCCTCTGCTTTCGTCAATCACCAGTGCATCTTCATTTTTTTTCCTGCACAGGCCCTGGTCTGTCTTTCCGGAAAATGAAAATTTAGTCATCTTTTAAAAATCTCTCTGCCATGAAATTTACAAGATTTGATTCATCATAGGAAATGTTCAGCCTGCTCTTGAGTGCTGACAGGTCATCATTAATTTCTTTGCCGGAGTGATATCTTTTATCTTTGTCTTTTTCAAGACACTTCATGACGATCTCGTTGAGCCCTTCCGGAATATCCTTCCGCACCTCAATAATGGGTTTGACAACGGTTTTGGGAAGGGCGGTCAGGGCTTCAATCTCATTGTTGAATTTATACAGCCGCTGGCCGGACAGGATTTCGTAAAAAATGATGCCCAGGGCATAGATATCGGACTGGTGATCGGTTTCTTTTCCCAACGCCTGTTCAGGGGAAAGGTAGGACAGCTTCCCCTTGATGACGCCGGCCTGGGTGAAGCTGGGTTCGGACCGGGCTTTGGAAATGCCGAAGTCACTGATTTTAACCTCCCCTTTAAAGGAAATGAGCATATTCTGGGGGCTCACATCCCGGTGGACAATATTCAGGGGTTCCCCTGTATCTTCATTTTTCTTGGTGTGTGAATAGTATAGGCCTGCACTTATTTTCTGGATGAGGAAAACGGACAGATCAACGGGCAGTCCTTTTTTCTCGTGGGCCAGGATCTCCGCCAGATTTTTGCCGTTGACGTATTCCATGGCGATAAAATTGGAATTATGCGCTTTGATCAAATCAAATATCTGTACGATATTCGGATGACGCAGGATGGCAGCCAGCCGCGCTTCCCGGATGAACATATCCACGAAATCCTGATTTTCCACCAGATGGGGCAGTATTTTTTTTATGGCCACGGTCCGTTTAAACCCGTCTTCCCGGGTGTAATCGGCCAGGTAGAGTTCTGCCATCCCGCCGGTTGCAATTTTCCTGGTAAGGCGGTAAGGGCCTACGGTTTCGGCATTTTTAAAGGCTTCAAGCGCCCTCTGCCGCTTTTTCTTAAGATAAATGTCCGTAATGACAATGATGAGAATAACGCCCAGGATACCGGTTATCCAGAGTATCATCAAAAAACGGTTGGCCTGATTTGCCAGACTGTCCAGCTGGGCGGCATCAATGGCGAATACGATTTTTCCTATTTTTATTCCGGAATAGAGAATCTCCTTTGTAAAACCGATCACCTGATTTTCCTTATAGGAGAACCGGTCGATTGACACATTCTCAAGTTTCTGCAGGTGGAGGACCGCCTGGGGCAGGCTGAAGGTGTTGCCGATGAGGTCGGGGTCGCTGTGGGCAACAATTTTTTCGGCGTGGTCGAGAATGGCCGCAAAAACCGGATGGCTCTTCTTTTCCAGTTCACCGACCGCGACATTAAGGGTAAGAAAATCTTTTTCCAGGAGGGGGGAGTTTATTTTTTCCCCCATGTTATGGGCAACGGTGGCCCCGCCTTCAAACAGATTGCTGATCTGTTTTTCCCGGTTGTTCACGATAAAAAAATGTCCCACCCCCATGATCAGGATAAAACATACCAGATAAAGCACCACAGGCTTTTTATTCCTGGCCATAAAGGATATTGTTGTTTTAGCCGATGCCTGCGAGGGCTTTGCCCATGTAATGGTGGCCGTTTTTTTCTCATCCGAGGACATAAGACTTCTCCAAAAATGACTCAAGCTATTGTTCGGTTTCCAGTTTTGTGATGATCTTGGCAGACCGGGCGATAATACGCCGCTTCAACCATTCAAGTTCTTCAACCGTGTTTAGATTTTCAAGCAGCACCTCTTTGTATTCTCGTGAGTAATTTTGTATGACCGGGAAATCCTCAAGCTTTTCCCCGCTGCATATGCGCTGCGAAAATGATGATTGACGACTGCACATGGGACAGAAAAAACGCGCCCCCTCTTCTGAATTTATTTCAGGTTCCCCAGGGGCAGATACGGAATAGGCTTTTGACTTCCACCACGCCAGGAAATCCTGGTATCTGACCAGGCCAAAACTGATGAAAATAGCCAACACCCCCATTGCGGCAACCATAAAAAAAATTTTCCGGATGAATCCGATGCCGTTGGCGGCAAGGGAGATGAAGACCTCGCCGACACGGGTCCCTGAAAAGGTAATATCCGAAGAAAAGTTCATGATCTTTTTATTGTTGGTATTGGATATTTTCCAGTAAATCACGCCGTCCTGTTCCCCGGACTGATCCCTGTTCAGGGTGAAAAACTGATCCTGGTCCGTATAGGCGATCAGCTTGTTCTTATGGTCGATTATGGAGGCAAAGATCACTTCAGGTTTTTGTTTGATATTCTCGATTCTCTGACTCAAAAGGTCGAATTTTTTTTCCAGCAGGGGAAGGCCTGACTGGCTGGAAATATCTTTTGAGATGGCCACCCCTGTTTTTATCAATCGCTGTTTCTGCCGGGTTTCGGCCAGATGGATCCCCAGATAAAGAATAAAGCTGATGATAAACCACACCCCAAGGAATATTAAACAGCGTTTGCCGGTAAATTTTGCCTTCCACTTACCGTATAGAATCATCGTATTCGCATCCTCCCTTTATGCCCGCTCACCTGCGGATTTGAGATGGTAAACAGGCCGTTACTGACGGGTGGCAGTTAAATGGAGCTTGAACAGAGCAATTCATTTTCACCTATATAAAAATGCGCGGGATGTCAAGGTGTCTGTATGATTAAAATCCCCTTAAACCATTGGGTTATATTTAACCTTTACCTGGCGTCAAAAGGATTGTATTGTCAGAAGATCAGTGTTTGTTTTACCCCAAATCCGAGTTAACCGAGTGCTTATAACTGGATGAATTATGAAATACAGCCGGTTTGCATCTATTCTTTTTTTCGTACTCTTTTCCTGTGCCGTAAGTAAACCACAGGTTCAGCAAGGGCCTGTTGCCTATCGCTCTGCTTCCTATGCCATCCTGGAAGCAGATGGGAAACACTCCTTTTCAGATATGGCCCGCATTGTTTACGGCGATGAAAAAAAATCGTGGAAAATAGAAGACAGCGGAGTTATCCGCGAAGCCACCCCGGGAGGATTGATCGCGCTCCCCTTAAAGGAGAAAAACCGGGGCGGAATTTACGAAAACGGGTATCAGAGCGTGCCAATATTGTGCTATCACAAATTCGGGGAAAAAAAGACCTCGGAGATGAATACCCCTGCCCGGGTTTTCAGGCAGCAGATGAAATACCTCAAAGAAAACGAATACCGGGTCATCTCTCCTGAAGCACTCCTGGATTTTCTCGAATACCGGCGTCAGATACCAAAGAAAGCGGTGATGATCACCATTGACGACGGGTTCCGGTCAGCTTACGAAGTCGCCCTGCCCATTCTAGAGGAGTTTGGTTACACCGCCACAGTTTTTGTATATACCGATTATATCGGAGTCTCTAAGAAAGCCTTGTCCTGGGCGGATCTACGCATATTGAAATCCAAAGGCTTTACCATCGGCTCCCATTCGGTTTCCCATAGTAATTTGATCGTCAGGGACAAGGGGGAAACCCGGGAGGCCTTTTTAAAACGAAGAAAAAAAGAAATCTTTTTATCCAAACAGATCATTGACAAAAAACTGAATCAGGAGACCCGTTTTTTTTCTTTCCCCTATGGAAAGTATGACTCGGGCATCATAAAAATGGCTCACCAGGCCGGCTATAAACTTGCCGTCACGGTTGACCGGGGAAGCAATCCTTTTTTTACGAATCCCCTTGCATTAAAGCGGGATATGATATTAAAAAAAGACATGGCGTCATTTGTTTCAAGGCTGAAAACATTTAATAATCTTTCGTTAAAATAAAGGAAAATGAATATGAATAGAGCCGTTTTATTTATTCTCATCTCCTTATGGCTGGTTTCAGGGTGTATTTCGCTCTCTCCGGAAAAAGAAAGATCTGCTGCGCCCAGTCCGGCGCAGCAGTACATCGCAAAGGGGGTTGCCCTTGAACAGCAGGATTCTCTGCCCAAAGCGCTGGAACAATATGAACTGGCATTGACGGTTGAACCCGACAACAAATTGGCCGCAGATCATAAATCCCGGGTTGTAACCGAACTTCAGGACAGGGCCCGGCAGCATTATGAAAATGGACTGGCCTTTGATGAACAGGGAAAATATGAAGCGGCAAGAAAAGAGTATTTAGCCGCCCTTCAAAACTGGCCGGACCATAAACTAGCCAGGGAGAAACTGTCCCCGGGCGGTGTGACCAAAGAATCAAGCGACTATATTGTTCACGAACTTGGGCCGGGAGAAAGTGTCTCAAAGCTGGGACTGATTTACTACGGCGACCTGAAAGCCTATCCCATTATCGGCAAATTCAACAATATGAAAGACGTGACCCGGGTGCGCATCGGCGATAAACTAAAGATACCGGCCACTGAAGCGTTTCCCCTTGCCAGCCTCCAGCAGAAACAACAGGCATACCTTGATTCCAAACGCGCAGAAAAAAAGCTGTCCGGGCAGCCAGATACCGCCCGTACCGAATATGAACAGCCGTTGACAGAAGAAAAAACGGCGGCACCTGAATCCGAGGAAACGCAGGAGGAACCCGCCCCCGAGGAAAAACAGGCGGAACCCGAACCCGAGGCCATTCCCGATATAGCCTCAAAAGCGCCTGTGTCCCCGGCAGCGCCAGTGTCGTACGACAAAGCCCTTGCACTGTTCAACAAAAAAAAATATGCCCAGGCCATCCCGCTGCTTGAGGCTGCCCAAACCGAGGCGCCTGACAATGAGGCCATCAAGGATCAGCTTTTCAAGTCCCATTTTCAGCTGGGCTTATCCCGCTACGATGCGGAAAAGTATCTGGCCGCAAAATCAAGTTTTGAATCGGCCCTTTCACAGAATGCCGACTGCGACAAATGCCCGGATTATATCAAAAAATGCGAGGATACGTTCAAAGAAAAGCATTACAATCTCGGGATTCATTATTTTGGCAAAGAGCAGTTGGAAAAAGCCATTAATGAGTGGACCAAGGTACATCAAATTGATCCCGGCTATAAAGAGGTCAGCGCAAATCTGAAAAAAGCCCAGATGCTGCATGAAAGGCTGGAAAGTATTAAAAAGGGCAGCGCCCAATGAACCAGCCCCTGGCCATAATTGTTCAGCTGGTTCATATCCACGGCCCGCTGAAAGGGGGCATCCAGGAATTTGACGGCAGCGAGATTACCATTGGCCGCCATCCCTCATCAGACCTTGTCTTTCCAAAGGACCTTGTCGTCATTTCCCGCAACCACGCCCGGATCCAACGGGAGGGAAACCGGTTTAAAATAATTGACACCAGTACCAACGGCACCTTTGTCAACGGCAGCCGGGTCACAGAGGCCTGGCTGAAAAACGGGGATGTGATCTTCTTCACCGAAGGGGGACCGAAAGTCAGTTTCCTGACCCGGGAGGGCGTACTGGAAGATTCAAAAAAAGACCAGGGTATGGCCTCTGGGCCTGCAGCATCGGTTCCCCCATCCTCTGAAGCCTTGGAACCCAACCCCCCCGCTCCGTCCATTGAACCGAAGCCGCGAATTATACGCCCCCCCCGCCTTGCACCGGAACCTGAGCCCATGGAGGCGGCGCCCTCCCCTGCGGCCCAGGGGCCCCATCAGCCCATAAGCGGCCACGCCCCCGTGGATCAGGCGGCGGCCCCTGGTGTGCATCAGCCGCCGCCCACGGTGACCCCGCCTCCGGCCCGGCCATCCCCAGCACAGCCGCCTGTCCCCCCGGCCGGCAGGACGGCACCAGACCACATCCAGGTGGCGCCGGTTAAAATACCTTTGGTGATCCAATATGGCGCCCTTTTAAAATCATTTTCCGAACTGCCCATTACACTGGGAAAAGGGGCGGATTGCGACCTTGTTATCGATCACCCCTCTATTTCAGGCCCCCAGGTCCAGATTTTTTTCAGCCAGGGCTGTTACATGGTTAAGGACCTTACCGGTAAACGCCATGTACTGATAAACAGCCAGCCCTTACCGTCTCCGGTCCCCCTGGCCCCGGATGACCAGCTTTTTCTAACAAAAACCGGACCGGCATTCACCTTTCTTGAAGGAGGGCGCATGATGGAAATCGATCTCCCCAAACCGCCTCAAAACGCAGCAGCAGACGATACGAATCAAGATGCCCAGCAAGAGGAGGCCGCCCCAAAAGAAAAGTCAAAATCCCTGTTTGGGAAATTATTCAGGTAAGATGGTTTACGCCTGGCCCAGGCCGGATAATTGGTTTGAAATAACAGGTATTATAAATTGACTTTTAAATGAAAAATTTATAAAAAATGGGAATGTGTTCAATATTGTTTTTTTCCCTTTTCTCAATTTTCTGATCTGGCCTGTTCCGAGCACCATCATTCTTTCTGTTCTGATTTTTCTGCGACTGAGTACTCTGTAAGTAATTGATCGTCCATATAACGCATTAAAACAAAGGGGAGATATTCCCTGTTAATTATCCTAAGGAGGATTTAACAATGGCTTCGGATGCTTTTTTGGAAATTGACGGTATCAAAGGCGAAAGTACGGATAAAGAATACAAAGACCAGATCGAGATTCTTTCTTACAACTGGGGCGTTTCCCAGATGGCCTCGGGGACAGCCAGTTCCAGCGGCGGCGGCACCGTGGCCCGGGCGGATTTCCAGGACCTGAGTGTTGTCAAGGAACTGGATTCGGCCTCCCCCCTGATCAACAAGGCCTGCTGGAGCGGCACCCATATTTCGAAAGTGACCCTCCGGCTCAACCGGGCCGCCGGTGAAAAAAGAGTGAAATACATGGAGTACAAGCTTGAGAACGTGGTGATCTCCTCTGTCAGCATCGGCGGTGGCGGCGGCGGGATCCCCACCGAGTCGGTGACATTCAACTACGGCAAACTCACCACCACCTACACCAAGCAGGCCCGCCCCGGCGGCGGCGGTGCCGGTGATGTGCCGACGGCATATGATCTTGAGCAAAACTGCAATATTTAATCGGCTGTTTTTTCGGAGAAACAGCTCCCGGGGACAGCAAAGGTATCATCCCCGGGAGCGTTGCACCATTGTTTTAGATGTTTACCCGCTTTGTATAATTGCCACCGCCGTCCCTCAGGCCGTTGCCGGAAAAAAGGGGCGGTGAAGGCACCGTATCCCCCCCCCGGGAGGGATAACAGCCATAGGGTTGTTATATTTCGGTTTTTATACAGTCACATATTAGGGTGATCCTATGCTGACGCAGGACAATAAAGAGTTTTCAATTGAAACCCCATTAGGTGAAAATGCCCTTCTTCTGACCGGTTTTACCGGCCGGGAAGGCATCTCTGACCTGTTTCAGTTTGATCTAACGCTGATTTCCGAAGAGCAGTCCGTCAACTTTGAAAAAATCGTCGGCCAGAATGTCACCATCACGGCTGTGCTTGACGAAGCCTATCGATTTATTAACGGAGTGGTTTCCAGATTCAGCCAGGAGTTCAGCGGCAGCAAGGATCAGGGGATTTACCGGTATGCGGCCACCATTGTTCCATGGTTCTGGCTGCTGACCCGGACAAGTGATTCCAGGATATTCCAGAAAATGTCTGTCCGGGAAATCATTGAAAAAGTCTTCTCCGATAATCAGTTTGAAGATTACAGGATGGACCTGACCGGTAAACTCCCAAAACGGGAGTATACGGTCCAGTACAATGAAACGGATTTCAATTTTGTTTCCCGGCTTCTGGAAGAGGAAGGGATTTTTTATTTTTTCGAGCATGAGCACGGCAAGCATACCATGGTCATCGCGAACCATGCCGGGGCCAACGCATCCTGCTGGGACAAGGAGGGGTTCAACTTTTTTCTCAGCGGCCGGGAAGATTTCACCGACCAGATTGAACAATTGACATTGAAAAAGCAGATCCGGTCAGGGAAATATACCCTTAAAGATTATAATTACGATATTCCCGATACGGACCTGGAAGTCACCTATGATACCACAATCGGTCTGGGCCCCGGTATAAGGGAGCGGTATGATTATCCCGGCGGATATGAAAAAAGGGATGCCGGGGACAGCCTGGCAGCCATCAGAATGGAAGAAGAGGAAGCCCGGGTGGCCACCTTAAGCGGGACGGGCAGCTTCAGGGAGTATACGGCCGGGGCCAAATTCACTCTCAGATGTCCGGAACAGGATGTAAAATGGAACAACACAAAATACCTGCTGACCCGTGTTGCCCATAGAATGGACCAGGAAGCGACATATACCAGCGGTGTATCCGCCGGTCCGGGAATGAAAATATATGAAAACCAGTTTGAATGCATCCCCCATGACGTCCCTTTCAGGCCCCCCCGGAAGACGCCTGTTCCTGTCATTAAAGGGGTACAGACCGCCGTTGTGGTTGGGCCGGCAGGGGAAGAGATATATACGGATGAACTGGGCCGGATAAAAGTCCAGTTTCACTGGGACAGGGAAGGCGAGTTAAATGAAAACTCGACCTGCTGGCTGAGGGTGGCCCAGTCCATGGCCGGACTGGGCTGGGGGGCAGTTTACCTGCCCAGGATCGGCCATGAAGTCATCGTTGAATTCCTCGAAGGCAACCCGGACCGCCCCATTGTCACGGGCCAGGTTTACCACGGGGTAAACACCCCGCCCTACGCCCTGCCTGACGAAAAAACAAAGACCACCTTCAAATCCAACTCCAGCCCGGGCGGAGACGGATTTAACGAAATCCGGTTTGAGGACAAGGCCGGCGAGGAACAGGTCTTTATCCATGCCCAGCGCAACCAGGATATCCGTACGAAAACAGACCGGTATGAATGGGTCGGCAATGAAAGTCACCTTATCGTTCAAAAAGACCAGATTGAGGCCATCTATGAAAATAAACACCTCTCTGTTCTGGGGAACAGGAATGAAGCGGTTGACGGCTCTTATTCCCTGGAAACCGGCGGGGATATTCAGGAAAAGACCGGCGGCAACCATGCCCTTGATGCCTCAGGAGCGATCCACTTAAAGGCGGGGATGACAATTATCCTGGAAGCAGACACCCAGATCTCCCTCAAGGTGGGCAGTAATTTTATCGACATCGGTTCATCCGGTGTCACGATCCAGGGCACAAGTGTAATGATAAACAGCGGCGGGGCGCCTGGGTCGGGGATGGGATCAAATCCTGAACCGCCTGAAACCCCAAGGGAAGCAGACACGGCAGTACCCGGAAAGAGCGCGAAAATTCTCATGAAACCGCCTCCGCCGACGTCCACCCCCCAGGTCCAGGCCTTAAAGGATGCGGCGAAATCCGGAAAACCGCTGTGCGATACATGACCGCAATAACCCAGCGCCCGTGAGGCACTTAAGAAAAAACGACCATGGCATCAGTTAACATCGATAAAATTGTACATCAATTATGGCCGCCCGTGGAAGGACAGGCCCCGCTCCATGTTTATGCCCTTGTGGATGCCGCCAGAAGTGAAAGCATCTATCCCAAACTCTCCCAGGTTAAATCTGACTGTATCTGCCTTCACAGGGGAGACAGGGCCCGGGAACTTGCCTGGGTGTCACCGTACCTTGCCCGGGTTCGGGAACAAGATCCCTTTTTCCGTTGGCTGTTGGAAGAGGGATGGGGAAAAAGCCGTGCCACCTTTGTCCGGTCCCGGGCCTCCCTGAATGAGCTGGTGCAACATTTTCGGACCTGCCTGACCGTATATGATGAAAAGGGGAAATCTTATTTTTTCCGCTTTTATGACCCGAGGGTGCTCAGGACCTATCTGCCCATCTGTAATGAAGAAGAACTCAACACCGTATTTGGCCCTGCGCAACGCTTTATTGTGGAAGATGCCGATCCGTCCGTATTATTGAATTTTCACCGGGCAGGAAACCAGTTGCAGCAGGATAAGGTATCCCTTTCCTGATCCGTCTTTTTTTTGGAGGAAACCATGCTGAAGATCCGCAATGAACAGATGAAAATTTTCCGGCAGGTGGCGCTGCGGAACTTTGAGGACGGTATGGTTGAACACTGCCTGGACTTTGCCCCCCAACACAGCCTGGCTTTGGGCGAAAAAGGAATCCGCAAGGTTGTTCAACTCGGCATCAGCCAGGCTGAAGCATACGGGTTTACCAACTATGGGCCGGTACAGTTCTACATTGAAATGATGTTCATGCTGGGCAGTTATTTTGATACGGACTGCCAGCTGCCCTGGGCCGGGCAAATTCTTGCTGACCCGGGTATTAAAAACCAGGAAAAACGGGCGGACAGGCTTTTTGAAAAAACCATGGACTACCTGGAAAGGGTGGGCGGGCCCAACCGGGAATATGCCGTGGCATCCCTTGGGCGTGCAAGCGGAGAAGCGTTTGAATCGGCATGCAGAAGCAGCGGTCCCCTTGAAACAGATATATTGCCCCGGCTTAAACACAACTTTCCTGAAAAATGCAGCTATGTCGGAGACACCGCCCTGATGGAGCTGATTGCCAGGGGTAAAAAAGAGGCTGCCACCTATTCAGTTTCAAGCGATCCAGGCATTATCTGTTTTATTTTTTTCATGTTTATGATGGGAGAAGGATTTGCACGGGATCCGCTGTATCCCTGGTGCGGTGACACCCTCAACGACGAGACCGTTGATGATCCAGAAAAACGGCCGGAGATTCTGTTTAGAAAAGGCCTTGTTTATATCAATAAAGCACTGGAAAACCTTGGCAATAAGGGGAGGTAAGCCGGACCATGTCGCTGAGCGGAACGAAAAAACCAAAAAAGCCAAGCACGAACAAAGGCGGGTCAATATCCTCGGAAAGCCAGTCATGCGAAAAAATCAAATATAAGCTGGTTGATTTTGTGGAGGTGGTTACCCGGGGATCCAAAAAGATGTGGGTTGAGGGGCTCACCGATGCCCCCGGTGAGACAAAGGTTTTCAACGGTAAGGTGACACGGCCGAAAATCCAGAATAAAGACTACAGGCAGTATATCAATCTGAATCCGGATACCGAAGGCGGGGATAAGCGCCACCCGGAATACGGCCGTAAGATAACATTCAGGGCCCGTGTTGAACGGGAGGATAAGAAAAAAGACAAACTGAGCGGGATTCAGGTTTTACTGAAGCGGAAACTGACCAAGGCGGCCAACAGGGCGACCTCTGATGATAAAATCTGGAGAAACGATGAATTAACCGGGGCCCAGAAAGATGGATTCGGCGCCAAAGCCGGGCCGGACAAAAAGACAATAACGACGGGGAACGACGGATGGACACCGGAAATTTCCTTTTACACCTCGCAATACGGGGGAGATCAGTTTGAAATAAGTGCTGAACTGAAACCGGCGCCCAATATTGACATCTCAGGCAGTTCAAAAAAAATAAAGACCAAAAAAATCGAAGTATGGCGCAAATTCTGGTATCAGATGACCTATGCCAATAATTTCGCCGCAAAAGAGCCTAAGAAGGCAGCAAAAGCCTTTGCCAAGGTATTTGCCGAAATGGTCCTTGCCAATGAGAAAAAATTCAGAAAAGAGGATTTTGACGCCGATTTCCAAAACCGGACCTTTTATAAAGAGTACCAGCTAAAAAAAGGGGGGCACGCGACCAACATCGTTGCCAATGTGGGCACCGGAAATATCATTCAATTCAGAAACAAGGCCAAGCTGAAACTAAAAAAAGAAAATGAACACCCGGTGAAGGACAACCTTATTGTCTGCGAATTCCAGTGCGACCCGCTAAATGAGGCCATGGCCTCCCCAATACACAGCTTAAAGGCAAACGGGGGCAAGGTCACCTTCCCCCTTGGAAATATAAAGTACAGCCCCATTGTATCAAAACCGGCCCTGGCCGCAGGCGCAGCCCTGGTGATCGAAGGTGAGTGGAGCAGGACCCAGCGGCCCTGGGCAAAAGGCGGAAGCATTGCCGACGGATGTGTTGAGGTCTACCACGGACGGGAAACCACCTATACCGTTAAAGTGGACCTGTCCAAGGGGGCAACCGGCAATCCGCCGGTGCCCACCCAGACCGCGCCCGTCTATATCAAACTGAAGGTAAGGTGGGGCAAAGCATGGGCAGGCTGGGCTGACCCGGCCGGTATTGTCGCAACCTATGTCCCTCCGCCGTCATCCTCGACGTCAAACAAGAATGAGATAGAATTCAACAATACCACAGCCCATGAATTCGGTCATAAGGTGGGGCTGACCCCCAGAAATGCCGCCACAAAACTCCCGTCACTGAAAAATCATCCCAAGCAATATGTGGCCCATGGCGGTTCCGGTTCCCATTGCCGCTCAGCCGTGACCAAATATACCATGGGCAAATGCAAAGGCTGGTCTGAGAATCAGTTGACATTTCAAACAAAAACCAAGACGGAACCGTCAACCACCAGAAACGACCATGAGGTGACGGATCCGGCTAATTTTGACAAGCTGGTGGGCCAGGCCATCAAGGTAAACGGGACCAACAGAACACTGAAGGGGGTCAAGGGAAAGAAACTTGTCTTTACCCAGAAATTTCTCTCGGCAAAAGACCAGGTTGTCAAACACAGCATTAAAACAAAAATAAAAAAAGCCGAAACCACGGCCAAAACGATCCACGAGGTGGTGGATGCCAATGCCTTGAAAAAGGTTGAAGGGCTGGATGTTTTCGTCAACGGGGTGAAAAAGACCCTGAAAAAAGTCAATCCCGGCAACAAACTGGAATTCACCTCCGGTTTCACCAGTACCAAAGATGCCGCCGTGGAATTTAAAATTCAGACCACCATAAAAAATGATCCCACCAAAAATACAGATACCTATGAACTGGACGACCCAACTGATTTTAAAGACCTGGGCCCGGGCAGCACCGTCTGGATTGCGGGGGTGGAACGAAAGCTGAAAGCCGTCAATGGCAGCCGGCTTGTGTTTGAAGATGAATTTGATGCCCCTAAAGGCTCGGATGTTAAGAAAAAAGTGAACTGGCAGAATGCCGGTGAAAAGGAACCGGAACCCGAGGACAGAGGCAGTGTATGTATCATGTTCCATAGAACGACGGACAAAGAGAGCAGGGACTTTTGCAAAATGTGCCAGCCCTGCCTTCAGCTTGCAAAGATGAAAACGCTGTAACAGGACGGTGCCGCAGATGCAGGACAAGCCAGAATCAACCCAGGTGCACACTGGACGGAGAAGACTATGGTTTCAATAGAGGACATTGTCAAGGAAATCCTTAAATTTAATGAATCAGAATTTTTTGATGCAGATCAAGCCGTTCATGACTCCCGTGAATCCCGGTTGCTGGATGTGGACTATACGGGGATGGCTGTGAATGCGCCTGGAAAAATAGACACCAGGATACGGGGGAAAATTCCCCTTGTTATGGCGGTCCGCCTCAGCGGTGACAGGGATTGGGAGATGAGACTGGGAGCCAATTGCCAGGTGGTGGGAACCAATATGGCAAACGGTGCGGTCTGTTTTGCAGAGGCATTTATCCAGGATGAGCAGGAGAGAAGCCCAGAACCGGAAAAAACCGAAGAATCAAGGGGGCCGAAACCGCCCGGGCTGGCCCTGGCCCTGGCCCAGCTCAGGGAAATTGATGCCAAAGAGCGGCTGAATATCCCCTGGGAACCCGGAAACTGGACCTTTGGACTTATTTATTATGACTGGGCGTCAAATACCGTGCCCGTTGAATTGACTGGAGAAGGCCCGGCCCAGTATATGCCGACCCGGCCGATATTTCCGGACCCCTTCCTTGAAGGGGGCGGCGAAGCCCCCTGTTACCTGCCCATTGATAAAACCCCCCGGCCGCCGGCCTACGGCGTCTCCTTCACCTATGAACAGAGCAGCGACCCTGGGTATCCTTTTTTTTATGTTTACGGATCCTTCAGGTTTGCATTGAGAGTGTTTCACCTGCCCGACGATCAGGTGACCCATGATTACCAGGGCGCTGGCCCCCAGAATGTCGCGGCGGTCGTTCCTGTGACAATGGCTGTCCTGGGCGTGGACTGGGACAAGCCCCTGACCTTTGAATGGGGCGTCCCCGTCTATGGAAATCCCATGGATCTGGGAACCGTATTCCAGGGATATTTTTCCATTGATGCCGATGAAAAAGGAAAGATACGTGAGCTGCCCCCCGGGGACTATGTTTTTTACATCATCGCCGACGGCGGTATCTATGGTCCCCATTCTTTCCGGATATCCTGATTAAAAGTTTAAAGGGGCATTATGATTAAAGGACGCTGCATTTTCATACAATTGATTTGGCTGCTGGTCTGGGCAGCCCTGGTTTTTGCCCGGACGGATGAAAGCATTGAGCCATTGATGGCATTCAGTGATGATGAATTTTTCAGTTCCGATTCTCTGGTGCTGCGGACCCGGGAAGCAGGGCTGCTGGATAAAGATTTTTCAGGGGTGGCGGTCAGTGCGCCCCAACACATATGGACCACGGATGTGGATTGGCTGCCCCTGGTCATGGCCATTGCCCAGAGCGGGGACCGGGACTGGGAAATCCGCCTGCCTGCAAACTGCATTCTGGCCGGAACGAACATGAGGACCGGGGCTGTCCGGTTTGCAGCGGCCTTTGGCCATGAAACAGGAAACAAGACCCCTATAGACGGCAGCCCGGATCTGGACGGCCCAAAACCGCCGGGGCTTGCATTGAGGATGGCCCAAATGACCCGGCTGGATGCCCGGCGGCTGCAAATGGACTGGGATACGGGGACATGGTCTATCGGGGTAATTAATTTTGATCAGGCGTCCAACACGGTTGTGGTTGAACTGCACGGGGACAGGGAGCCTGTCCCCCTAATGTCAACGCCTGTCCATCCGGAGCCGGCTTCCCGTGCAATTGGGGGAATGCCCTGTTATCGGCCCACAGCCAAAACCCCAGATCCCCCTGAATACGGACTCAGGTTTTCCAGTGAATATTCAATGGAGGGGAATACACCCCGTCTCAATATATTCGGCGCCTTCACCCTGTCAATCCACGATTACCACCTGGCCGGGGAAAAAAGCATGCACCATCTTAAAGACGGCGGCCGAACCGACATTGCAGCCGTCATTCCGGTTACCCTGGCAGTTGTCGGGCTTAACCGGGAGGCCCCTGTCCGCTTTGACTGGGCGGTGCCGGTGTATGGAAAACCGCTTGCACGGGGCATGCTCGGCCGGGGGTATTTTTCCATCAACGCCCTGGCCGGGGGAGAAAAGGCTGTTTTTCCTCCGGGAAAAAACCTGTGCTACATTATCATGAACGGTAAGATTTTCGGACCGGAACCCATTAAGGTGACGGACGCCAACCGGAAAACAAAATAAATCTTTCGAAAGGACATTATTCAATGCCGAAACAAGTCTGTGCAGGCGCCATGCTTCAATGCAGCTTCGGTACAACCCCCAGCGCCCTTGCGGTCACCCCTGAAAAGGGAGTCTCCAGCACCACGCCCATGGCCAACATCATGGATCATCTGCCCTTAAAGAATATCGTATCATTCGGCATGTGCAACACCCAGTCCAATCCGGCCGTTGCCGCCGCCACCTCCGCTGCGACCACAGCCGCACTCGGTGTATACACCCCGACGCCTGCGCCCTGTGTGCCGGCAACGGCTTCTCCCTGGAAACCCGGCGCCCCCACCGTGCTCATTGGCAACCAGCCTGCCCTGAACGATACCGCCACCCTGACCTGCACCTGGGGGGGGACCATCACCATTCAAAGTCCGGGGCAGACCCGTATTGACCTTCCCTGATCCGGGGCCGCCAAAAGGTTACCGGACAGGGGCTTGGCCGCTGCACCATTGACTATTCCAGCCTGAATTCAAATCCTGTTTTACCCAGGGCCACCTCAACCTTGCTCACGGGTTCCCCTTTGGCCATGCGTGACAGAAGCTCCCGGCTCATCTCGGGCAAAAGGGTGTTGGTCAGGATATGGTCCACATTCCTGGCCCCGGAGTCCACCTCGGTGCAGCGTTCGGCAATGGCGTCGATGATGGCGTCCTCATACCTCAGTTCAATCTGCCGGTTGCCGGCCATGCGTTTGACAATCCGCTGGAGCTTGAGCCGGATAATCAGCTTCATATTGTCGTCGGTGATGGGGAAATAGGGCACGATTTTCATCCGTCCCAGAAAGGCCGGTTTAAAATGGGCCTGGAGATCAGGGGTGAGCATTTCCGATAAAACATCCGGTTCAGGTATGGATTCCTGGCCCAGGCAGGCCTTCATAATCAGATCCGTGCCCAGGTTGGAGGTCAGTATGATCAAGGTATTTTTAAAATCAATGACCCTGCCCTCCCCGTCTTCCATATATCCCTTGTCAAATACCTGGTAAAACATTTCCGTGACATCGGGATGGGCCTTTTCCACCTCGTCCAGAAGCACCACGCTGTAGGGTTTACGCCGGACCGCCTCGGTGAGGACGCCGCCCTCGCCGTATCCCACATACCCCGGGGGGGACCCTTTGAGGCTGGACACGGTGTGGGCTTCCTGGAATTCTGACATATTGATGGTGATCATATTCTGTTCACCCCCGTAAAGCATATCGGACAATGCCAGGGCGGTTTCGGTCTTACCGACGCCGGAGGGGCCGACCAGCATGAACACGCCTGTGGGCTTGGAGGGGTCTTCGATGCCTGCATGGGCGGTCTGAATCACCTGCTCAATGGCTTCAAGGGCATGGTCCTGGCCGATGATACGCTCCTTGAGGCGGCGGCTCAGGGAGAGGACCGTTTCAATCTCATCGGTGAGCATGGACCCTGTGGGAATACCTGTCCATCCGGAGATGACGGCAGACACCGTATCGCAATCCACGGCAATATGCACCAATGCCTCCTCCTTTTGAATCTCTTCAAATTCTGCCTCCAGTTTGGCCAGCTGGCTTTGTTTATCTTCAAGCCCCTCATTGTCCTGGCTCTCATGGCGGTCCCGAATGTCGGCGTGGATCTCCCGGATACCTTGAGCCACAGCCATCTCCTTTTCAAACTGGGAGCCAAGGCGGTCCAGTTCCTGTTCTGCCCTTTCTTTTTCTTCGGCGATCCGGGCAAGCCGCTCACCATGATCCCTGCCCAGGGCGGTTTCCTTTTCCAGAATGGTTTTCTCCCGGTCCAGCTGGTCCATATACCGCCTGGCATCTTCAATGGCCGCAGGCTCTGTTGTCAGCCCGATGGCGATCCTGGCGCAGGCCGTATCCAATACGCTGACCGCCTTGTCCGGAAGCTGACGGCCGGAGATATACCGGGATGAGAGCCGGACCGTTTCCTGGAGCGCCTCATCGGTGATCATGACCTGGTGATGTTTTTCCAGAAAGGGCGCAATGGCCCGCATCATGACCATGGCCTTTTCCTCGTCCGGCTCTTCAATTTTTACCACCTGGAAACGCCGGGCCATGGCCGCATCCTTTTCAAAGTATTTTTTATATTCCGCCCAGGTGGTGGCGGCGATGGTTCTCAGCTCTCCCCTGGCCAGGGCGGGTTTCAGCAGGTTGGCCGCATCGCCGGAACCGGCGGCCCCGCCCGCTCCGATGAGGGTGTGGGCTTCGTCAATGAACAGAATAATGGGAACAGGAGAGGCCTTGACCTCGTTGATGACCGATTTAAGCCTTTCCTCAAATTCGCCCTTGATACCGGCACCGGCCTGGAGCAGCCCTAAATCCAGGGTGTGTACGGCCACCCCCTGGAGCACCGGCGGCACATCCCCCTGGGCAATCCTCAGGGCAAACCCCTCCACAACCGCAGTTTTTCCGACCCCTGCCTCGCCAGTGAGAATGGGGTTGTTCTGACGCCGCCGGATCAGGATATCCACCATCTGGCGGATTTCAAAGTCCCGGCCCAGCACCGGGTCAATTTCCCCGGCCCCGGCCTTTTCGGTCAGGTTGATGGTGTATTGGGCCAGGGCCTGGGCGCTGCCGCCCGGGCCAGATGCGGAAACGCTGCTGTCCGGCACAGGGCCGGCAGCTTCCCGGGCGCCCTGCTCCTGGTCTTCAACAGAGCCCGATGTCAGCTCCATAAAGGATTCCTGCAATGTTTCAACCGATATTTTTTCAAACAAAGACGAACTGGAGACCAGGCTTCTTGCGGATTCCGGATTTGACAACAGGGACAGCAGAATATGGCCCGACCGTACCGAGGGGGCGGTGAAATCAACCGAGGCCGTAAGCCAGGCCTGTTTTATCATTTCCGGTATCCTGGGGGACAGGGCCGGAGTCCTTGCATTCCCTGTTTTAAATTTTTCCATGACATCGGTGAGATCCCGGATCAGGTGGGATTCGTTGACTTCAAAATACTTAAGAATTTTGTTGAGATCCGTATTCTGGATATCAAAAAGTTTCAGGAAAAAATGCTCCAGTTCCACATCATAATGGGTACGGGACAGGCACAGCCCTGCCGCGGATTCCAAGCTCTTCCTGCATGCGGTATTCAGTTTGCCGATAAGTGATTTTAGATTGGATACTGCCATCCTTGCTCCTTTCCTTAAGATTAAACCTGGCTTTTTTCCCGGCCGGGTGGTGGCGCGGATTTTTTAACCTGGCGGAGATCCGCCTCCTGAAAGGTAATGTACTGATCTTTGTCAAACCGATGTTCAGGGGACGCCGTCCAGGTGGTCCAGCCAAGACAGGCCCGTTCCGGTCCGGGTTCCCCGAGTCTGCATCCCGGGACATCCTCTTTTTTCAGAAATATCCTGAGTTCAAATTCAAACTCCACCCCCACCATGAAACGGGTCAGTGAAAACACCGGACCAAGGAGGTCGCCTGAGGGGATAAACCGACGGTAGTCCCTGTATGATACGGGTCCGAGGTTGACCCTGAATTTGGTCTGGCATTCTTTGACACGGCTGCCGCAGACCGCATCCAGCCCAAGGGAGGCATTGGCGGCCCCAAGGCGCGTGCAGTCCGCGTCTTCCAGGGGAACTTCCCTTTCCACAAATTGTTGCACCCGGGTGGGCGCCCCTGAAAAATATTCAATGGCGGCTTCAATTCCCGTGGCCGATGCCACGGGCAGGGAAAGCAGCCCCGCATAAAAGGTCAAGGATTCCCTGGGCAGCCCAAGAAGCCCGACCATCCCGGAAGTGCCAAGCCCGGCAAGGCTTAAAAGGTACCGCGACAGCCTGTCTCCGGCACCGGGGATGTAGTTTTCCGGAAACCGCTGTTTTTTCCAGGCCAGGTAAAACAGGGTAATCAGCCTGTGGTGAAAAAGATTTAAAAAATCGGTAAAGGTGTGGTCTTTTTTTTTAATCCGGTCCATGGCCAGCTGATTATACCAGTCGGGGAGGAGGCCCGAAGGCCCGATAAGGCCCATGAATGCCACCGCCATATCAGCGCGGCCGTTTTCCCGGTCCTTTTTTAAGCCGGCAATATCACTGGCCGGAAAGGAAAACCCAGGGTTGACGGAAAACCGCACCGGTTCTTTCTCAGGCTCCAGCGCCTTGCCAAGCGCCTCCTTTTCCGGGGCAAGCTTTTCCAGCAGGGCGGCGGCCCTGAAAAACGAAAATTCATAAAAGGCATCATAGAGCGTTTCCTCTATGCTTGTGCCCATTCCGGATATCAAATCAGGATCTGATTGCCGCTTCGTGGAGGCCACCGTTTTAATTCCTCTTTTTTCTGGATGGTTTTCAATACAAGCTGGGAAAAAGAATTCACGGACACGTATTGGGCGAAAAAGCGCTCCAATACGGCGCCGAAAAGATAAAGGCCTGACCCTACAAATTTATCCCCGTCCATGGTGATGGTAATTTCAACCCCCCTTGCAAAGGCATGACGGACCCGTTTGGTTACATGGCGGCAGGCCACAGAAACAATACCGCTGACCTGTTGTTTGGTGGTGGCGGAGCCCTGAAAATCGTAGAGGTTTAATATTTCCTTTAAGGCATCTTCCCCCCCTTCCACGATGGAGATGTAGTTCAGGGACAAATGGGAAATCATCCGCCATTGCAATGACCTGCCCATGAAGGGCCGGAGGGTGGGGGTGGGTTTGACCAGGCAGATGATTTTATCCGCTGGAGCGGCAAGCTCCATGGTAAAATCACCCCGTTTATCCCCGAAGGGCAGCCGTGAGGGCAGGTCCCTGTTGGTGCAGGTCTGGTGGATGGTGAGAATCTCTGTATCCGGATCTGCAGGGGTCATATTCAGATCGGTAAAAGAGAGATACACCTCTGTCCCCTTATCCTCCTTCTTCCCCGACGGCCTGCGCTGGCTGTGCCAGAACACATGTTTGGTTCCGGTCTCTTCAAAGGAAAGGTGGTGGCGGATGGAGTAAAAAGGCCGGTATTCCTTTTCAGTATCCCCGGACACCGTGGCCGGGGTCACCCGGTCCACGGTATAAACTTCAGTGGCATTGGCCCGCCTTAAATCCGGCACGACCCGGTATTCGGTTTTCCGGTGCTCCACCCGCATGGGTTCGGCAATTTTCTTGAACAGGTTAACGGCAGGAGCGGTATACAATGCAAAGGTTTCCGTATTCACCACCACTTCGCGTTTAACAGCCTCATCCAGGTAAATGTTTAATGAAATGGCTGTGCCTTTACCGCCTCCCCTGAGTGTCTCCAATCCTGCCAGGTCAAAATACAAAAACTTCTCCGGAAAGGTGAAGTATTCAAACAAAAGCAGATAGCCCGGAAAGGAACGTTTGCTGAAGGGCAGCATTTTGTCTTCCGGATCGAACCCCACAGGGCTGATGGCGCCGGCATCCAGTTGAATGCGTTGCTTTGCGCCCTTTGTATCCGTATAGGCGAGTTCAATGCCGCAGCTGTTGTTAAACAGCCTTTGGTAGAGGTGGAAAACATGCTGGGCCTGGCCGTTGAGGAAAAAACGCAGGGAATCACATTCCAGGTCGCAAAAATCAATATCATTTACGGTTTCAAGCCCGATATGGAGGCATTGAACGGCCCTGCCGGCCTCGGGACCGGGATCTTCAAGGGAGACGGCCCCTATTTTCACCGGCCACAGGGATACAGGGGAACAAAGGGTAAAGGTGCAGGGCACCCCCTTTACCGGCCGTGAAAACAGGGTGACGTCCTTTGGAATCCCGTACCCCTTCTCCGTGATGCTTTTTTCATTGGGCATAAACCTGACAATGGTCATGGACGGGATGGGGTTGTTGTAATGGGGATAGGTGATTCCCATAATGGATTCGGTAATCTCAGGAAAATCATCATCTATTTTTTTATGAATCCTTCCGCTGATATAGGCAAACGCCTCTATGAGGCGCTCGGTGTGGGGATCATGGCAGTTATCGGGCTCCAGTTGAAGGCGTCCTGCGATTTTCGGGTATTTGGCCGCAAACTGGGCCCCCATTTCCCGGATAAAGGTCAGTTCCCGCTCATAATAGCTTAATAAGGTATCGTCCATGTCAAGGTATCATCGCTCGATTTATATGAAAATGATTACAGCGGCCCGTCTCTTTCTCTTTGCAGGGGCCTATTTTGAAATCACGTACCGGCCCCGGTTCAGGTCAAAAAAAGTGTCAAAGGAGACCGGTTCGGACAAGGGTTCAATCACCAGGATTCCGGATATTCTGAAATAGACCCTCCGGTTTTTCTGCGCCTCGGTCTCAAGGCGCACAACAGGCCGCTTCAGCCGGGGTTCAAAGATTGAAATGGCCGCCTCGATCTCCTTGCACAACTTCTGCCTGGCCAGACTGGTTTCCGGATTCTCAGTTGAAAAATCCCTGATGCCGTACCGGATAACCGACTTTCTCAAATGGGTAAATGCAACCGGAATCCTGATGGGGCTGCACCGGGTATTTAAAAGATTTTCAATATCCCTGACCACAGCGTCCAGTATCTGTTTTTCCGATATAACCCTGAACTGGGCAGGCTCCCGTCCCGATTTGGGGTCATTATCCAGAAGCCTGTCCAGAAGGGATGCCGTAAGATTAACCTGATTTGTCATAAGTCACGGTCACCGGTATATTGTCCTTAACCCTGGGCTGGCGGCGGCAGCTCAGCCACCAGGCGCAGGGACACGGACAATTCGTCCAGCTGGAAATGGGGTTTGAGAAAACTGACGGCCCTGTACGCCCCGGGCTTACCCGGGATTTCACTGACATCGATCCGGGCTTCCCGCAGCGGATACTTGGCCTTCATTTCCTGGGACGCATTATCATCCAGCAGAACATAGTTGGAGATCCAGCGGTTGAGGTAATCTTCTGCATTCTGCCGGGTCATGAAACTGCCGATCTTGTCCCGCATCATGGATTTCAGGTAATGGGCAAACCGTGATGTGGCCATGATATACTGAAGCTGGGATGACAGCCGTGCATTGGCATTGGCGGCATCGGAATCGTATATCTTTGGCTTGTTGGCACTCTGGGTGGAAAAAAAGGCGGCATAGTCGGTGCCTTTGCAGTGAACCAGGGGAATAAAGCCCAAGTCGGCGAGTTCTTTTTCCCGCCGGTCCGTTATGGCAATTTCTGTCGGGCACTTCAACGCCACATCCCCCTCATCGGTCCTGAAGGTATGTACCGGAAGATCCTCCACAAGTCCGCCCCCTTCAACCCCCCTGATGGCGGCACACCAGGAATGCTTGGCAAAGGCATCCGTCAGGCGGGTCCCCAGCGCGTAGGCGGCATTGCCCCACAGGTACTGGCTGTGGTCGGTGCCGTCCACTCGTTCTTCAAAGTCAAAGGCTTCCACAGGCACGTTATCTTCTCCATAGGGAAGCCGCATAAGGATATGGGGCATGGCAAGGGCCACATACCTTGAATCCTCAGACTCCCTGAAGGATTTCCACTTGGCATATTCCGCACTTGAAAAAATCTTGGACATATCCCGGGGCTCTCCCAGTTCGGTAAAGCTGTCCATGTTGAACAATTCCGGGCCCGCCGCGGTGAGAAAAGGGGCATGGGCAGCGGCGGCCACCTCGGACACCTTGCTTAACAGGGCGATGTCCTGGGGATGGCTTGTGAATTCATAATCCCCGATCAAAGCGCCGTAGGAGGCCCCTCCGAACATGCCGAATTCCTCTTCATACACCTTTTTGAACAGGGCGGACTGGTCAAATTCAGCAGCCTTTTCCATATCCTTGAGCAGGTCTTTCTTGGATACGTTCATTACCCGCAGCTTCATTCTCTCGCCGGTCTCGGTTTTGTCCACCAGATAAGCCAGGCCCCGCCATGAGGCTTCCAGCTTTTTGAATTCTTCATGGTGCATGACTTCGTTGAGCTGGTTTGAAATCAGCTTGTCGATTTCGCTGATTCTGGCATTGATCATGGCCTCCGTATCCTTGGATACGGTGATTTCCCCTTCCATGATCTGGGATACGAATTCCCCCAAAAGATCCTTGGCCCATGCTTTCTGGCTGTCATCCCTTGCCAGGCGGCCGTCTGATATGATCTGGTCGAGCAGCCCGGCCTCCTGGGTGGTTTCCTGGGCAGCGGCGTCTTCGGGCTGGACCTGTTGTTCTTTTTCAGCCATTGGATGTCTCCTTTATTCTCCTAAGGTTACTCGTCTTTTTTCACTCCGGCTTCCCGGCCCAGTTTCTCAAGTGCATCCGTACTGGAAATAACATCCTGAAGCAATTCGTCCAGTTTGTCGTTTCCATCCAGTTTATTGAGCAGTCCTGTCAGCTTTTCCCTGGCTTCCACCAGTTTCCGTATGGGATCAATCTGCCGTGCGACCTTTTCCGGGTGGAAATCATCAAGGGATTTGAATTTAATCTCCACGGCCATGGACGAATCGTCTTCTGTCAGTTTGTTGTCCACCCGATAGGCCAGTCTCGGCGCCATTCCCTCAAGGACATTGTTGAAATTGTCCCTGTCAATCTCAATTAATTTTCTTTCCTTGAGTTTGGGAAGGGGCTCTTCGGGTTTACCGGACAGGTCCGCCAATACGCCTACGGTAAAAGGGATTTCTTTCATTTCAATGGCATCACCCACTTCAACGTCATAGGTGATCTGGACTCTCGGGGATCTCACCCGGTCCAAGGTGTGCTGTAAACTTTCCTTGGCCATCACAATCTCCTTTTGGTTTGGTTTATAGGTTTTTGTTTTTCATTGGTTATTCCATATCTCGGTTTGAATACTCCATGGCCTTGGTCACATCCAGGGTACACAACCGGGTTAATATCTCATGGGCCCGGTAGCGGTCGTCATCGGAACTGCCTTCGGCCGTGAGGCACTGGTAGAGTGTCCCCAGCGCCTCTGCAATCCAGATGGGGGATTCCCACCGCTCCAATTGCAGATCCTCAATCAGGGTATTCAATTCTTCGACAATGGGCCTGGCCAGATCCGGCCGGTTGGCTCGCAGGCAGAGCCGGGCCATGAGCAGGCGGAAATTGGTTTTATCACGGACCGACTGGGCGCTGCAGGATGCCCCAAGTAACTGCTCCAGGGCAGGTTTTATTCCTTTTGTACCCAGTTTCTTCAAGGCATCCTGCCAAAGGGCCTCCTCCAGCCCGGCACTGCCCAGCAGCCGGTTGACATGATAGGTGGCCACCTGGGCCGGGGGAACACGCCCCCCCTGCCCTTGGGCAGGCGGCGTGACGCCCTGGCGGATTTCCGGTACCTCCTGGGCCGCCCCGGAAATGTCCCCATCCGTCCCGTCCCGCGCCAAATCAGGTTCAGGTTCAGGTTTAGGGTCGGGATCAGGCTCGACCTGGCGTTTTTCCTTCACGGCCCTGGCGGCAAAATCATGACAGTCCTCCAGTGAAGATTTCAGCTCAGCCAGCCGAGGGGCATTCCTGCCGAATTTCTCATCCACAATGGCGTCAAGCGCCTGGAACAATTCCAGGCACCGGGCCGTCTGTTCAAACAGATTTTCATAAAAGGCCCTGGAAGATGCGGTCACGGCGGCGTCAAAGTCTTCCGCCGCAAGTTTGCCCTCGGCCAGCTGTTCGTCCCGGGCCTTTTTTTTGTCGTCAATCACATCGCCATATTGGTTCTGGGTATCTTTTTCATACCCAACCTGGCGGGACTCCTGCCATTTCACCCAGGAAAACCCCTGGCCAACGGCCGGGTCCGTCACCTGGATCTCCTTGATTGGGAACCAGAGCTTGTCATTGACAAACTCAAGGGGCCCCACCCTGTAGTCCAGATCCCCATCTTCAATTTCAGGATAGATGGAATCCCAAAATGCCGCCATCATCCGGTTAATGATGTCAAGGCCCAGGATCACCCCTTCAAATCCCTGGGTAACGGTGAGGGATTCCAGGAGCCAGGCCGCAATCTGCAGATCCTTTGTTTTTTTTGTCAGGGCATCAATGCACAGCGTCTTTACAGCCCCCCAGTCCGAAGTCTTTAACTCATGCTGCCAATCTCCCTGCTCCAGCACCTCATCTGCCCGCCTGGCCTCCTGGATCTCGTCATACACAGAGGTATACCGCAGGTTTTCTCCGGAGGGATTGTCCCCGGGAATCGGGATAAGAATGGCCTCTATATCCATGATTTTTTATCTCCTGATATTAATGTCTGCCGCCGGCCTCTGCCCGGAAAAGATCGATGAAATCAGCGGCCTTAAGGGGGCGGTTATAAAAAGCCGCCCTGGGGCGGTCCGTTACGCCGCCCAGAAAAACCGTGCTGGGCATTTCCGTTCGTTTAAAAAGCCCCCATCCGCCCTCCTGGCGGACAGCCCCTGTGTACCCGGTTTCCAGTTCAGTGACGGGGAGGATCATGGCCTCTTTGTCTTTTTCTTTTTTAAACCAGCCCATCAGCGTCAATGCCAGCCTTGATGATTCTTTCTCTTTTGTTTTGGGTCCGGCAAAACCAGGCCTTGAAATTGCGGTTTCAAATGCCCTGAAGGTTTCATGCCTTGCAGCCGCCACCTCTTCGAACCGCCTGAATACCGGGTCAAACCAGGTGAATATATTGTGCCACTGCCGCTCCCTGTCCTTCATCCGGAAGGTTGACATGACCAGCAGCGGATACGGCCGGCCCATGCTGTCGCTGCTGTCCCTGACAATCCCCAGGACAAGGTCTTCTTTTTTTATCCCCTTTATCCAGAACCGGAATGCACAGGTATTTGTCTTGGCTCCCAGAAATTTTTCCAGTTTAACCCCCTGCTCTATCCAGGCGGATAAGGCCCCCGCCAGGGGGGAGGCTTCCATGTTAATGCTGAAATAATCCCCAAAGGCAGGATGTTTCCCATGGGCGGTGATTGTCTGGTCCCGGCTTTTTTTGCCTATTCCCAGCATCTTGTAATCTCCATGGGGGTTTTCCCCGGGGTTGCGCTTACCAGCCCGGCAACGGGTTCATGGTTGCTGAACCGGTATCTCACCTTTATAAATTTGATGCCCATGCGTTTGAGATCATCCTGATCATCCGGAAAATTTGCAGGCACAAAACTGTGTTGACCCTTGGGAAAATCCTTAAGAAACTTTGGAAATGACAACCGGCCGGTGTATCTTTTATTCAGTTCAAGGCTGCCCACATGAATGGAAAAACTGACTTCGCATTCGGAATCAGGCGCCCAGGAGAACACTTTTCTGACCGGATAGTTCAGATTTTCAAGCAGGGTGGTTTTATCGGCACAGATCAACTCCAGGCGGGTGGCATGGGGCTGCACCCGGGCCGTGTCGTTTGCACTTGTGGGAAGCCCGCTGATTTTAACCGAATAATTTGATTTAGCAGGCTTTGAGACGCTGACGCCCCGGGTAAGGAATTTGAAGAAATAAGGCCTCAGGGCCATGGTTTTACCGTCCAGTTTCTTCGGATAAAATCCCTTTTTCAGCCCCCGTTTGATAAAGGGGTGGCACGGCCCTTTTATAAACCGGGTAACAAAGCCCTCAGGGCCCAGGAGCATGGTATTTATATTGGCATCGTCGGATACATCGCGCATTTCCACGAGTACATTATTTTCCCATTTTTTCTGAAGTTCGCAGGCCGCCTCCTTCATGGCAAATTCATGGTAAAAATTTAAGGGGCCTTCAACAAGTTCCCAGACCGCTGAGGATGCATCTCCCTTGGCAGGCACCATCCGTTTCAATTTCTTAAATTCCCGCCTTGCCTTAAAAAACGCCGTGTCACTGGTGGCCGGATCTTCAGTATACAATTGGGTGGCCAGTTCAAATGCGGCACGCTGGGATGCGGTGGACGCAATCAGCATGGCCATGGAATCCTGATACGCCATAAATGATTTGGCGGCCTTGAGCATGGCCTCGGCATCCATGCGGCTGCTGCTATCCAGCCCGGGGGCCAGTTTGGATTTGATTTTTTTGGCGGCCTGCCCCAGCATGCCGGTTGAGCCGGCCTTCTGGGCCCGCAGCACCCCGGCCTGGTTGTGCAGCTGGTTGATATCCGCCACCAGCACCGCCCACCCGGGCAGGTTACCCCCCTCTGCAAAGGGCGCCACCTGGCCGGGGATCAGGTGAAGCAGGGAAAAATAGGGGCCTGACTTGTTGCCGGCATGGGTTGACACGGCCTGCCAGTCTTCCCTGCTGTTCATCATTTCCAGCCCGGTGCCGAATTGTGAAACAAAACTGATCCAGGATTCAAGATAGGCCGCCCGGTACCATATGTAAAACTCCCGTTTCAGCCCGGCCATGACCAACGGATCGGTGAGGGCGTTTTCAATTTCGGCAATAAATTGGTCAATGGATGTTTTGCCATCAAGGGTAAATGCCGGGGCGACCTTGGGGCTGCTTTCCTCCTCCGGTATGTTGCCCCAGAAATGGCCCAGGCTGTAGCCTGAAAGGTCCGGATCCGAATTGGCCCGGTCAACCACCCATTTCAAGGTGGCGCCCTTCATGGAAATAAGCCGGGCCAGCCATTTTTGCAGCCCGTTCATCCGCTGGTTCATGGCCAGGGTATCCTGTTGCCAGAGCAGGTAATGCAGATACAGGTCATTCATTTTAATCCTGACCTCCTCTGCGATGTCCTGGCGTGCCCCAATGGCGACGGTATTGAAACGGGGCTGTTTCATCTGCCGCAGTTCTTCAATGGGGCGCTGGACAAGTTTGGCCTTGATCACAGTGATCCTTTTGACAAGGTGCTCTATATACGGGATGGACTGCGCCACCGGCGTTACCGCTGAAAATCCCGCCATTTGGTCCGCCATTTGCTTATCCAGCGGATCGAGAAAGCGTTTTTCCATGAGTGTGCAGTATTTCTTTTTGAGTTTCTCCTCAACATGGATACTCTCATGCAGCCCCAAGCGGGGAATCCACCAATTCCCGTTGCTGGTTTCAATTTTTTTAATGGCAGCCCTGAATTGTTCAAGGGTTGAGACATCGGAAATCAGTTCCCCTTGAAGGATCTGTGGGCCTGAGAACTTTGCCGAAGCTGTTTTGATTGTGTGCAGATTCTTCACAAAGGAAAAGCTCAAAATGCCGCAGACGGCCAGGATAATGGTGGTCCAGGCGGCAAAACCAAGATTCCGTGTCAACCTTGCCCAGGCCGCTCCGCGCATGGTTTTTGTAAACATCCCCCTGTCCGAGGGCAGCAGGCGGGTGAAAAAATCATGCAGGAACAGCCCCCGGCTGGTGCCGGGCAGGACCTGTGCTTCCCCGATCAGTCCCATATCCTTTAAAAAATGGGAAAAGGGGGTGCCTTCCTGGCGGCCGGAACTGAAAAATATACCTCTGAAAAAGGGCGTTTCCTGATAAGGGTTTTCCTGGAACAGGGAATTGACAAATAATTCCAGGCCCGGCTTTATTTTTTCCAATTCATCGGGAAAGAGCATGAGTTCCGGGGAGGTTTCCCTGGCTTTCTGGAGTATGAGCAGACGGATATCCCGGATCCGTTCACCTACGGTTTTAAAACACTCCCCTAAAAGGGTGCCGGCGTTTTTTTCCAGCCCCGGGTTGACCATTCCCATGGCCTGCCCCAGGGCATCCTCGTCCAGCCCCTTGCAAAACTGGGTCATGCCCTGGATGAGGTCGCACTTGGTGACCATGACGTAAATGGGAAACTTGGCGTCTAAAACGCGCATCAGTTCATCCACCCGCGACCGGATATCCCGGCCGTATTCTTCCTGGTCCTGTGCCGGGGCATTGTTTAAAAAGTCGGCGGAAACCGTGACAATAAGACCGTTAAGGGGTTCTTTCTTCCGGTATTTTGCAAGCAGGCCCAGAAATTTCTGCCATTCGTCCCTGTCCTTGTCCTGGTCCACTGGTACAGCGTAGCGGCCGGCGGTATCGATGAGAATGGCCTGTTCGAAAAACCACCAGTCACAATTCCGCGTGCCGGATATTCCGGATACGCTTTTGACCTCCGAAAAGGAGGAGGAGAGATTGGCACTTTTAATGGCCGTTGTTTTTCCGGTGCCGCTCTTGCCGATGATCAGGTACCAGGGAAGCACGTAAAGGGGATTGCCCTGTTTTTTCAAATGGGACTTCTTCAGGGAATCCATGGCCTCCTTCCATTTGGCCTGCATTTCCCTGGAAAGCGCCTGCTCCTTTTTGCTCTTCTTTTTTAATGCGGCATTGTCCTGCTCAATGATCTGGCTGACAAATTTCTGTTCTTTTTTCCGCAGCAGCAGTTTGTAAATAAAAAAGGCGCCCAAAAGGATGCCGGCCAGGCCAATAAGGATGAATGCACATACCCACAGGGGCCATTTGGCCCAAACCACGGCGGCAAATACAGCAATGCCGACAAGGCCCAAAAGCGCGAGTACCAGAAAGATCTTGAACACAAGTGCAAACCGTTTTTTCATTATGGTATCCTGCTGATTAAAGTGTCACCGATATTGCCCAGAACAAATTTGTAGACCACGAACAACAGGCCGTAAACGCCCACGGGTATCAGGAACGCCAGGGCCGTAAGCAGTGAAAAAGGACTGGAACGATCCGTTTCCCTGGCCTCAGCCTCCAGATCATAGGCATCGGGGAAAAGGGTCATCCGGTCCAGGTCGGGAAGTTCCATTGCACTTCCGGTCAGAAGCTTTAAATTGGATATTCTCAGCTGATCCAGGAGCATATCGTCCCCCTGGTTATGGTACTGCCCGGTAAACCCCAGGGCCAGGCAGAGATAATAGACCTCCCTGACATGGTTTTGATGGGGGCCGATGGTATTCAGTTTCTGGAAAAACAATTCCCCTGCATCAGAAGTCTGGAAAAAGATGCGCTGAAGCTGTTCTCCCTGCCAGTAGCCCCGTCCCTCCCAGGCACTTTTCATTATGGTCTCATCCACCCAGGCAAAAACGGCAAAACGGGCAAGGTCAAAATCTTCCATATTCCCCCTGAAGGTTTCGAATAAGCCTTGGCTCTCCCTCACCAGGCGGTCCATGTGGGATTTTGCCTGGTCAAAGGGAATCTGTTCTGTGCCTGAATTTTTGGCAAGCATGATGGTATAGGTCATCATGTCCGTAAAACAATCTGCAAGCCTCATGCATCAGCTCCTTTTTACAATCATCAATTCTGCCGAAAGATCCTGGGGGGCGGTATCCCAGTACAAGGCCATGTTATTTCCGTTCTGCACCGGTTCCCACTGCTTGCCGTGGTGGTCAAGCATGAAATAGCTCGCCCCGGCCCTGCGCGGCAGTTCCTGGGGAACGGCCTCAAGGTGGGAGAGCCTTACCCCGGGCAGGGACTGGGCAATGAGTATGGGAAGCGATTCCCTGGCACTGAGTTTGGCAATGTGCTGCACGGCATCAATGATTGAAGGCGGGTCCTGTGCGGACTCAAGGACAAGATAAAACCGGTTTGCGCCTTCAAAAATGGCCGGTGGCAGCTCCGCCGCAAAATAGGTGCCGTCAAAATGAAGGGGAATGATGTATTCCGGGCCGGATGTAATTTCATCCAAAAGCCTTGTTATCAGCCGCTGGGCACCGGTGAAGCATTCCCACAGTTGTTTATGGTCATACTCGGGCAAAAGGCTGGTGCCGTCTTCCAGCTCGCCGCTCGCCGAAACCTCTGCAGAAAAGGAGGACAATTCCCCGATGATCTGCCGGAAAATGCCGTATACCGTCCAGGGCTGCCCCTGAACACTGCCTGTAATATGCGCCAGCAGGGGCACATACCGGTTCAGGGAGCGCAGGGTCATCATATAGACCATATCCCTTGAACCGAATTCAGCCGTATGGACGCCTTTCTTGCTTTTCACCGCCTCAAGCTGACGGGTTTTTGAAAACAGCTGGTCTTTGACTTCCTTGACAATGTCCCACAGGGTCCCGGATCCGGCAAGGGTGAGGCAGGGGGGGATAAATCCCCTGTCAATGGTGATGTCCTCAAGGTTGCGAACCAGCCGTGCAATGGGAATGATGTGATAGTCCCCCTGGTTGGCGATTTCAGTTTCCCAGAACACTTTGACAAGAAACATCATCTGCCTGACCTCTGCGGCCGGCCCGTCGCCGTGAAGATCCACATATTCCGTGGGGGTGCCCGAAGAGGCAAACCGGCTGGATACATGGGAGAGGTCTGTCAGGTCGTCTGCCACAGACACGTTCCCCCCCTTGATATCCCACTTTTTCAGGCCCAGGTATACCATGAAGGGTTTGCCCCTGTCCTCCCAGGCGGTTTCAAATGAGCGGCCCTGGACAATCCCATTCTCCCCTATGGTGACATGGGAATTGTCGGGAAAGATAAATTCCCCGGACTTGATGTCGAATACATAATTGGCAAGAACGCCTTCATCAATGTCAACACTGCCGACGCCCCATAGAAAGGGCGCCATGAACCTGTGCCAGGGTTCCATCAAAGACTGGATATACACATCGTTCAGCTGGAAATGATGGGGCTGGAGAAATAATCCTTGATGCCAGAAAAGCGGTTTTGCCATGCCTATTGCCCCTCGATTTTTTCAATCTGTTCAGGCCCCAGAAAAAGGGTGATGTTAAGGGGGCCGGGCTTTTGTTTCCTCTCTTTGGCAATAAAGCCTTTTTCCTCGATCACCACCGGAATCTCAACAAGCCGCGTAATGCGCTCTTTTACAATGCCGTAATACCCTGCCACCACCGCCAGGTATTTTGCATTTTCAGCCCGGTCCATCAGCAGGGCGGTGTCATCACCGGGGTTGACGATAACCCGTTTCGACGATGCCACGCTCCCGTCAAAGAGACGGCATTCCAGCAGCTTGTACAACCCGCTCTGGTCCCCTGACAACTGGTTGAACCCGTTGGGGTCCTTCAGTTGATAGACGCATACATACAGGGTGTGGGCCTTGCCGCTGTCCAGATTCAGCATGGGGTCCGCCTTTACCTGTACTTTTATGGCATCTTTTTCATAGGCCCACTGGGGCGGGGGAAGTTCTTTTTTCGCACAGGAAAACAGCGCCAGGGCAAAAGCCAGTGAAAGCAAGGTGAGTTTTTTCAATTTTACCTCCTCTTAAATTGATATTTTGCGGCAGTTTTTTTCAAACTCCCTTAAAAAAGATTCCATAAAGCGGCCTGATTCAAACCAGTTTTCAAATTTCTCATACTTGGTCTCATAGACCTCATAGTACCGGGATTTACGCATGGGGCTCAGCTTGGAGACATCTGTTTCCTTTTCGATTTTTGCAGGGGCCAGCTCTTCCAGGATCTGCTTGACCTTGGCATGGGCGGCTTTTTTGCTGGCTTCCTGGGATTCAAAGAATGCTTTTCCGATCTGCCCTATGTAAGTTTCAAGGGGCCGGGCCCGCTCGCTGCCTTCAAGGTGGTAACCGATGACCTGGCGGATGGTCTGGTCGGCATCCTGCTTTCCCACAAGGGTGGTGTTGATGACGCCTATCAATTGGTTCAAGGACTCAAAAACTGTGTTAATCGACTGTGCCAGACTCTCTAAAAGCGCCTGGGAATCGAATCCGGCCTCTGCAATATCCTTTCCCAAAAGCAGCTTGATCACCCTGGCCAGCACATGGTCATCAATGGGAATGGCCGCTGCCGTGTCCACGGCCTGGTTCCGGGCCGGGCTTTCAAATCCCTGGATCAGACGGTCCAGGGTTTCCAGGCGGTCTTCCGGGGCAAGGGCTGCCAGCCTATCCCCAAGCAGCGCCTCAATATGCATCCGGCTGCCCTCTCCATGGGCCTGGTAGGTTTTTGTAATTTCAGATTCCAGACCGGCGTATTCTATTGTCTGCTCCATAGGTTCAACCTTTTTGATGTTATTCTTTGGGCGGAATGATCATGGTTTTTTCCAAATCATCTTCCTCCTGGAAAAACTCCGGTTCTTCTGAAGGCGGGGAATCCGGTGTGAGAACCATTGTTTTCTCCATCTCGTCAAACCCATCTTCCCCCCCTGCCGGCTCCTTCTGCGGCGCCCCATCAATGACCATGGTTTTTTCCATGTCGTCAAAATCGCTTGATCGGGAACTCTCCCTTTCGGGGGGAGCTGTGGCCTGTCCCTGTTCAGGGTCCGTTAGGGGCAGCCGGTCCTCACCGGGTATGGTTGTGGCGTCTGCGGAAGAAAGAATAATGGTCTCCAGGGAATCCTCCTCTTCCATGTCCGCAGATAAATCCGGTGCTGCGTCCCGGGGCCGGGTTTCTGCCTGCCAATCCAATTTTACCTGCTTCAGGATATTGGCGATTGCCCTGCGGTCCTCCGTGACAGCCTCAGGCATGGTCGTCTCTTTGGCCCGGGGTTGGGGGATTTCTTCCCTGGGGATATCCCCTTCAGCCGGTGTTGAGGCATCTTTTTGTGCAAAAAGTTCAGCCTGAACCTCTTTTTTAATATGGGCGATATCCTCCGATAACCGCTGCAGTACATCGCCCAAACCGATCCCCTCGGGTCTGCCGAAAAGCCCTGCGCCGGTTAAAAGCGTTTTAAGCCAGGCACCGTGGTATGCATCAGGCACCTGGAACCGGTCAGGCGTATCAAAAATATGCCGGGCGTCGAACTCCGGGACAATTTCTATCAGCCTGTTATAATCCTTGAAAATCTCCTGGGGCCATTGGAGATCCCGCAGTCTGTCGAGGGCCTGGAAAACCATCTTGGTGGTTTGGATGTTGTTGGACAAAAAAACGTAGAACCAGAGCCGGGTAATAAAGTTAAGGTTGCGGCTCCCCCCCAGGGACACCGCCCGGGGCGTCTGTGATGAATTGGAAATAAAATCAATGATCTTTAAATCAAAATCCCAGAAAAATGGAAGCGACCCTCCTGGCCGAAGGGTAATCCAGATGCTTTGGATGGACAATTCTATCCGTGATTTAACCTCCCCCATGGGCGGCCTGGCAAGCAGGTGGACCACCTTTTCCATGAACCTGAGTTTCAGGAAGAGGACTTCAAGGAAAAAGCGCGGTTCCCCTTTGAAAAAATAGCCGTCCTCTTTGCGGTTCCAGAAGGCCTGAATGGCGCCTCCCCTGCCGTCCCCGCCATGGGGAGCATCATCCCCCCCGCCTGCCAGCAGGGCAAGGAAATCATCGGCCCGGATGGCTGCCGCTTCAAAAAAAAGCATATAAAAAGGATAAAATGATAAAAAGCCGATCCGCGATCCTGCTTTTTCGCCGGTGAGATAGCATTCCGGGTGGTCAGGGCAATCAAGGCAGGGAAAGTCCTTCGCAGACCTGAGCTTTGCGAAATCCTTGATCAGGCCAAACCGGTCCCTGACAAATGGCGGGTCGCCGGCGGAACGGGCGTATTGGTAGAAGACAGGCGGTTTCCCCGCATCATGGCAGTGGACACAATAAAGATAGCGGTTCAGCGATGTAAAGTAAGGTAAAAGACCGGCATTTTTCAATGTATTGTCGTCTGTGCAAAGAGCCAAAGGAGCGCCGCATTCAGGGCATGGCGGCTGGAAAAAACAATGTGCTTTTTTACAGAAAAAAAGAGGCTTGAACATGGGCGGAAGATCCGGGCGCAGGGGATCCGGAATAAAGAAGGCATGGTCTGCAGATGAATACAGGTCGAAGGTCTCCTGCCAGGCCAGGTCCAGTTCGCCGTTTGTCATTGGATGAAGGGGATCCCCGGTGACATGGTAGTGATCTTTTTGAACAAGCATCAGCAGCGGCCTGAACGGGGCGCAGCCGTTTACTTTGAGCCCGGCCTTGACCAGAAATGAAAAATCCTGTCCCTTTTCCTGAATGTGGAAAGGATGCGCATCATCTCCTTGATCAGATACAGGAAGGTCAACCAGAAAACCATTCTTTTCTGACTCGATGAACGGAAGCAATGAAATCGTTGTATCCATTTCTCCCCGCAATAAAGAGATCACTTTGGTTGAAATCAAATATGGGCATGGGGGAATCGGTGTGAGCGCGAGAAAAGAACTGTTTTGATTTGAGTGCTCCCCAGTATACGCAGCCCGAAGACCGTGGTTCAGCTTAGTATCGATCCTAAAAGAGGTTATCGTCTAACTTGGATAAAATCAACCCTTTTTATGAGCTTTACCAAGGTGTAACAAAGCAAATACCCCCCTCTTAAAGCGAAGGCAAATAAAAGAAGATAATCCGCCACCGGGGTCTTTTCTCCAAAAGATCAAGGGGTGGCGAAATCGCTTACAGGGCAAAGACACACCTAAAGCGGCAATTCCAAGGGGCAGGCATTATAGGCCTACACCACTGGAATACCTGACATCGCGATACAGCGATGCCAAAGAGAGTATTGAAAGCCATGGAAGCCGGGCAGAAACTCGGCAGCAGGTTCGTCATGGAGGGGTCAGGATCGCCCCTGTTCTTGCATTTTCTGCATCATTTCCATCATCCGTTTCATCTTTTCGGCATCCATGCCCTTGAAAGGCACCCGGGGAAACTGCCTTTCAAGCAAATACCTGCGGTAGTCGGCAACCGGGGTATCGTTCTGCCAATACCCGGTATACCGGGCGGCACTGACGCCCACAATGAATAATGCAGCCATGGCCAGCGCCACCCCTTTAGGTGAAACCGGCAGCCTGGGGGCGAGGGAAAAACCAATGACCTCATTTTTGGGACAGGCGTCAACACACTTCAGGCAGGCGGAGCATTCCATGGTATTGACCCGGGGCTTGGCAGTGATACGGATACGGCCGGGGCAGACGACTTCACATTTTCCGCAGTTGATGCATGCATCTGGATCCCGCCGGATCCGCCCGAGGCTCAACAGCCCCAGCAGGCCCAACAGGGCGCCGTAGGGGCATAAATACCTGCACCAAAAATGGGGAATGAAAACCGACAACACAGATAAAACCAGTATCACCGCCAGGGAGGGGCAGGAAATATGGGTGAAAAACGCCAGCATCTTTAGATCTGCAAACCGGTTGTAGGGGCTGTAAATAAATTGTTCAAGGGCTTTTACCGGCATGTTGACAAAGATGCCCCAGATAAAAAAGCCGGCTAGCAGGTATTTGGCCGGTCGCAGAATCAGGTCCGCCCACCGGGGAAATGCCAGCGTCTTTTTAATCAGGACCCCATTCAGCCTGGAGAGCATTTCCGACAGAAATCCCACCGGGCAGACCCAGGCGCAGAATCCTTTTTTAAAAATCAGGGCCGTGGTGCAGGCGATGAAAAAAATGACCAGTGCCGAGGGGTGAACCCGGTTAAATACCCCGGTGCACAAAAAATATTTCAGGCTGACCAGGGCGCTGATGGGCAGAAAGGCCTCGACACCGGGCGGCCTGACTACGGAAGAACTGGCACCGGCTTCAAGTTCTGCCACAAACCAATAAAACTGAATCCCCACATACAGCGTGATGAGGAAAAAAAGAAGCTGGACTGCGGCCCTTGGACGGAAAACTGACTTTATAAAATTTATCTTGGAGTTAGATCCTGTATGGGATTGCCCTTCCATTAACACCTCTGAAATCCAAATTTTTCATCCAACCGGAATATCCCACTGGCGGAATCATCCCTTGCCATTCATCATGGTTGGACGGATATAAACCAAGGACAATAACTCATGGATAAGGAAATTCAAGGGGCCTGTCCCGGCGGAGTATCAAAACATTTCAGCCCTGGCCAGCTGCTTTTTTTGTTTTTTTTTCTTGACTGGGTCCTGAATTTTAAGTATAAGCATCGGGCCTTGATTGAAGGCCATGTTCCCCAGTAGCTCAGTTGGCAGAGCGAGTGGCTGTTAACCACTAAGTCCGCGGTTCAAGTCCGTGCTGGGGAGCCAAACAAAAAACAAAAGGCTTTCACCGGTTTCGGTGAAAGCCTTTTTTAGTTTCAGCAGGCGCGTTATATGGTTCCCCTCACCGGATCAAAGCGACACCGGTGACCACCAGGGCAACACCAAGCAGCCGCTGCCAGTTAAACAATTGCACCGGAACCCCCAGCAATCCGTAATGGTCCAGGATAACGGCCATCAAAAGCTGACCGGCCACGACCAGGCTGAAGGTCAGGGTTGAGCCGAGCTTAGGCATCAGGACAATGGTGGCGCTGACATAAAACGCCCCCAAAAGACCGGCCAGCCATACTGCCCAGTGAAGGGAAAAGGCATTGCGGATGCTTTGAAACTCAACCCGGCCGGCAAGGGCATAGCAGAGAAGCCCCATGGTTCCCACGGCAAAAGAAATCAGTGCCGCGTAATACGGGTCCCCAAGAGCCCTTCCCATTTTTCCATTCAATCCGGCCTGCAAAGGCGCCATCATCCCCGCGACCAATGCCACAACCAAAAGTATCAATTCCACGATATGGTGCCCCTTTCTTTTTTTGCCTCCCCCTCAAACCAGGTAAATCATACACCATACAGACCGATGCCCAAAGCAAAAAAGGCCCTGGGCTGATTCAGCCAAGGGCCGTTGTGTTTTCGGGTGGCCGGGACACCAGGATCTGATATGGATCTGACGGCTTAATGCATTCTCTTTTCAGGATTGGCGGACCTTAAGTATCACCGGGCTTTCTTTGATGAACAGCGCCAGAACCATGTTGACAAGGGTCAGGCCAAGAAAGGAAAGCATGGCCGGCCATACCCCTGTAAAATTCATGAACAGGATGAACAGGATGCCGGAAACCTGGCCTGTAAAAAGAAGTAGTCCCTGGGAGATGGGTTCAGGGGCCGGGCGGGTAATCTCCGCACAGTATTGAAATCCCACCGGGGCCCCGGCCCCTAAAAGGAAAAACCCCATGGTGGAAGCGGCGGCCAGCAGCCAGCCATAATCCGTAAAAAAAACAAGGCCGGCTATGCCGGGTACAGTGCCGGCCATGGCCAGGCAGATGAATAGTTTGCGCCTTTTAAATTTATCTGAAAGCAGGGGCAGAATCACCGCGCCGATGATGCCGGCAACAAGCATGATGCCACCGATGATGCCGGTTTGCTCCATGGTCAGCCCCTTGGCCTGGCAGATCTGGTCAATGCAGGTGGACACGGCATTGAATACCCCAAGGCCGATAAAAAACAAGGAAAATATATAGGGCATGTCCGGTTGTTTTATAATATGGCGGATACTTTGGCCCACACTGAACTCTTTGTGGGATTCGATTTGCTCGGGCGGGGTCAGCGGTTTTTCCCTGAAAAAAACCAGGAAGATAGCCGCCCCGGCAACCGAAACCAGCCCGTAGGTCATAAGCATGCCGCCAATATCGTATTGTTCCGGGGTGCTGGTGACGATCATGAAAGGGGTGAGGACCATGACAATGATAATGCCTGCAAATTGGGCCAGGGTGGCCACCCCAACGGCAATGGCCCGCTCATCAATGGGAAACCAGTTTACGGCCACCTTGGTGGCGGCGTTGAGAATAAAAGGCTGGGCCACAGCCAGTCCGGTCTGGGCAGTGACCACCATGGCGTAATTTTCAGGAAAAAGGCCCTTCATCAGGCCGAACACACCGGTGAGAACCGCGCCGATGCTTAAACCGGCCTTTACGCCAAAACGGTCAATGGCCCAGGATGCAGGAATGCAGACCACAAGAAAAACCACCATAAAAATCAAAGAAAGAATATCAATTTCAAGGGCAGAGGCATTGTAGAATATCCGGGCTTCCCTGGCCACCGAGGCAAAGGCCAACCACTGAATCTGAATTATGGCTGTGATCAAAGAAAAAACCAGGAGAATAACCCACCGATACCCATATACATGGCATTTTGTTTCCTGCATAGTTTCCTCCAATTTCGGATGAAATAAAACTGACTGGTCAGTACAACCATACTTACAGGGAGGAACGCCCCTTGTCAACCTTAGGGCTGGGTGCAGAAAACATAAAGCGAGCTGCCCTTTGATTCCCATTTAAAACGTGTTGGATGGAGGCCGGAAAGCAAAAAAGGCTTTCGGCAGAGTGCCGAAAGCCTTTATTCTTAATGATGGTCGGGACGGCAGGATTTGAACCTGCGACCACTTGTCCCCCAGACAAGTGCGCTACCAGACTGCGCTACGCCCCGAACAAATGCAGGCGGGTTTTACCACTTTAACACCCAGGTGTCAACAAAGAATTCCAGGAAAATAAACACCCTGAAATCCCAGTTAAACGCATAGATATAAAAATACATACGTGCTATGCAGGGTGTTAATACGTTATTTGCTTTGTGCTTTTAGCCTCCCCCTTCTATTAAACTATCATGGAGTGTCTATTCAAAAAAAAAAGCAGAGTCAGATGAATGACCCTGCTTTTTTATATTATCTTATTTCTTGAATGAACTTGCTATTTTTTTCTGCTCACTCCGGCAAGTCCGAGAAGGCCTATACCAAAAAGAAGTATAGTGTTTGGTTCAGGCACTGCGGCCCTGTTAAATGTGAAGTTATCCATAACAAAATGGGTTCCGACCCCACCGTCAGAAGATGAAAAATCCGTTCCGCCATAAGAATTAAAAACAAGTTCATCTATCCCACTAAAATTAAAATCAAACCATGTGGGAGCATCAGTGTCGACCACAACAGTTTGACTGTAGAGCTCTGCACCGCTAAGAAAACCTTTTATTTCTATTGAGAGACCAGTATTCCATGCAGCAGTCAAATACGCACCTTCAAATGTAAAGAGACTGTCTGAGGCAGAAGCCACATTAGCCCATTGATTAAATGCTACAAAATCTCCAGAGACCTTTCCATTACCATATCCAGAAGCTGAGTTATTTGTATACCCAAATGCGTCCCAGTCAAATCCACCATACCCGTTGTAAATCGTACCGTTACTAGTACCGATATCATCAAATGTCAACACGTCAGCGCTTGCATTTCCGTACAATAAAAAACTGGCCATCAGAATCAATAATCCAAAACAAATTTTTTTCATAGCATCTCCTTAATTGATAATTAAGTCCACTTAGCCACCCAACGTAAACTCTCTTTAAGTTGCCTCACACAGGATTGCCAAGCAAACAACTCCTACACAATAATGCAAGATACATACCTCAATCAAAAACAAACCATAAAACATCTATATTTATTATGAATAATTCACACTCCACCACATAGAACAACATCTCACTTCTATGACATATATTTCATAATAGTAGCAAATTTTGTAATACACTTAATATAGGCCACACCAGACTAAGAATCGGAAAGTAACGTTTTGCCTTTAGCCGATTATCCATTGATCAACGACAAATATTTTTTTCCTTCAACGACAATTAAAACTCCCGTTCCCCAACCTGCGTAACCATTTAATTTCATTAAAAAATACTTGCAAAACAATTCTGATTATGTTTTTTAAGACCATCCTTCCGGAGGATAAGGCTATGCTGGAGAGCAACCTGAGCGCCGAGAAGGTGACTGAAGTATGAGGGGCCGTATTTTCCACGTACGGCCTTTCGCTTTTTGCTCTCATACTTTGGTCTATAATGCGCTAAACTCCGGGGGTTTGGGGGCTGGCCCCCATTATAATCCGGTAAAAAGTCCTTTTAATTACCATCACAAAACCCGGTTCTTCCATGGGTTAAGCCCTCTATCGATAGTATCCGTCCGATAGTGCTTGCTGACGGCATTGGTTCAATATTTTCCGCTTCCATCTCCTTGCTGATAGCACCGGCACCGCAGTTCAGGCCTCGATTGTATAAATCCAGTCGGATCATTTTAATAATCTCAACAATCTCCTGCCTGGTATATCTGGTCTCGATCATTATTCGGCCTCCATTTTAGCCTGTTCCATGCGATAGCTTTCCACATTCAATTCAAGGATGATACTGTGATGAACGAGTCTGTCGATGGCTGCTGCCGTTGTCATAGGGTCCTTAAAAATCTGTTCCCACTTAGAGAACGGAAGATTGCTCGTGATCATCAGGCTGCCCTGTTCATACCGTTCCGCCAAAAAGGTAAACAGCACTTCCATTTCTCCCCGGCTTTGTTGGACATACCCAATGTCATCTATAATCACAGCATCAAACCTGGAGAGGGATTTGAGTTTTTTGGTTAGCTCAAGATCCCTTTTGGCAATCAGCAGATCCTGGACGAGCTGACTGCATGAGATAAAAAGAACCTGCTTACCCTTTGCAATTAATTCATGGCCAATGGCACAGAGCAGATGGGTTTTCCCGCTACCCGGATTACCAAAGGCCAGGATGTTTTCACAGCGCTCTAAAAAAGCGCCGTTGACCAGGACACTTAAATGATTGGCAACCTTTAAGGGGAGGCGCTTTTTATCAAAATTCTCAAATGTCTTGGAAGATGGCAACTTGGATGCCCTCAGGTTACGTGATATCCGGTTCTGCCAGCGGACTTCGCATTCGAGACTCAACAATTGTAAGAGGTACTTTTCATATCCCCATGCCTCCGCCCTGGCCTGATCCGCCATTTCTTCATAACTGCGGCGCATGGTCGGCATATGGAGGCTTTTAAGATTGGTGTCTATCTGATCCCGATCATTGATCATGCCGCCACCCCCTTGAGCAATTGGTCATAACGAGTCAAATCAACTGCCTGGATATGAACATCATCCGGCCTGCTGACAGAGGCGTTGGACTCAATAAGGCGTTTAACAGCCTCTTTGCTGATTTCCTGATCCTCGTTTATTAGAACCATCAGGGCGCTGTCTACTGCCACCTCGCTTGTCTTTGCTGCCAGGTATAATATTTTCAGATACCTTGCTGCTGAGCTTTTAACGGTATAACGCTTTCTTAAATGATCGTAGGCAATCCGGAACCGGCTGGTGGGGAACATGGCATTACGATAACGATAATTTTCAAATGCCCCCGGTTTTTTGACCAGGCTGTCAATGATATGCCGGTAATTGATTTTATATTTGCCCTCACCCCGCAACCTTGGCAAAGTATCGACCTTTCTCTGGCCGTACCAGACCTCCAGGCATTCCATGTAGAGGCGGACCTGGATATTTTCTCCTATGAGCCTGCTGTCTACAGAGTAAACGTTGTGATTGACCCGAATGGTACTGCTGGGACCAACCTTTAAATCCATCTTTTTACATGCATCAAGCCGGCGTTTGGGCAACCGGTGTAGGAGATCCAGTTCTTGTGTAAACCGTTTCCTACGACCGGCATTTAGCTGTGCGAACAGTTTGGCCAGGAACAAGTCATATTCTTCCCGGTCTTTAAAATCCCGGTGTCCTCTCAGCATCAGGGCCTGGTCAACGGCTTTTTTGAACCGATAATTGCGCTGCTCCACGTCTCCATTTTCATTGGGGCTGGCAGGGTTAGTTTTGCAAGGAATGATACCGTAATGGTCAACAAGATCCTGATACCTGCTGGTGAACTCCTCAGGGTGACTTACCTTGTTAACAGCGGATGTCAGACAATCGGTGCGATGTTGCTGCGGCACACCACCAAGTTCCCATAGGGCATTTTGCAGGCCCTGGCTCAGGCTTTCGAAACTCTCTGAAAAACAGACTGTACCTGTCTCCCAATTGGAATAGGTCAAAACAAAATGGTAGATCAGGTGGTCAAAAGGGACGCCGCCTATAGTGACGCCCAGTTTATCCATGTGGGTGAAGTCTGACTGGCATAATTCGCCAGGCTTATGAATTTGAGCAAAAAAGATTTCTTTGGGCGGCCCCTCTGTAGCACGCCATTGCTTTATTCTCCGTTGCAGGGTCCGTAATTGTCCATCGGCGAACCGGCCGGGGTGTCTGCGTTGCAAATCCTCAAACAGTGTCTTGGCCTCCAGACCTGGATTTATGGTCAACATGCCTTTGATACCATCCCAGGTCTCCTCAAACGGATCTTTGCGTGTGCGCCATGTATGATCCGTTTTGAGTTCACTCGGCAACTTCCCGTGTTCACGGTACTTTCGAGCTGTTTTTTCATCCATTCCAGCTTTCATTGCTGCTATCCCGAAACTCTTCTCTGACTGAATCAACTTGAACAACCTCCTCACTTGCTGGTCCGTTACCATCCAAATCTCTCCTTCTGTTCAATTTGGATGTTTCTACCATTTTTTTTGATTCTTAAATTTCGGGAATTTTAATTGTCGTTTGGCGGGAATTATAAATGACGCTGATCAATCCATTTTACATGGCTATCATTTTTCCATAAACGCCCCCCCAATTAATATAAATAAATATAGCCGCTAAGAATAAAGCAATAAAGACTCAAACAAAAAATTCAAGCAATTTACAGGGAAGCCTTTTGAGGACCTTATGATTTCAATAAGGTTGAGCACCAATGGAATATACTTAGATGGATTGATTGGTATTCGCAATGGTGCGAGGAAATCTATTTTTATAAATCTACTGCTGGAATTGAAATGAATGTCGCAATAACAAAAAAGGCCCTTGGCTGAATCAGCCAAGGGCCTTTGTATTTTCGGGTGGTCGGGACGGCAAGATTTGAACTTGCGACCACTTGTCCCCCAGACAAGTGCGCTACCAGACTGCGCTACGCCCCGAACAAGACAGACGGGGTTTTACCACTTTCACTTTTGCATGTCAATAAAGAAATTTTAAACTAAATAAATTTAGTTTGAACTCGAAAATAATCTTTGCGTATCGTTCAATTTTTTTGATGCAAAATTTAAAAAAAAGTTCACAACTATTTTTCTCAGGTTACGATGGTCTTTTTTTTAAAAAAAATTTTTCTCCCATCATGGTTTTCAAAACCTAAACGCTGTTTTTATATATTATTACAGAAAGTTAAATTTCCCATCAAAATCGTAGGGTTTTCGTCCTTTCGTATAGACAGCCCCTTGACTTCTCAAAAAATACCTGCTAAGGCTTTGGCTTTTTCTTAAAGAAAAAAAGAGATAAGCAGTAAGTATAATTGAATAGCGATTGCTATTTTTAATAAATTAAATTTATGAAGTTTTGGAAGAATTTAATGACTGCACAAGTCTATAATAAGCAATATTTAGTTTTCGGTTGTGGCAACACGCTGTTCGGCAACGATGGTTTTGGCCCTGAAGTTGTCAACGAGATCAATGCGAGCCACACCTTTCCGGATTCTGTCCTGGTTCTGGATGCCGGCACCGGCATCCGGGACCTTATCTTTGATCTGCTGCTGGTGGACACCCCCCCGGAGCTGATCGTTGTCATAGATGCCGTGACGGTGGAAGGCCGCCGGCAGGGAGAAGTCTTTGAAATCGACATTACAAACGTCCCCAGGGAAAAACTGGCGGACTTCTCTCTTCATCAGTCCCCCTCCTCCAACCTGCTCCAGCAGCTTGCCGATCGGGGAACCCGTATCGAAGTTATTGCCATGAATACAGAATCTATTCCCAATGAAATTTGTCCCGGACTCTGTCCGGCGGCCAAAGAGGCTGTAAAGGAGGCCGCAGCCCTGACCTTGGAGAAATTAAAAAGCCGAAATGCTTTTAATTCATAAAAAACATATTAATCTTTTAAGCAAGAGAGGTGTGTATGGCAAGACAACCAAAAGGCTCCGTGCTCATGGCAGGGGGCGGAATTGCCGGTATCCAGGCAGCCCTGGATATGGCGGATTCAGGATTCTACGTTTACCTTGTGGAGAAAAGCTCGGGGATCGGGGGGGCCATGTCCCAGCTGGACAAGACCTTCCCCACCAACGACTGCGCCATGTGAATCATCTCACCCAAATTGGTTGAGTGCGGTCGGCACTTGAATATTGAGCTATTGACCCTCTCCGAGATCGAGGCTGTTAAAGGCGAGCTTGGAGACTTCACAGTAACGGTAAAGAAAAATCCCAGATACGTAGACGAAGAAAAATGTATCGCCTGCGGCCTGTGTGCTGAAAAATGTCCCAAAAAGGTGGATGACCTTTACAATGCGGGACTCAACAAGCGGAAAGCCGCTTACATCAAATACGGTCAAACCGTTCCCCTCAAATACGCCATTGACCCGGAAAACTGCATCAAACTCACCAAGGGGAAATGCGGTGTCTGCGCCAAAGTCTGTCCCACCGGCGCCATCAATCACGAAATGAAAACCGAGTACATCGACATCAATGTCGGCGCCCTCATCCTTGCCCCGGGCTTTGAACCCTTCTCCCCCAAGGGCATTGACTATTACGGATACGACACCATCCCCGACGTGGTCACCAGTCTTGAATACGAGCGGATGCTCTCCGCCTCCGGCCCCTTCATGGGCCACCTTAAAGCCTCCAACGGCCAGGAGCCCAAAAATATTGCATGGATCCAATGCGTAGGCTCCCGGAACAACAACTGCGGGGACAACGGATACTGCTCTTCTGTATGCTGTATGTACGCCATCAAGCAGGCGGTGATGACCCAGTCCCACATGGCAGACGGCAACGGGGAACAGTCCATCTTCTATATGGACATCCGGACCCCGGGCAAGGAATACGAGCGGTATTACGAAAGCGCCCGGGACGGAGGGGTTTCCTTTGTAAGGGCCCGTCCCCATACCCTGCTGGCAGGTCCCGGCGGCCAGGGCGTCACCATGAACTGGGTGGATGAAAAAGGCCAGACCCAGGAATCCTTCTTTGACATGGTGGTACTCTCCATCGGCCTTCAGGCACCCAGCGACGCCAAAGCCCTGGCCCAGACCTGCGACATTGAGCTGGACGATTACGGGTTTGCCAAAACCACCAGCTTTGATCCCTCCAAAACCACCCGTGACGGCATCTATGTCACCGGCAGTTTCCAGAGCCCCAAAGCCATTCCCCAGTCCGTTGCCATCGCCTCCACGGCAGCTGCCCGTGCCAAGGCGGCCCTGGCAGAGGCCCGGGGCACCCAGACCGTTGAAAAACGCTTTGTGGAAGAATTCGACATCTCAGGCCAGGAACGGCGCATCGGCGTTTTTGTCTGCTCCTGCGGCACCAATATCGCCTCGGTGGTAGATGTAAACGCCGTGGCTGAATACGCCAAAGCCCTGCCCCATGTCGTCCATGTGGAAAACAACCTGTTCACCTGTTCTTCGGACACCCAGGACATGATCGCCCAGACCATTAAAGATCATAGCCTCAATGCCGTGGTGGTGGCGGCCTGCACCCCCAGAACCCACGAGCCCCTGTTCCAGGAGACCCTCCAGAGCACCGGGCTGAACAAGTATATGGTGGAAATGGCCAATATCCGGAACATGAACGCCTGGGTCCATCCCAATGAACCTGAAAAGGCAACGGCCAAGGCCAAGGAACAGGTCAAAATGGCCGTGGCCAAGGTCATCCGGAACTATCCCCTCCAGGATATCAATGTGAACATCACCCCCAGGGCCCTGGTGGTGGGCGGCGGCCTCTCCGGCATGAGTGCGGCCCGGAACCTGGCCAACCAGGGGTATGAAACCATCCTGGTTGAAAAGGACGACCACCTCGGCGGCCAGGCCAACACCCTGCTCCAGACCTGGAAGGGCGAGGATGTGCCCGCCGCCGCCAGGGAGCTGGCCGATGCGGTAATGGCCCATGAAAAGATCCAGGTCAAGACCTCAACAAAACTCACTGCCGTATCCGGATTTGTGGGCAGCTTCACCGGTGAACTCACCTGCAACGGCGAGACCGAAGACATTGAATTCGGTGCCTGTGTCATCGCCACCGGTGCCCATGAGTACAAGCCTGCCGAGTACCTATATAAAGAGGATGACCGGGTGATGACCACCATGGACCTCAATGCCCGGATGCAGGCGGACCCCGGATTTGCGGACACCCTCAACTCCGTGGCCTTTATCCAGTGCGTGGGCTCCAGGAACCAGGAACATCCCTATTGCTCACGGGTATGCTGCACCCAGTCCATCAAAAAGGCCGTGCGCTTCAAAAAAGCCAACCCGGGGATGGATGTATTCATCCTCTACCGAGACATCCGGACCTATGCGGATAAGGAGGCCCTCTACCAGGAGGCCCGGAACCTGGGTGTGATCTTCATCAAATACACCCGGGATTCAAAACCGGTTGTGGAAAATACCGGCGGAGAACTGGCCGTCACCGTATTTGACCCTGTCCTCCAGATGAAGGTGCAGATCAACCCCGACGCCCTGGTCCTGGCTTCGGCCATTGTTCCCAATGCCACTTCGGGCTTTGTGGACCTGTTCAAATGTTCAGTCAATGCCGACGGATTCCTCATGGAGGCCCATCCCAAGCTGAAACCGGTGGATTCCACCGTGGACGGGGTTTTTCTGGCCGGCATGTGCCATTATCCAAAACCCGTTGACGAGGCCGTGGCCCAGGGCCGGGCCGCCGCATCCAGGGCTTCGGTGATCCTGTCCAAAAAGACCCTGAAGCTGGACGCCATCAAGTCCGCGGTCACCCATAACTGCGACGGCTGCGCCCTGTGCGTGGACATCTGCCCATACAACGCCATCGAGCTTGTGGAATTCAAGGGAGAGGACGGCAAGCGCCACCGCAGGATCAAAACCCAGGAAGCCCTGTGCAAGGGATGCGGTATCTGCGCGGCCACCTGCCCCAAAGAAGGGGTGGTGGTCAACGGATTTACCATCGGGCAGCTTCGCGCCCAAGTGGATGCCATCCTTGAAAAGGCCTGATGAATACCCCTTTGTGTACTTCGTGGTTCACGTACCCCCATATTATTTGCCACGAAGTACACAAAGGTCACCCAAATTCATAAATGAATGATAATATGCGCAAAAGCGTTTAAGGAGAATTATATATCATGCTTGATACCTTTGAACCGACCATCATCGGATTTCTCTGCAACTGGTGTTCCTATGCCGGCGGCGACCTGGCCGGCGTCTCCCGACTTGAATATCCCTCCAACATGAAGGCCATCCGGGTCATGTGCACCGGCATGGTCCATCCGGACCTGGTGCTGGACGCCCTGAAAAAGGGGGCGGACGGCATCATGGTTATGGGTTGACATCCCGGTGAATGTCATTACCAGGATGGTAATCATAAAGCAAAATCACGTATCTCCGTTGTCAAACTCCTGCTCCAGGATGCCGGCATCAACCCGGAACGGGTCACCATCGAATGGGTATCCGGTGCCGAAGGCCCCAGGTTTGCCGAGAAGGTAACCGAGTTCACCAACAAAATAAAAGCCCTTGGTCCCAATGGGTTTACCACCCGGGAAAAGGATCTTGAAGGGTTAAAGGAGGTGGTCACATGCCGGTAAAAGTATCCAGTGACTGGCTCAATTCCTGTTCAGGATGCGAGATTGCCATACTCAACCTGGGAGAGACCCTGCTGGATCTTCTGCCCCAGATTGAGTTCGTTCACATCCCCGTTCTCATGGACCACAAGCACCTGGGCCAGCTGGGGGACAAAAAGGAAATCGATCTTCCCAAGGCCACGGTGGGCCTGCTCTCCGGCGGCATCCGCAACGAGGAGCACCTGGAGGTGGCCAGGGAAATGCGCAAAAAATGCGACATCATCATCGCCCTGGGCACCTGTGCCACCCACGGCGGCATCCCGGCGCTGATCAACGCCTACACCAACCGGGAACTATTGGACTATTACTACACCACGGACAGCACAGACCCCGGGGCCCGAGTGCCGGACAAGGGCATCTCTCCCCTTCTGGAACGCTGCTATGCCCTGGATGAAAAAATCGACGTGGACATCTACCTGCCCGGCTGCCCCCCCCACCCCGACCAGATTGCCGCGGCCATTCTGGCCCTGCTCAACGGGGAGACCCCGGAGTTGCCCTTCAGGTCGGTCTGCGACACCTGCCCGGCCATCAGAAAGGGGAAAGGGTCTGTCACCGCCATTAAACGGTTCACGGACAAACCCGATTTTGACCCGGACCAGCCCATCGACCAGATGCGCTGCCTGTTGGAGCAGGGGTATCTCTGCGCCGGCCCCGTCACCCGAGCCGGCTGTGCCGGAGCCAACGGCGAAGCCCCCAGATGCATTTCCGCCCGGGTTCCCTGCCGGGGCTGCTACGGCCCGGTAAGGCAGGAGGGCAACCAGCTGCTGGACATGCTCAACGCCCTGGCATCCAACGGCATCGACATTGACAATATTCCGGACCGGGACAACCTGCTCCGGTTCTCTGGGGCCCACAACCGTCTGGTCCCCCATAGCAAAGGAGGCATTTAAATTGGGAAAAACCATTAATATACAGCCGCTGTCCCGGATCGAGGGGCACGCAAATGTAGAGATAAAGCTCAACGACCAGGGGGAGGTGGCCTCGGCCATCACCCATTTCAACTCCATCAGGGGGTTTGAAAAATACGTCCAGGGCAAACCTGCCGAAGAGGTCACCCGCATCGTCACCCGGATCTGCGGCATCTGCCCCTGGCACCACCACCTCTCCTCCACCAAAGCCGTGGATGCCTGTTTCAGCGCAGAGGTGGCCCCGGCCGGCCATATGCTCAGGGAATGCATGCAGAACATGGCCCACATCAATGACAAAATCCTGCATTTTTATTTCCTGGCCGCCCCGGACTTTGTCCTTGGCCCGGACGCCGATTACAAGGTCAGGAACGTCATCGGCATTGCCCAGGCCGCCCCGGACCTGGCCAGACAGGTCATCAAAATGCGCCAGCTGGGACAGATGATGATGGAAAAATTCGCCGGCAAGGTGATCCATCCCATTGCAGCCGTGCCCGGCGGTTTTGCCAAACCCATGTCCGACAGCCAGAGAAAAGAACTGGTGGAGGACACCAAAGAATTATTGGAATTTGCCAAGTTCTCCATGGCCCATGCCAAGGAAAACATCTTCCCCAACTACCTGGAAGAGGTCACCACCCTGGGCACCATTACCACCGGCTTCATCGGCACGGTGGAAGATGACGGGGCCCTGAATTTCTACGACGGCAAGATCCGCCTCATGCGGCCCGACGGCAGCTTTGATGATTTCGAAGACACCGACTACCTGGATTACATCGGCGAACATGTGGTGGACACCTCCTACGGCAAGTTCCCCTATGCCAAGTCCTGGGACGAAGGCTTCTCCATGGATCTGGCCGCCCCCAAGGGCATCTACCGGTCCAACTGCCTGGCCCGGCTCAACGCCTGTGACTATATTTCCACGCCCCTGGCCCAGGCCGAGCTGGAAGAATTCAGAAATCAGTTCGGCCGCCCGGCCCAGCACACCCTGCTCTACCACTGGGCACGGCTCATCGAACTGGTCTACGCCTGTGAAAAAACCCTGGAACTGCTTTCCGACACCGCCATCTGCGGGAAGGAGACCCGGTTCGAGGTCACCCCCAAGGCCGGCCGGGGCGTCGGTCATGTGGAAGCCCCCAGGGGGACCCTGATCCATGACTACACCACCGACGAAAACGGGCTCATTGAAAAGGCCAATATGATCGTGGGCACCACCCACAACCTGGCCCCCATCTCCATGAGCGTGGAGCAGTCGGCAAAACTGCTGATCAAAGACGGCCATGTGGACGAAACCATCCTCAACAAGGTTGAAATGTCAGTCCGGGCCTACGACCCCTGAGTATCCTGTGCCACACACCGCCTGGACGGCGCCAAAGCAATTGACATTAAAGTTGTTGATGCAAACGGAAACAGAATCAACTAATCCGGATCAACGTACCGGATTAAACTAAGACCAAAGGCGGGGGCCATCCCCCGCCTTTTTTTTATACCTTATATATAGGGTGCCATTTATTTCTTGCCAACCGGCCCCCAAAAAAGCAGAATGAAAAAACGACCGGATGACAGCGGGCTGAATTCGTAAAGGAGCCATGGAAAAAGGAGCGGGAGTATGGTATAGCGGCTCCATCACAATAGATGAAATAAGGATTTTTCCATGAAACCATATGATTTTTTCTCCCCCCGTCGCCTGGTCTTCGGGCCCGGCCGTATCCGCCTGTTGCCCGGTCTGGCCGCGGCCTTTGGCAAAAAACTGATCCTCGTGACCGGAAAAACCTCCTTTTTGGATTCCCCGGAATGGGACACCCTGGAAAAAGGATTTGCAGAACAAAAAATTAACGTCAACCATGTCACGGTATCAGGCGAGCCCTCCCCCGATGACATTGATCCCGTGGTCCGCCGGTACAGCGACCGGGGAATTGAACTGGTGGTCGCCGTGGGGGGCGGCAGTGCCCTGGACGCCGGGAAATCCATTTCAGCCATGATGGGCCAGGACTGCCCTGTGACCGATTATCTGGATGACATTGGCAAGGGTCCGCATCCCGGGAGTAAACTGCCATTTATCGCCGTCCCCACCACCTCGGGCACCGGCAGCGAGGCCACCAAAAACGCCGTCGTCAGCCGGCCCGGTCCCAAAGGCTTTAAAAAATCCCTGCGGCATGACAATTTTATTCCGGACATCGCCCTGGTGGACCCGGCCCTGACCCTGGCCTGCCCCCCCGAAATTACGGCGGCCTGCGGCCTGGATGCCCTGACCCAATTGATTGAGGCCTATGTATCCGTCAACGCCTCTCCCATGACCGACGCCCTGTGCATCTCGGGGCTCAACGGATTCGGCAACGCCCTGGAAACAGCGGTTAAAAAAAATCCCAAAGACCTGGATGCCAGAACCCGCCTCAGCTATGGGGCTTATCTTTCGGGGCTGGCCCTGGCCAATGCCGGCCTGGGCACGGTCCACGGCTTTGCCTCGGTGATCGGCGGATTATGCCGGATGTCCCACGGCAATGTCTGCGGCACCCTGCTGGCCGAAACCACCCGGGCCACCATGGATATTCTCAGGGAAAACGAAAAGGGCCGGCCGGCCCTGGAAAAATACGCCAACACCGCCCGGCTGCTGGGCCTGGCCCCATCCTCACAAAACCATGATGATGCCTGCCGCAGCCTGGTCGAGGGCCTGTACCGCTGGACGGAAATCTTCAAAATACCCGGGCTCTCCGCCGCCGGCATCACAGAGGAAAATCTCATGGGCATTGCCGGGGCCGCAGGCCAGAAAAACAATCCGGCCCCCCTTCCCCGGGAGACCTGCCGCCGGGTCCTTGAAGCCCGGCTGTGAACAGGCTGCGGATAATATGAGATGCCCTGAACAATAAAGGACACCCCCATGGAAAAAACAAGCCCCTTCCCCCTTGCGCCGCGCATAGCAGGCCCCTTGTTTATGATAGGGGCGGCGCTCCTTTTCACCCTCATGTCCGTACTGGTCAAGCTGCTGCCCGGAACATATTCAGTATGGCATATCGGTTTTGTCCGCTTTTCCGGGGGACTGGTGCTCATCCTTCTCCTGTTTTCAAACAAGGGGAATCCCTTTAAGGGGCATAATATCCCCTTGCTCATTTTCAGGGGATGCACCGGCACCATGGCTTTTTTAACCGTGGTGGCGGCCATGCGCATCCTGCCTTTGTCAACGGCATCCATCCTGTTTTATTGCTACCCGGTGTTTGCCGCTTTTTTTGGATTCATGGTATACAGGGAACGGATTAACACCGGCCAGTTATTGTGCATGGTCTCCCTGGTGGCAGGGGTGGGGGTGCTCTTTGATTTCGGGATCACCGGCAGTATGTTCGGCCAGGCCATGGCCGTTGCCAGCGCCCTGTTTGCCGGATTCACCGTTACCCTGATCCGGTCCCTCAGGGAACACAACGGGGTGGTGGTGATCTATCTTTATTTTTGTGCGGCAGGCACCGTGGTGACCCTTTTTCCCTGCATTGCGGACCCGGTCCTCCCGGCAACGCCCATGGAATGGATCATGCTTGGAACCATCGCTGTTTCCTCATTGGGGGCCCAGCTCATGATGAACCAGGGGTTCTTTTTCTGCAGGGGATTTGAGGGTGGGGTATATATGTCCACGGAAACCGTCTTCACCGCCATGGTCGGCATATTCATGCTAAATGATCCGGTATCCTGGCAGTTTTTCCTGGGCGCCTTCCTCATCCTGGGATCAGGCCTGGCCCTTAACCGGTTCTCAAGCTGAACCGTCCGGTTAAAAACCGGTCAGAGGAGAGAAAGATGATCACATCCTATGCATTCGGAAAAATGGAAATTAACGGAAAGACCTTCAGCTCAGACCTGATCATCTTTCCCGGCGGAGGAATCAGGGACAATTGGTACCGCCAATCCGGCCATCTCCTCACCCTGGAAGACCTGTCTGAACTAACAGCGGCCCGGCCAAAACTGATCATTGCCGGCACCGGTGCCTACGGGCGGATGACCCTGGCCCCGGGCCTGATCCGGGCCCTTGCACAACTGGGAACAGAAATCCGGGCAATGGAAACCGCTGCCGCCGTCAGCCTCTACAACCAGATAATTAAAGAAAGCAAAGGGTCAGGAAGAAGCACGACTGCCTGCTTTCACCTGACCTGCTGAACCGGATGCAGATGAAAACAAACCCCAATATCCACAAATTTAAATTCTGTCCCGGCTGCGGCAGGAAGACGCTGACCCCGGACGGCATCAAGGCCTTTGAATGCCCCGTCTGCGGATTCCAATTTTTTCTCAACTGCGCCGCCGCAGCCATGGCACTGATCACAGATGAACAGGGGCGCCTCCTTGTCACCCGGCGCGGCAGGGAACCGGCCAGGGGGAGCCTGGATCTGCCCGGGGGATTTGCCGAACCCGGGGAAGGCATTGAGGACTGCCTGGTCAGAGAGGTCAAAGAGGAATTGAACCTCACCGTGACCACACGGACCTTTTTTGCCTCCTTCCCCAACACCTATCCCTACCGGGGGGTGGACTATTTCATCACCGACATGGCCTTTATCTGCAGCGTGGACAGCTTTGAGGACATCAGGGCCATGGATGATGTGGCCCGATTCTCATTCATCTCCCTTCCGGATCTTAAACCGGAAAAATTCGGCATGGCATCGGCCAGGAAAACCGTTGAATCCTTTGTAAATTTTCAGCACATCCTTTCTTGATTTTGCTGATCCATATTGCTTATTCCGTTAATTTGTGGTTTAACCGGGACCATGAAAAAGAAAGATTACCGCTCTCCACGGAGACCTTCACAAAAAAAAACGGGCAACAATTCCAATCGCCAATCCGACCGCAGGGATGAAAGTAAAAGGGCCAGGCGCCCCAAGCTTCAGCCCGGTGTGGACAAGGGGCTGAAAAAAACCTTCGGACAGATCGGCATCCCGGAAAAGCTGCCCTTTACCCCGGATCCCTTTCAGCTGAAGGCCGTTGCGGCCATTGAAACCTCCGACTGCCTGGTAACGGCTCCCACGGGCGCCGGCAAAACCTGGATCGCCGAACAGGCGGCCAGAACCGTCCTGGAAAAAGGCGGCAAAGTCTGGTACGCCACCCCCCTCAAGGCCCTGACCAACTCCATCCATGCCGGATTTTCAAAAATCTTTGGCAAGGAACACGTGGGCATCCTCACCGGGGACATCAAGGAAAACACCGGTGCGGAGATTATCATCGGCACCACGGAGATATTGAGAAACCAGCTTTACGACGCCATGTACACCGGGGAAAACATGGCCTGCGACCTGATCATCCTGGACGAAGCCCATTACCTGGGGGACGCCGAGCGGGGGGTGGTCTGGGAAGAAATCATGATATACCTGCCCGTACGCATCCCGCTGCTCCTGCTGTCGGCCACCATCGGCAATCCCGACCAGATCGCGGGCTGGCTGGCCGAAATCCGGGGCAAACCCTGTGAAATCATCGAAAACAAGGAGCGGCCCGTACCCCTTCACCCGGTGTTTTTCCACCCCTCGGGCACCCTCTTTCCCCTGCTTGAAAAAGAGGAGGGACGCAGGCGCCCCAGGCTGCACAAAAAGGTTTATAAGTTTGTCAACGCCCGGCGCCGCCCCATGCTGGCCCCGCCGGGAAAACTGCCCAGATTTGCTGACGTCCTGGAGGTCATGGCCCATTTCGACCTGCTGCCCGCCATCTTCTTTTTAAAATCCAGGATGGAATGCGACCAGGCGGTGAAACTGTGCAGCGGCAAATTATTGAAAAGAGACCCGGAACGGAAACAGCGGCTGCTGGACCGGCTGGATGAACTGACCCGGGACAATCCCCATCTGGCCAATCACCCCCAGCGCAGATACCTGGAGGAAACCGGCGCCGCCGGCCACCATTCCGGCCACCTGCCCGCCTGGAAGGTGGTGGTGGAGACCCTCATGGCCGAGGGGCTGCTGGATGCCATGTTCGCCACCTCCACCGTGGCGGCCGGGGTGAATTTTCCGGCCCGCACCGTGGTCATCCTCAACTCCGACCGGTTCAACGGCAGGGATTTTCTGTCGCTCACCCCCAGCGAATTCCAGCAGATGGCAGGGCGTGCCGGCCGCCGGGGCATGGATAAGATCGGCTTCGGCATGGTTCTGCCGGGCAAATTCATGGACCTCCCCCTCATCGCCAAACTGGTGAACGCCCCTCCCCTGAATGTGGATTCCCAGCTTAAAATTGATTTTTCCATGGTGCTCAACCTGCTCCTCTCCCACACCCCGGACCAGATCAAAACCCTGCTGGAAAAATCCTTTGCCTCCTACCTTATTGCCGCAGGCAACGAAACCGGCCAAAGCGGTAAAAAGGCCAGAAAAAAATACGGGTATGAGATGGAACACCTCTGGCTGGACTTCATCGACCATATGAATTTCCTCATCCAGGAAGGATTTGTTACCCCCGAGGACAAAAAACCGGCCGCCCTCACCGAGGACGGAATTTGGGCGTCCAAGCTGCGCATCGATTCCCCCCTTCTGGTGGCCCAGAGCCTGAGGGACAACCTGATGCCGGAACAGGACCCGGCCCTGCTGGCGGCCATCATGGGCTCCTTTGTCAATGAAAAGGAGTTCAAGGACGATCCCCTCTACCAGGCGGCCCTGCCCAAGCGGCTCAAGGAAACCTTTATGAATATCCGGCGGGGCCTTAAACCCTTTGCCATCACCATGCTCAAAGCCGGCTTTCCGGCTCCCAACCTCTATATCCAGCCGGCCATCCTCCTCAATGCATGGGCCCACGACACCCCCTGGGACGAACTCATGCAGGGGTCGGACTATGCCGAAGGGGATTTTGCCCGGCTGATCCTGAGAACGGCTGAAAACCTGCGGCAGATGACCAAACTCACCGAGGATTTCCCGGTCATCGCCAAAACCGCCCGGGAAGCCATTGACATGATCCTCAAGGAACCGGTAGTAACACAGTATAATTAAAAATTCACATATAAGGAATCACCTATGAAATCCATTGTATCCGATAAAGCACCGGCCGCCGTCGGCCCCTATTCCCACGCCGTAATCCACGGCGGCATGGTCTATTGCTCCGGACAGATCCCCCTGGATCCGGCCACCATGGCACTCAAGGGTAGCACCATTGAAGAACAGACCGCCCAGTCCATGGCCAATCTGAAAACCGTGCTTGAAGAATGCGGTTCCGGCCTTGACCGCATCGTAAAAGCCACTATATTCCTGGATTCAATGGAAGATTTTGCAGGGATGAACGGGGTATATGAGGCGGCCCTGGAAGGCCACAAACCGGCCCGTTCCGCCTTTGAAGTGGGCCGGCTGCCCAAGGACGCCCTGGTGGAAATTGAATGTATTGCCGCCCTGAACGAATAAAAAGGACGACATGCCCGGCTGCCCGGGCCAAGGAGTAATAATGAGCGAAGATACTAAAAAAGTTATTTATTCAATGATCAACGTGAGCAAATTCCACGGCAAACGCCAGGTGCTCAAGGATATTTCCCTCTCCTATTTCTACGGGGCCAAAATCGGGGTGCTGGGGCTCAACGGCTCGGGTAAATCCTCCCTGCTGAAAATCCTGGCCGGGATAGACAAGGAGCACACCGGGGAGACCATCCTCACCAAGGGCTTTACCGTGGGCTACCTGGAGCAGGAGCCCCTGGTGGATTCGGACAAAACCGTCCGAGAAGTCGTGGAAGAAGGGGTCCAGGAGACCGTGGACCTGCTCAACGAATATGAGCAGATTTCGGAAAAATTCGCCGAGCCCATGTCCGACGACGAGATGGACGGTCTGATCCAGCGCCAGGGACAGCTTCAGGAAAAGCTGGACCACATGGATGCCTGGGACCTGGATTCCCGGCTGAAAATGGCCATGGACGCCCTGCGCTGCCCCCCCGGCGACACCAAGGTATCGGTGGTTTCCGGCGGTGAAAAACGGAGGGTGGCGCTGTGCCGCCTGCTGCTCCAGAAGCCGGACATCCTCCTTCTGGACGAGCCCACCAACCATCTGGACGCCGAGTCCGTGGCCTGGCTGGAGATGCATTTAAGCCGGTTCGAAGGCACCATCATCGCCGTTACCCATGACAGGTATTTTCTGGACAATGTGGCCGGATGGATACTGGAACTGGACCGGGGCGAAGGCATCCCCTGGAAGGGCAACTACTCTTCCTGGCTGGAACAGAAGCAGCGGCGCCTGGCCACGGAGCAGAAGAGCGAAAGCAAGCGCCAGCAGACCCTGGCCCGGGAGCTGGACTGGATCAATATGTCCCCCAAGGGCAAACGGAGCAAGTCCAAGGCCAGGATAAAGGCCTATGAAGAGCTGCTGAAAAAAGACGTCAAACAGCAGGAACAGGAGATGGAGATCTTTATTCCCCCCGGGCCCCGGCTGGGTTCCAAGGTCATTGTGGCGGAAAAGGTCTCCAAGGCATTTGAGGACAAACTGCTGGTGGACGATATGAACTTCGTCATCCCCGCCGGCGCCATCATCGGTGTGGTCGGCCCCAACGGCGCCGGTAAAACCACCCTGTTCAAGATGATCACGGGCAAGGAAACACCGGATCAGGGCTCCATTGAACTGGGCCAGAGCGTCAAACTGGCCTATGTGGACCAGGAGCGGGATACCCTGGATCCTGAAAAGACCATCTACGAGGTGATTTCAGGGGGCAGCGACAAACTGCTCATCGGCGGCCGGGAAATCAACGCCCGGGCCTATGTGGGCAAGTTCAACTTTTCCGGTTCCGACCAGCAGAAAAAGGTCAAGGACATCTCCGGCGGCGAGCGCAACCGGGTTCACATGGCCACCATGCTTCAGCAGGAAGCCAACCTCCTGCTGCTTGACGAACCCACCAACGATCTGGACGTGAACACCATGCGGGCCCTGGAAGAGGCCCTGGAAAGCTTTGCCGGCTGCGCCGTGGTCATCAGCCATGACCGCTGGTTCCTGGACCGCATCGCCACCCACATCCTGGCCTTTGAAGGGGACAGCCAGACCCTCTTCTTTGAAGGTTCCTACTCGGACTACGAAAAGGACCGCAAAAAACGGCTGGGCATCAAGGAAAACCAGCCCACCCGCATCAAATACCGGCAGCTGACCCGTTAGGCGACAGGCCGTCGAAAATAGATGAGGCACAGGGAATTTACTTCCTGTGCCTCTTTTATTTCGCTCTTTTCTTCAGGCGCCTTCTAACCGGCCCCTATTTTTTTCCATTTCCGCCGCCGTTTCCGCCTCCTTTGCCTCCGCCTTTACCGTTGCTGCCGCCTTTGCCGGATGATCCTTTGCCCGAGGTGCCTTTGCCGGCATTCCCTTTTCCGGAACTTGCCCCCCGGCCATCCCCTTTTGCACCATGTCCCTTGGACAGGCCGCCCTGGACATCCCTTGCAGTGGCCTGGCTGAATTCATTTGCATGCGTGGCTTTATGGTGGCCCAGCCCCAGGTTCCCGGGATGGATGCCAAGTGAATGGGCGATCTGGCCCCAGCCCATGCCATCGTCCCGCATGGCTGCGATCTCGCCCGCCGGTACCCCGCCGAGGTTATCCTCGGCCGCGGCCAGCCGGTCAAGGGCCAGGTCCCTGGCTGCAACTGCCGCGGCATAGGCGTCTGGATCCTGGTCCGCATCAATGGCTCCCAGGGCGCTTTCGGCGTCCGCCACATCATTCTGGGCCGTGTCGTAGTCGGCCTGGGCCTTATCGGCGCTGACCGCGGCCAGGTTTTCCGCCCGGTCAACCTGGGCCTGGCTGGTCAGGGCCGGAGAATCGTCATCCCCGGTTGGTTCCTCAGCCGCAGCAGGGCCCGCCCAAACCAGAGAGCAGGCCATTGCCAATAATAGTATACACATCCTTGCCTTTAATCCTGTATAATATGCCATGGGCACCTCCTTGTTTCTATACAGCCGTGATGAACCTGACGGACTCATCCAGGTCATACCTTTTTTTATTCAGTTTAATCTTTTCCGCCTGATCGAACCAGCTGGCCTTCAACATTGCCGGATCAATCCCCGGATATTGTTCCAAGAGATATGCCTTGATTTTTTTAGCCTTTTTCTCGGCCAGGGAGGGATTGTTCTTCTGGTAGGCAACGATGTGAATGACCAGATTCCTGTCCTGATCCAGAATTTTTCCCAGGCGGTTTAAAGAAAAGCGGGCCTCTTGGGTCAGGTCCAGAGAAAAGGGGGTGAACTCAACGGCATGCATGGCAAGGGTGCGGACACCGATCAAATAATTCCGAAAGGCAAAATCCCCGGCATGGTTCAGATGCCTTACCGCACTGACAGCCATGGCCCCCTCCCAATACTGTTCCAGGTAGATTTTCCACCCGCTTCTGGCTTCGCCGGAGCGGCCCAGTATATCCAGGATCAACGCCCTGTTGTACAGGGCAGATGCCTCCTGGGGCCGTTTTCCCAGCACCTGGCCGTAATTGGACAGGGCCGCTTTGTATTGCTTTCTTTCCAGCTGGGTATGGGCCAGGTAAAGCCTTGCATTGACATGGGCGGGATTGATTTTAAGCGCCGCCTCATAGCTCTGCCATTCCGCTTTTTTCGCTTTATTGGCGCCGTAGGCCACCCCCTGCCAGAAAAGGTAATCCGGATTGTAAGGATCAAGTTTCACCGCTTCATTGATATGCTTCAGTCCTTTTTTAACTTGGTTGTCGCCCAGGCAGTACCGGGCCATGTAGTAGTGGTTTTCAGGGGAATCGGGCTGTTCTGCCAGCGCTTGCTCAAAGGTTTTAATGCCGGTTTTATACGCCCTGCCGGCCAGATAATACTCCCCTGTGACGATATTCTTTACAACACAGGAGGTCAGCAGCAGGCAGATGCCGATGGCCAAAGAGATATGTCTCATCGAAATTCCCCCTCCCGACCCCAGGGCGACTGTTACATGCCGGTTGCCCTGGCCGGAATTCGCATTCTTAACTGTGTGATGGTTTATATTACTTTGCCAAAAATTACCTCAATCATCAACCCATTTAAAAGGAACTGCAGGCGTCGCCCCCCAATTTGGCTTGAATTCCCGGCACGCCTCTTATATGAAGGACAGGATTATCAACATCAAGGAGAGAGAGATGGCAGAACAGCGGGCGGCCCGGGATGGCCATACCCTGGGCATGATCCAGATTCACACGGCGGTTTTTCTTTTCGGTTTTGCAGGCCTGTTCGGAAAATTCCTCACCTGCAGCCCCCTGTACATTGTGCTGGGCAGGACCCTGTTCGGTGGGGCGGCGCTGTGGATCTATGCCAGGCTCGTCTCCGATACCAGACTGGGCGGTTTCGGAAAAACGGATCTTCTCTTTTTCACCCTCCAGGGCATCCTTCTGGCCGCCCACTGGGTACTCTTCTTCCTGTCCATCCAGGTCTCCTCGGTGGCCGTGGGCCTGGTGACCTTTTCAAGCTTTCCGCTGTTCGTCACCTTTATGGAGCCGCTGTTCTTCAGGGAGAGGCTGAAACCGGCGGATGTGGCCACGGCCCTGGCCGTATTTGCCGGCATCATCCTGGTGGTGCCGGAGATCGACCTCTCCAACCGGGTGACCCTGGGGGCGGTATACGGGGTGCTATCGGGCCTGACCTTTGCCATCCTGGGCCTGGTGAACCGGCGGAACGTGCGGGGCGGCGACGCCGTGGCCGTGGCCTTTTACCAAAACGCCTTTGCCGCCCTCTTCCTGACCCTCCCCGTTTTGATCACCGCTCCGGAACCGCCCGGCCTTGCGGCCCTGCCCAAGCTCATGGCCCTGGGGGTGATATTCACGGCCCTGGCCCACACCTGCTTTATCCGGTCCCTGGCTGTGATCCGGGTCCAGACCGCCAGCGTCATTGCCGGGCTGGAACCGGTTTACGGGATTATTTTCGCCTTTCTCCTTCTCAAGGAAATTCCGGCCGCCAGCACCCTGGCCGGGGGGGGGCTCATCATCGGAGCCACCATTGTTGCCGGGATTCTGAGTCGAAGATAACCCTGCCCGGATGCGTCCACCCGGGCAGAAGGGTTAATACCGGCCCAGTATGCGAAGGTACTCGGACTTTTCCTCCAGGGCGGCCATCATGGGGACCAGTTCCGCTTTAAGGATATCGGCCTCCAGGTCGGCATAGAACATGTATTCCCAGGGTTTACCGGGTACGGGCCGGGATTCCAGCTTCACCAGGTTGATCTTGTACCGGGAAAAAATCTCCATCACGGAGAACAGGGCGCCGGGGCTGTTGCCGGTGGAAAAAATAATGGAGGTTTTATTCACCTTCTTGGTTCCCTTGTATTCCCTGGCGATCACGGCAAACCGGGTATAATTCCTGGGGTTGTCCTCAATGGTTTCGGCCAGGACCGCCATCCCGAAAATTTCTGCAGCCATGGCCGGCCCGATGGCGGCAACGCCGGTATCACCGGCTTCCCGGATTTTACGGACGGCGGAAGCCCCGGCCTTTACCGGCACCCGCTTGGCATGGGGATATTGTTCCAGGTAATTGCTGCACTGGGACAGGGCATAATCCGGGGCCAATATGGTTTCAATGGTGTCCGGTGCCGTATCCGGCGGGGCAATGAGGGCGTGCTTGATCCGGGTGGTTACCTCGCCGATGATTTTCAGATCATATTCCTGGAGCAAATCGTAATTTTCATGGATGGAGCCGGACAACGAATTTTCCACGGGGACCACCCCGTATGCCGCCCTTCCTTTTTCCACTGCGGAAAACACCTCCCTGAAGCTTTTCACCGGCACCGGGGCGACCTCATCACCGAAATAGGAGAGGGCCGCCTGATGGCTGTAGGCGCCCTTTTCCCCCATGAAGGCAGCAGTCTTTTCCTCTGCGTCCGCCATGCCGGCAATCACTTCCGACTTTTTAAGATAATCGAAATCCATCTGTTTCCCCACCACCGGTGCAATGACGTAAATATCCCGGGTCAGGTTGCCGAACTGATCGGGATAGAGGCTCTGGGGGCCGTCGGACAGGGCCTTGTCCGGATTGTTGTGCACCTCCACCATGAGGGCGTCTGCGCCGGCGGCCACGGCAGCCCGTGCCATGGGCGCCACCTTCTCCCGGATGCCCGTGGCATGGCTGGGGTCGATGATGATGGGCAGGTGGGTGAGTTTTTTAAGCACTGGAATGGCCGAGAGGTCCAGGGTATTCCGGGTATAGGGTTCAAAGGTCCGGATTCCCCGCTCGCAGAGGATGATATTGGTGTTGCCCCCGGAGGCAATGTATTCGGCGGACATCAGCCATTCCTGGATGGTGGCGGCCAGGCCCCGCTTGAGGACAACGGGCTTGCTCATCTTCCCCACACATTTGAGCAGCTCGAAATTCTGCATATTCCGGGCCCCGATCTGGACCACATCCACATATTTTTCCATGAGGTCCGCCTGGGTGGGGGATGTCATTTCCGTGACCACGCCCAGCCCCGTCTTTTCCCTGACCTCTGCCAGAATTTTCAGCCCCTCCTCCTCCAGGCCCTGGAAGGAATAGGGGGAGGATCTGGGTTTATAGGCCCCGCCCCGGAAGAGTACGGCCCCGTATTTCTTCACCTCTTTTGCAATGGCCATGGCCTGTTCCCGGCTTTCCACGGCGCATGGGCCGGCCACCACAACGATGCGGTTTCCGCCCACCGATACATTGCCGATTTTCACCCGGGTATCTTCGGATTTGAATTCCCGGCTCACCAGTTTGTGGGCCGTTGAAATGGTGCGCACATCCACCACCCCGTCAAGCCCCCTGTAGTCATCAGGGGTCTTTTTTACCCTGGCCCCGGTGATGCAGATAAGCTGCCTGCCCCGGTCCGTGATTTCCCGGGTGATGCATCCGTCCCTGTCCAGTGCGGTTTCCAGTTTTTCCCGCTGGGGGTCTGTGATCTTGCTGTCAAGTTCAAGTATCATTTTACCTGTCTCCTTTTTATCCGTCTTTTTAGGCCATCCCTGTGTCTGGATGACCAATCAAATAAAAAAAGCCCCGGAGAGTCCCCGGGGCGGCAGGCCTGAAAACAAAAAAGGCCCCGGGTGGTCTCTTCGTCCACCCGGGGCCTTATAAATATCACTCTTTATATGGCGCTACACCGGATGAACGCTCCTAAAAAAGAAGAAGCGTCCAAAACTAAAAAAGAAAAGCTGTCCTTTATTTTCTGTCACAGCGGTGCGTGCCTTTAAATTCATGATTAAAATTATTTTTAAACGGTACAATGCGAATTCCCTGTTGTCAAGACAAAATTCACCCCAGCCCCGCGACATGAAATCTTAAGGTCAGGAAAGGCCCTTTTCTTTAAAAAAGGGTACATAGGCCTTGTCGGTTTTCAAAATATGCTCCCTGAGCCAGCGGGTGAGGAATTCCATCAGTTCCATGGACAGGGCTGCCTTTCCCTGGTTGAAATCCTCCTGAATCTCAACCACTTTTGCCACCAGATCCTGATGGATTTTCTTATGGGCATCTGTTTCAGGATAGCCATGGGCATCAAACAGCTCTTCTTCAAACCCGAAATGGTAAACCGTATAGTCGGCCAGGCGCTTTAAAATCTGCCCGGCCTCCCGGGCGCCGGCTTTCAGCTTCATGGCCCGGTGCAGTTCATTGACCATGGCCACCAATTCCCTGTGCTGCTCATCCACATCGGACAGCCCGATCATCATCCGCTCCCCCCAGGGCATGAGGTCTGGGATATCATGGGAACTGACTGCTGACGGGGAAAGGGTTGCGCTCCCCTCGGCGGCCACCTTGAAGACGCCGATCATATCCCGGAGGCGGCCGGAAAGCTCTGCCAGTTCCCGGGCGCTGTTCTTCATCCGCCCGCTCTGTTCGGTCATCCCGTCGGACACGTCCTTCACCCGTGAGATGTCCTGGGCAATTTCGCTGGAGACCAGGGAATTCTGAGCCACATTTTCGTTCACCTCTCCGATGCCGCCGGAAGCCTGTTCAATATTTTCGGCCACCTGGGCCGCAGCAGCCGACTGTTCTTCTATGGCGGCGGCAATGGCGGAAACGATTTCCCTGACCTCTGAAATCACCCGGTTAATCTCTTCCACATCTTTTACCGTGTCATCGGAGGCACTCCTGATGCCCTGGATTTTTTCTTTAATATCCTTGGTGGCATCGGCCGTCTGGGCGGCCAGACCCTTTATCTCGTTGGCCACCACTGCAAATCCCTTGCCTGCCTCGCCGGCCCGGGCCGCCTCAATGGTGGCGTTCAATGCCAGCAGGTTGGTCTGCTCGGCAATATCCGTTATCACCTCGGTGACCGCGGTAATATCCCGTGCCGAATCCCCGAGACGCCCCACCCTGAGGGTGGCACGCTCGGCACCGGCTTCGGCATTTTCAGACACCGACCGTGCCCGGTCGCAATTCACTGCCACCTCGTTGAGGGTCAGCTTCATCTGACCGGCCGCTTCGGCCACGGTTGCCAGGTTGCCCGCGGCCTGTTCACTGGCAGCGGCAACCGAGGTCATCCCCGAACTCATCTGGTCGGCGGCAGCGGCAACGGAGTTTGACCGTTGGGCCAGGTCCCCTGAGTCTTCGGCCATGGTTTCCGATACGGTCAGCAGTTCCCCGGAAGCCGCCGTCACGGTTTCGGAATTGGTCCCGATATCCACGATGATATGGTTCAGCCTGGAGATAAACCGGTTGAACCATTTGGCCAGGTCCCCGATCTCATCCCGGGTATCAATGTCGATGCGCCGGGTCAGGTCCCCCTCGCCCTGGGCGATATCCTTCAGGGCCTCCACCACCTGCCTGATGGGCCCGATGATCATCCGGGCCAGCACCAAGGCAATGATAAACCCCGCAGCAACGGCAATCAGGCTGACGGCGGTGATAACGGCCGTGGAGGTTGTGATCTGCCCTGCCATCTGTTTTTCCATCCCATCCTTTTCCCTAAGGCAGGCCGCCTGGACTTCGGCGGCGGTCTTTTCCATGGCAGACTTGGCGGCCTGCTGTTCACCCATCAGCCGGGCATAGGCCTTAAATGAGCGGGCATAATCATCCACCGCAGCCTGGATTCCATCCAGAACCTGTGTTTTTTCAGGATCGTCAATGGCCTCTTTTATGGCGGGTATGCCCTGGTCGATCCCCTGGAGTTTTTCAGTGATCTGCTGGAATAATTCAGGATCTTCATTCCGGATAAACTCCTTTTCCAGAATACGGACGCCCAGCAGCGTATTGGCAACCTGGTCGGCCCCCGACGAAAGCGCCATGATCTGGCCGGAGAGGATCCGCACATCCTCAATATAGAATTCCAGCAATTCCTGGAGTTCCTGGCTGAAACGGGTCACGGCCCGTTCCATATCCTGGGACGCCTTGATAAGGGCCTTGTTATTGTCTGCGGTTTTTTTCCTGAAATAGGTTTCAGCCGCCTCGATCAGTTTTTCCTGGGAGAGCCCCACATTTGAATGCCATGTTTTGGCCGTTTCTTCGTCCATCATTGAAGCCGAACCATCCAGCTCCTTTTTAATGTTGGCGTGGTACCGCTTCCACTGGGTAACCATGGAAATGCTTTGGTCCGCCGACCCCGCCAGCACCATCCGGTAACCACCGGCCTGGAGGAAATTCTCCTGTATCCTTGATGCCGCCCCCACCCGGATGCGCATCTGTGACATCCGGATGTCACTCTCTTCCATGAGCGCGTCGTATCCGGCTTTTTGCTCATCCCTGATCTTTGTGGCGATCTCCATGGCCGACCCGGCCTTATCATCCATCCCCGTCATGAGGCTGTCTTTCTGCCTGGCCATGTCGGCATATTGATCAACAGCCCCGCCGTAGGCTTCCAATCCATCTTCAATACGCCGGATACTTTTTTTCAGCTCCCCCTTTCCATTGGCCCCGGCGATCTTGGAAATTTCCGCCTTAATGGCGGTGATATCTGTTTTGACCTTTTCAAGGGTGCCGGCATCATTGGTAAGAATAAACTGCTTCTCATTCTGACGGGCATCTAAAATGAGATTGGCCATGGCCTGGAACCGGCCGGCCGCCGCCACCCGGTCCACCACACGGGTCAGTCCCATGCGGCCGGCAACGGCGAGCAATACGAGTAACACCAAAATAACGGCAAATCCACCCGCAATCTTTTTGGCAAGACTTATTCCTTTAAACATAGCGACCTTATATCTCCTTCCCGTTGGACTCTAAACAAAACATCGATTTCTGATCTTCTAAACGGCGTTGCCATCAGCGCTTCTTTGTCCATCCGCCGATGAGGTGGAGGTGGAGGTGAAAAATTTCCTGCCCCCCGCCCTTTTCCACATTAAAAAGCAGTTTATATCCGGACCGGTTCACCCCTTGTTCCTCAGCCATTTTTCCCGCAAGGGTGAAGAGACCGCCCACCAGAGCCTCCTGGCCGGGCTCAAGTTCATTGACACTCCGGATATGCTGTTTGGGCACTATAAGCAGGTGAACCGGGGCGGCCGGATTAATATCCCGAAACACTACGTAATCATCATCTTCAAATAAAAATTCGCTGGGAACCTCTCGGTTGACAATCTTGCAAAACAGGCAATCGTCAGTCATAGATTTCTCCTCATCCTTGTCAGGCAATTAAGGCATCAATTTCGTCCATCAGCCGCTCCATGGCTGAGGTGGCTTTATCCTGAAGAAAAATATCCGTCACGTTCCGGGTATACTCCGAGGGGACGGGATTGATTTCAATAATCGCGGCATTGGTTGCCTTGGCCCGCGGGGGAATCATATTGGCCGGGGCCACTGTGCCGGTGGTGCCGATGAGCACCATGCAGTCGGTCTTTTCTGCCGCCTCAAAGGAGCGGGCGGCGGCCAGTTCGGGAATGGGTTCCCCGAAAAAGATCACATCCGGCTTTAAGATCCCTCCGCAGGCGGCACAGGGCGGGGGCAGGCAGTTCATATCCACATCCGTCACCGGCACCCGGGAACCGCAGTCCAGGCAAAGGATCTGTTTGAGGGAACCGTGGAATTCATGCACAATGTGGCTGCCGGCATCCCTGTGAAGATTGTCCACATTCTGGGTGATCACCTCCTTGACCACTTCCCTTGCCTCAAGCTCGGCCAGGGCATAATGGGCGGCATTGGGCAGCACCCGGCCGAAAAGCTCATAAAATATGTCCCGGATGGCCACCCAGGCGCCTGCGGTATTTTCCATGAAATAAGAAATGTCAAAAGTCACAGGATCGTATTTGTTCCATAAGCCCCCTTCCCCCCTGAAGGGCGGAATGCCACTTTCAACGGAAATGCCGGCACCGGTAAACGCCGTGCAATGCCTTGCGTTGACCATGAGTTCAGCGGCCCTGCGGTATTCGTTCATATCAGATCCATGACCTCCATCGTGTTGGTCCATAATTCTGCAATGAGCAGCTTGTTCCTCAGCACCTCTCCTTTACCGGTAAGCACTTTTACCGCCTCACTGGCCTGGAGGGATGCAATAAAATGGGCGCAGAAGGAAAGGTTGCCGGTTTGGGTTTCGATTCCCCTGTCTTTGCGGAGATCCGGCACCTCCCCGTAAATCAGCTCAAATCCGGGATCGCCGGGGTATATCACCGTGACCTGGCCGGTCACACCGGCAATGGCCCCTGAAACCAGGGGAATCCCCAGATCCCGGGCCGCATCCTGAAGGGTAAACCTGGCCCGGATGGTATCCAGGCAGTCAACGGCCAGGTCCGCCCCCCGGATCATTTCGCTTATATTGGCGGGATCGGCAAAAACCGGGCAGATTGTCACATCAACCTCCGAATTGATTGCCTGCACCCGTTTTCCGGCCTCCTGGGCCTTGCCCTGGCCGATATTGTTTTCCCGGCTCAGGAACTGCCGGTTCAGATTGCTGGCATCAAATACATCGCCGTCAATAAGGACAAGTTCCCCAACCCCGGTCCGGGCCAGCAGTTCACAGACCCCGCCCCCCAGGCCTCCCAGGCCCAGCACAGCCACCCGGCTCTTCCCAAGTTTTTCCTGGTCCCCCCGGCTGAGGGTCTCAAAATTGCGGGCATACCGCTGTGGAAATTTCTTTTCAGGCCCTTCCGGCTGGGCCGAAGATTCTTCAGGGCCAGGCATTTTCGAGTCCCAGGCCATGGGTTACCCCCCTCCCACCGGCGGGAAGAGCCCCACCCGGTCGCCGTCCCGGATCACATCCCCGGCCCCCGCTTTTCTGCCGTTGATGAAAATCAATTTCACCTCTTCTTCGGGAATGCCGCAGTTTTTGATTAAATCGGCGACGGTGGTTCCGTTTTCAATCTCGAGCCGCCCTTCTCCGGGGTGGTATTGGGCCAGGGTGACAAAGAGTTTAAGGTCGATGCGGTTCATTATTGGGTTTACACTTTCCCTTCAGGCTGTTATCTATTGGCGGGCGCTTGTCCCAATGTAAAAGGGTTTAATGTAAAAGAATACAGCAAATTGTATAGGAGTTAAAGGTAAAACATTACCCATGGATAAACCGACAAACAATACAGCCGCCACCGGCAAGCTTTCTGTTGAGGATCTGGCCCGGAACCTGGCCAGCTTTGCCATTGACCGCACCGACCTCAAGGAACTCATGGCCGCCCTGCCCGGGGAAAACGACCTGAATATGACCACCCTGGAATATGAGCTGGGTATATTGAAAATTCTCAGCGTGGGCTGGGGGATTGCCTTTTACATGGCGGCCACGGACAAACACAAGGCCCCCCTCACCGAAACCTACTGGGAAATGATCCGGGAAATTTCAGAGAATATCTCCACCCTCACCGAAACCACCACGGGCACTAAAATCGATTATTTCAACATCCTCAGGGAACGGTTGGACACCTTTGTGGGACAGATGCAGGAAAACCAGGACGGGGCGTCCGAACCCACGGCAGTCATGGGGCCGGCCTTTGCCGCCGTCTGCGGCAGCCCCGGGGACCCCATGGCCATCCTCACCGGCACCAAAATGTTCACCCTGACCCTGGGGGCGGTCAAGGAATACCTGGCCGCAGTTAAAATTAAAGACATTACCATCCACTAGGATTCAGGACGGATATTTCCGCAGCAACATGCCAGCCATTCCCCCGCGAACATTCATCAACAGTATTATATGGGTCAACGGGATTCTATACCTGATCTCCCTTGTTTTTTCCGGTGCCGGACTGGGCCTGACCCTGAATCCGCTCAATGCCCTTTCCCCCTCCATTGAAGCACTGACCTTCCTGGGGGCGTCGGGCACCATCCCCATAGACCATTACCAGGCCTGGTGGACCCTGCTGACGGCCAACTGGCTCCACGGCAGCCTGTTGCACATCATTTTCAACATGATCGCCCTGCGCAACGTGGCCCCCCTGGTCATCCATGAATTCGGAGCGGCCAGGATGTTTTCCATTTACACCCTCACCGGGGCAGCGGGTTTTTACCTTTCCTACCTGGGTCGGGTGCCCCTGACCATCGGCGCCTCGGCAGGGCTTTGCGGCCTCATCGGGGCACTGCTCTTTTTCGGGAAAACCCGGGGGGGCACCTGGGCCGGCCAGGTTTTCGGGCAGACCAAAGCCTGGATTTTCAGCCTGGTAATCATCGGCTTTCTCATCCCCAACATCAACAACTGGGGGCACGGCGGCGGCCTGGCAGCCGGTGTTGTCCTGGCCATGGTCCTGGGATACAATGACCGGCGACGGGAAAATGCAGCAGATAAACTCCTTGCCTCAGGCCTCGGCCTGGCCACCCTCTTTTTCATCCTCCGGGCGGTGGTGGAAGGCGTCGGCCTCATCCTTTTCGGATAGGCCCGGGCACCGGCGTCCGAACGCCCCCTTTGCCCGTCATATCCGGCCATAGCCCCTGCTGCTTATGGTTGCATTTACTGAATTTTACACAAATTTTACACTGCTGCCTTGCAATGGGGCGGTGCTCTGCCTTATATGAGGCCAATGAATTTAACCATGAACCCACTTCATATAAAAATGCCACACATCGCAGTCGTATCCATCTCCGGTATTTTTCCGGGCGCTGACACGGCAGACCGGTTTATCACCAATGTCCTGGAAAAAAAGAGCGCCGTGATACCGGTGCCGGACCACCGTTGGCCGGCGCCGGTATCCGCCATGACCGCCCATGGCGGGCCGGTTCCGGACCGGGCGGCATCGGACCGGGCCGGACTGATAACGGATTTCAGCTTTGATCCCCACGGTTTCAGCGCACCGGCCGACCTGCTGGCCGGCCTGGACCCGGTTCACCAGCTGGTCCTATCCGCCGGCCGGAAACTCATGGCCAACGGCTGCCTCAGCCCGGAGACCAGAAAAAAAACCGCCGTGGTCCTGGCAGCCATTGCCCTGCCCACCCCCGGCGCAGACCGGCTCACAAGGGAAATTTTCTGTGCGGCCCGCCCCGCCCCCCTGTCCAGGACAGACGCCATGGCCGCGGCCATGGTGGGTACCCCCGCCAATATCCTGGCTGCGGCACTTGGACTTGAAGGCGGCGCCTATACCCTGGATGCCGCCTGTGCCTCCTCCCTGTTCGCCGTCAAGCTGGCCTGCGAGGCGCTTATCCACCACAGGGCCGACGCCGTAGTGGCCGGAGGGGTCTCCCGGCCCGACGCCCTATACACCCAGGTAGGATTTACCCAGCTCCAGGCCCTGTCCCCCACAGGAAGATGCGCCCCCTTTGATAAAACCGCCGACGGCCTGGTGGTGGGCGAAGGGACCGGCCTTGTGGTTCTCAAACGGCTGGAGGATGCCGTGGCAGACAAGGACACCATCCACGGGGTGATACAGGGCTGGGGGGTATCCAACGACATTGAGGGCAACCTGGTGGCGCCGGCTTCAGACGGCCAGGTCCGGGCCATGGCTGCGGCCTATGAAATGGCCGGGTGGTCCCCGGCGGATATCCAGTACATGGAATGCCACGGCTCCGGCACAGCAAAGGGGGACCAGGTGGAATTATCCAGCATCAGAGCCCTGGGCGACCATTTCGGATGCACCCGGGCCCCGCTGGCCATCGGGTCGGTGAAGTCCACGGTGGGACACCTGCTCACCGCAGCCGGCGCCGCAGGATTGATCAAAACCCTTTTGGCCATGGACCGCCAGACCCTCCCCCCCTCACTGAATTTTACCGATCTTCCTGAAGGCAGCCCGGCAAGGGGGACGGGCATCAACGTCCAGTCAGAACCGGCGCCATGGGAAAATCCGGGCAGGTCAGAAGCCCGCCGGGCAGGCATTTCAGCCTTTGGATTCGGGGGGATCAACGCCCATATCCTGGTGGAGGAATGGGGGCGCCGGCGCACGGTCCATCCCATACCGGACATGCCCAAGCCAAAAACCGTTCCCTGCGCCATCATCGGCATGGGCGCCCTGTGCGGAGCGGCAGACAATCTGCCCCGGCTTGCACAGGTGCTATCTGGAACACAAAAACCCATCCCCGCCCCGGCCGGCAGCCGCTGGCGGCGGTCCGACCACCTTACCGCCGAACAGCAGCAGGCGCCGGCCCTGTACATGAATGAAATCGCCATGGATCTGGGGGAATTTCAGATCCCCCCCAACCAGCTGGGAGATATCCTGCCCCAGCATCTGGCCATGCTCAAAGCGGCCAAGGAAGCGCTGATTGATGCCGGCATCTCTCCCCGGCCGGACCGTTCCGAGCCCCTGCGGCACACCATGGGGGGCGCCGTGGGAATTGATTTTGATTTCGGGGCCACGGATTTTTATCTGCGCTGGCACCTCCACCGCCAACCCGATGCGGTGCTGGACCGCCTGGGCCCCGGTCTGAACTTCGACCGGACCCTGGGCGCCCTGGGGGGCATCGTGGCCTCGCGTCTGGCCAGGTCCTTTAAGCTGGGCGGCCCCTGCTTTACCCTCTCCGGAGGCGAAACTTCCGGCATCCGTGCCGTTGAAATCGGCTGCCGCTCCCTATCCGCCGGAGAAACGGATATTTTCCTTTGCGGGGCCGTGGATATGGCAGGCGACATCCGCAGCGTCACAAAAAACCTGGGACTCTCTCCCATGGATCCGGGCATCCTGCCCTCGGAGGGGGCTTGCGCCGTGGTACTCAAACGCCTGGACCGGGCCCTGGCGGACGGTGACAGGATCTACGGTGTGGTGACAGGAACCGGCGCGGCCTCGGGCGATGGACCGGGCCAGTACGCCGCCTCCCTGACCCGGGCAATGGCAGATGCCGGAACAGCCCAAGGCGACATAGACCTGGCCGCCACATTGTATACCCAGGCCCATCCCATGGGCAGGACGGAAGATGAGGGGATCACAGCATCCGGAGTGAACGCTGAACGGTTCTGCCAGGCAGCAGCCATGGGCGGCACCGGCGCCGCCTCAGGGCTGTTTTCAACCATTGCCGCCTGCCTGACCCTGAACCGCCGAAAAAGGAACCAGGCCGCCGTGGGCACCCTTACCCCGGACGGCGCCTGTGCCCACCTGATCCTCTCGGCCCCGCCTGCCGAGGGCCGCCAAAAAACCTTAACTGATCCCGGGAACCCATCTGATGCCCGGGGCAAGGTGCCGGTATCACCGCCCCCCCTGGCCCCGGACCTGTTACAACACATCCGGGAAGAAACCCCTCCGGAACAAAGAAAACGGGTCGCGGCTGATCCCGAAACGCTTTCAGGATTGCCTGCTATTCTGGCCCACAGCCATGAGGCGGCCACCCGGGCCCATGAGCAGTTTCTTGAACTCTCAAGCCGGAACCTGGATGAAATGGCCAGGCAACTGGGTGCCATTGCCCGTTGCATGGACGATGCCCCCCAGGCGGATACAGGGAGCCCAGCCCCCATGGCGAATGCAGGCATGCCCCCCCGGCCCGTCTTCCTGGACAGGGACCAATGCCTGGAATATGCGGTTGGAAAGGCCGGGAATGTGCTGGGACCGGCCTTTGAAATCATCGACACCTATCCGGTGCGGGTCCGTCTGCCCGACGCGCCCCTGATGCTGGTGGACCGGATCATGGAAATAGAGGGAGAGATGCTCTCCATGACCTCGGGAAAAATCGTGACCCAGCACGATGTCCTGCCCGGTGCCTGGTACCTGGACGGTGGCAGTGCCCCGGTCTCCATCTCCATTGAGGCGGGCCAGGCGGATCTTTTCCTCTGCGCATGGCTGGGCATAGACCATTTGGTCAAGGGGACCCGGAAATACCGTCTTCTGGATGCCAAGGTCACCTTTCACCGCAGCCTGCCCCGGCCCGGGGAAACCATTGAATACCACATTGAAATCGACCGGTTCCTCCGGCAGGGGGACATCTACCTTTTCTTTTTCCACTACAAGGGGTATATTAACGGGCTGCCGCTGATTTCCATGCGGGACGGATGCGCCGGCTTCTTTACTGAAGCGGAGGTAAAAAACTCCGGCGGCATCATATTGAAACCGGAGGAACGGGAGCCCATGCCCGCTGTCAGAACCGTGACGCCCCCGGCCCCCCTGGCCAGGGAAGCCTACCACGACGCGCAGGTGGACGCCCTCCGCCGGGGAGACCTTGAAACTGCCTTCGGACCGGCGTTCAGGGAAAAAATCCCCGGCCGGAACCAATGGCTGCCAGGGGAACGGATGACCCTGATTCACCGGGTGCTGGACCTGGATCCTGCCGGCGGCCGCTACGGTTTGGGGCGGATCATTGCCGAGGCGGACATCCACCCGGATGACTGGTTTCTGACCTGCCATTTTGTGGATGACATGGTCATGCCCGGAACGCTCATGTACGAATGCTGCGCCCATGCCCTGCGGATCTTTTTCCTGCGCATGGGATGGATATCGCCGGATGAGGCGGCCCACTTCGACGTGCTGCCGGAAAATGAAAGCGACCTGAAATGCCGGGGCCCGGTGACCCGGGAGACCCGAAAAGCCAGGTACGACATAGAGATCAAGGAGATGGGGTACGGGCCTGAACCCTACGTTATTGCCGACGCCCACATGTTCTCCGACGACCTGGAAATCGTTTTGTATAAAAATATGGGAATGAAGCTGGCCGGGGTGACCGCCGAGGACATCCAGGCCTTTTGGAAACAATAAGATCATTGAATAGGGACCAATGAAGTACACCAAGGTATTTATCGAATCGTTCGGATACGAGCTGGCGCCCCACATTGTCACCAGCCAGGATATTGAAGAAAAGCTGGCCCCCTTTTACAACGCTATGGGCTTTGCCCCGGGGCAGCTTGAAATGCTCACCGGCATAAAGGAGAGGCGGTACTGGAACGAAGACCATACCCTGGCCGAACATGCGGCCGTGGCCGGCCGCAGGGCACTGGAAGAAGCCGATATCCTTCCGGAGGATGTGGGAGCGGTGGTTTTCTGCGGGGTGGGCCAGGACGGATTTGAACCGGCAACGGCCTGTGCCGTGGCCAGCGAACTTGGGGTCGGCCCCACGGCCATGGTCTATGACGTAAAATCCGCCTGCCTGGGCATGGTCACCGGCATGGTACAGGTGGCCAACGAAATCCAGCTGGGCAATATACGGGCCGGCCTGGTTGTCTCCTGTGAAACGGCCCGGCAGATCGTGGACGCCACCATTGAAGAGATCAACACCCGCAAAAATATCGATTTCTACAAGGAGACCATTGCCACCATGACCGGCGGTTCCGGCGCCGCCGCCATCCTGCTCACCGACGGAAGCCTTGGCCGGCCAGACACCCGGCGGCACCGGGTCCTGGGCGGGGTGCTGCGAAACAGCATCCAGCACTTCGGGCTGTGCCACTGGGGATTTGAAGCCAGCGGCATGCCCACCGACGCCAAGGTGGTCATGCGGACCCACGCCCAGGAGGTGCTGGACAACGGCACGGAACTGGCCGTGGCCACCTATGCGATGTTCAGAAAGGAACTGGATATCCCGGCGGACAAACCGGATAAGTTCATCGCCCACCAGGTGGGGGAAGGGCACCACCAGCGGTTCTACTCCACCATGGGGCTGGACCGGCAAAAGGATTTCACCACCTTTCCCTTCCTGGGCAACACCGGTTCTGTGGCCCTTCCCATTACCGCGGCCATAGCCGACGAACGGGGATTCATGGATCCCGGAGACCTTGTGGCCTTCCTCGGGGTGGGCTCCGGCCTCAACTGCTATTTCATGGGGGTGGAATGGTAAGCCGGATCATCAACAATAAACGGACATCCACCCGGGGATTTGAGGATCTCTATCCCTTTGAGGGAAAATATCTGGACATCGACGGGCACAAGCTCCATTACCTGGATGAGGGGGAAGGCAGCCCCGTGCTCATGGTCCACGGCAACCCCACCTGGTCCTTTTACTTTAGGAACCTGGTCACCGCCCTGTCCAACACCCACCGGGCCATTGTCCCCGACCACATCGGCTGCGGATTTTCCGACAAGCCCGGCGCCCATGAATACGATTATACCCTGGCCAGCCGGGTGGCCGACCTGACCCGTCTGGTGGACCGGATCTGCCCAGAGGGCAAAATATCCCTGATTGTCCACGACTGGGGGGGGATGATCGGTCTGGCCTGGGCCCTGGACCACCTGGACCGCATTGATAAAATTATCATCACCAACACCTCGGGCTTTCTTCTGCCCCGGTCCAAACAGTTTCCCATACGCCTGGGGCTGATCAAATACCTGAAATGGTTTGCCGTCCCCGCAGTGCTGGGGGGAAACTCCTTTTCCAGGGGCGCGGCCTGGGGAATGGGATCACAGACCCCCCTTTCCCCCCAGGTCAAAAAGGGGCTCACCGCCCCCTACAATTCCTGGAAGAACCGCATTGCCACCTTAAAATTTGTCCAGGACATACCGATAACCTGTAAAGACAAAAGTTACGGCATCGTGGACCGGGTGGGTAAAAACCTCCACCGGCTGGATCCCAGACAACTTCTATTTCTCTGGGGCACCCGGGATTTTGTATTTGACGTCCACTTTCTCAATGAATTCAGGCGCAGGTTTCCCGAAGCCCGGGCCCATGTATTTGAGGATGCCGGACACTATCTGTTTGAAGACAAACCCCGTGAGACCCTGGCGCTTATTCAATCCTTCCTGTCACTTAAGTAAGGACAAAGACGCACAGGGATATGTTAGGATCTGCCCATGCTCGGATTTCTGAAAAAGAAAAAAAAGACCGATCCTGAACCATCCGGGGAGGCTGCTGCTCCCGAAAAGACCGACGGCAAGGAGGCCGCCTCCACGCCCGCCCCCAAAAAGAAAAAAAAAGGCGGGGGGATAAAAAAATGGATTTTCATCGTTCTGGTGCTGGCGGCCTTCGGCGGTGCCGGATATTTTGTCTATGCAAAATATTTTGCCGCCCCGCCCCCGGGCACCCGGATCTACAGGCCGGTGCCCATGGCACATGTTCAGCTGCCCGAAGAAATGATGGCCTTTTCCTTTCAGCATTTCCCCGACCTTTACGATGCCATGGCGGTATACAATTCGGAGATGGATCTATTTGAAGCCGAAATAAAGCGCATTGAGGCGGTGGCGGCCAAGTATCCCGACCAGAAGAAAATTGCCGAGGGCCAAAAAAAAGTTTGGGTAAAAGGTAAAAATACGCTATCTAAAGCCTTTACCAAGCTTGAAAAGCCGGTAAAAGAGGCCTATGTCCTTTACCAGGTCAATCAGGCCAGAGGCCGGGAGCAGATTAAGGCCAAATCAGAAGAACTGGCCGACTCGGCCCGGGATGCCCTGAAGACAGCGCAGGAATTGACTGCCGTACTCAAAGAAAATGCCCCCAAGCCCCCGGAAGGATGGGTCGGCGGCACCATTTACAAAATTAAAAAGATCTTCCAATGACACGTTACAGCAATATTTCACTGGGGCTGACAGCCTCCGCCGAAAAATACCCCTATAAGCGGGCCGTGGTCTATCCCGCCGGCCGGGACAGGGCCGGCAGGGTCATGTACAGCCACCTGACCTTTGCCCAGCTGGATAAACAGTCCGATGCCCTGGCCTACGGCCTGGAAAGCATGGGGATTTCCCGGGGCATGCGCACCATTTTGATGGTCAACCCGGGCATGGAATTTTTTCTCACCGTATTTGCCATGTTCAAGGTAGGGGCCGTGCCCGTTGCCGTGGATCCGGGCATGGGCCTGGACCGGATGCTGCAATGCCTTCAGCAGAGCCGTCCCAAGGCCTTTATCGGCATAGAAAAGGCCCATGTGCTCAGAACCCTGCGCCCCGGATATTTTAAGACCGTAAAACACTGGATCACCGTGGGCAAACGGTGGTTCTGGGGCGGATACACCCTGGACCAGCTCCTGGCTGCCGGCCGGGACGAGCCCTTCCACCGTGCCCAGACCACCTGGGACGAAACCGCAGCCATTGCATTTACCACCGGTTCCACGGGCCCGGCCAAGGGGGTGGTCTACACCCACGGCAATTTTGAGGCCCAGATCCGCCAGATCCAGGCCCATTTCCAGGTCGGCCCCGATGAGGTGGACCTGCCCACCTTCCCGCTCTTTGCCCTCTTTGATCCGGCCCTGGGCATGACCGCCGTGATTCCGGATATGGATCCGACCAAACCGGCCTGTGTGGACCCCACCAAAATCATCGAGGCCATTGAAAACCAGGGGGTCACCAATATGTTCGCCTCCCCTGCCCTGCTCAACCGGGTGGGCAGCTACGGAAAGGAACACGGGGTGAAGCTGCCCTCCCTGAGGCGGGTGGTTTCGGCGGGTGCCCCGGTGAGCCCGGCCAACATCGAGCAGTTTTCCACCATGCTTTCGGAAAACACCCAAATCCACACCCCCTACGGGGCCACAGAGGCCGTGCCCATCATCTCCATCGGCTCCCATGAAATCCTGTCGGAAACCAAAAAGCTGTCGGAACAGGGTTTCGGCATGTGCGTAGGCCGGCCCATCTGCGACACCGCCATCAAAATCATCAAAATCAGCGACGATCCCATCACCCAGTTCCGGGAGTCCCTGGAAGTGCCGGAAAACCAGGTTGGTGAGATCATTGTCAAGACAGAACTGGCCACGGCCCATTATTTCAACAACCGGGAAGCCGACCTCCTGGCCAAGATCCCCGACCCCGACGGTAAATTCTGGCACCGCATGGGCGACCTGGCATGGAGGGATTCCAAGGGAAGAATCTGGTTCTGCGGCAGGAAAGCCCATAGGGTCGAAACGGGCAAGGATGCCCTGTACACCATCCCGGTGGAAGCCATTTTCAACAACCACCCCAGGGTATTCCGCAGTGCACTGGCAGGGGTCGGCCCCAGAATCAGCCAGATTCCGGTGGTGTTCATTGAGCCTGCTGAAAAAATCAGGGATACCAAAGCCTTTATCCGGGAACTTCGGGAACTGGCCAAATCCAATCCCCTCACCCAGGGAATTGAGCATATTTTCATCGAACCTGATTTCCCCGTGGATATCCGGCACAACTCCAAGATTTTCCGGGAAAAACTGTCGGTTAAGGCCAAATCCCTGTTAAAGATGTAATGACGATGACCACCGGGCGCACAATAAACAGATTTTCCCACGGTCCCGTCAAGCTGCTGGCCGCGGTTCTGATGCTTCAATGGCTGTGCCTGGGCAGCCTGTTTTGTGCCGGCGGGATCTGCCCCCTGACGGCAGCCCACGGGTTATCCACATCCTGCTGCCTGCAGGCCTCCCCTGGCGGAACCGGAGCACCCGCATTGCACACCGCCCCGGGCCGCCATGCCGGACAGCATTGCTGTGAGGAAAATACCTGCGCCCTCCCCGTACAGACTGCCGGCACCCCGACGGATCAGGTGCGGGCCAACCTTTTTGCACTTATTCCGGCGGCAAGCTGTCCGCAGCCGGATCTCCCCCAGCGTTACCTGTCAATGGCGGCCAGGCCCCGAAGCCTTTTGGCCATCCCCATATTTTTACTAAACCAGTCATTCTTGTGTTAACCCGGACTCCGCTATCCCATCTTTTGTCATTTTTTAATTGATCTCCAGCCTTTTAAACGGCCAGGGGATACCTGTATCACCCATACACGACAAACGGAGTCACCATGAATAAAAAACAATTTTCACGCCATTCCATGGTATTTATCATCATCACCATCGCAGTCGCCAGCTTCATCGGCGGCGCCGCCCTCAGTTCATTTCAGCTGGGCAGCAGTCCTTCCCCTGCCGGGCAGCCCGTGCCCTCGCAGATGGACAACCGGATCACCGCCCTGGAAGCGGCGGTAAAAAAAGCACCGGACACCCCTGCCGCCTGGATCGAACTGGGTAACGCCTATTTTGATTCCGACCAATACCAGGCATCCATTGACGCCTATGCCAGGGGGCTGGCGCTGGATCCCCTTAACGCCAACGCCCTCACAGACATGGGGGTGATGTACCGGCGCAGCGGCCAGCCCCAAAAAGCGGTGGACGCCTTTAACCGGGCCATTGCTGCGGACCCCAAACATGAGACCGCCCGCATGAACAAGGGCATTGTCCTGATCAACGACCTCAATGATACCAGGGGGGCGGTGGCGGCCTGGGAAGGCCTGCTGGAAATCAATCCCTTTTTCATGGTAGGGGGCGGCAAAAGCCTTAAAGAGGTGGTTGCCTCCTACAAATAAAGACATGGCTGCCCCCCTCATATACGGGGGGCAGCCGGAACTTAGAACTCAGGGTGCCCACGGTTATTGAAAGCATTTCCATCCAGGGGAAACCGGTTCGGGGCATCCTGAATCTTTTTCGATTCCAATTTTCGGCATCCAAAATCCCCGCCTTTCTTTTGATTGTATATCCCCTGCTGCGTCGGCAATTTTGTTGCAATTCAACCAAGCGATTGATACTATAATTAAACACCGTGCATCCCGCTTTTCTCTTGTAGATTTGATAACGATCCTGTCATTTTAGTTAATCCGGCCACGAAAGATATGATAATTATGAAATATCTAAATCAAATTATTCTTATCGCTTTCATTGTCTGCTGTACTGGGACACACCCTATTTATGCGGAATCCATTACGATTGCAGCCGAAGATGACTGGATCCCCTATGCCAGACAAGATGGTACGGGGCTGGCCAATGAAATTATCAGGGCGGCCTACGAAAGTATTGGAATCCGGGTCAAGTATGATGTAATCCCCTATGCCAGAGTTCTTCTTTATCTTGAAATCGGGCGGTATATCGGTGGATTCAATGTCCCGCTTGATAAAACAAGTGTCAGCAGGTATATCCTGGGGAAAAAACCGCTTTTTAACGCCGTCTCGGCATATTATGAAAATATAAACAACCCGTTAATTGCAAGAAACCGGGACCAGCTCACACATGGTGAAAAAATTGGTGTGGTGCGCGGCTACGGTTATGGAAACCATTACCTCGACTCCGTGGGAGAGGGGCTCATCATTGAAGAGGTGAGCAATTCTGAAATCTCCAATTTAAAAAAACTGGCTCTTGGGAGAATCGACGGTACCATCATTTACTCAAAAACGGCAGACATCCTGATAAAACAACTGGCCTTGGATACCAAAATACGGTTTGCTTTTATCAATGAATCGACGCCGATTTATCTTGCCTTCTCAAGGGCGCATCCAAAAGGGCAATATTTTGCCGATAAATTTGACGAGGGGATGATAAAAATACAAACAAATGGTGTTTATCAAAAAATCATGAACTCATACTGACAATCAAATTCCCGGAGGATATCCGGGATAATAACCGGGAATTTGATTAAAAAGCCCCGCCCTAATCCGGCAGAAGGTCGTAAAAGTAGAGCATGGCATCGGACCGGGTAATGATGCCGATAATCTTTCCGCCCTCCATCACCGGAAGCCTTCCGATATCGTGCTTTATCATGAGCCGTGCCGCTTCAATGGCGCTCTTGTCATGGGAAATGGTGATCAGATTCCGGCTCATGATGGACTTTACCGGAGCCAGCATCTGCTTGCTTTTGCGCACCTTTTTAAAGTCCCGCCTGGAAATCACCCCCACCAGATTGTCCTCGGCATCCACCACGGGCATCCCGGTGCAGCCGATGTCCCTGAGCAGCATGGCCACCTCTTCCACCGGAGTGGTGTCCACGACGGTGACCACGGGATAGGACATGATGTCAGAAAGCATCACCGAGGTATATTGGTTGCCCTTGAGCAGTTCCAGGATCATCTCCTTCACCGTATCCGGATTGGCGGACTTGAGCAGGGCCGATCCGGCACCGGGGTGTCCCCCGCCGCCCATGGATCTCATCATAAAGCCGATATTCACCTCATCCACCCCGCTGCGGCCGATGATCATGCACTTGTCCCGTTCCGTATCCTTGAAAATGCCAAAGGCCACATCCACGTTGACGATCTCCCGGTACATCTGGAGCACCATGGCCAGATTCTGGACCCGGCCGCTGATTTCCATCTCCGAAAGGCTCAGGGTGAACCCGTTGATCTCGCTGCGTTCGGCCCGCTGGATCATTTCAAAAAGGATGTCTTTCTGTTTTTTGCCGTAGGCGGGCTTTAAAAAGGTGGATAAAATATTCAGGTCTGCCTTGCGGTCCAGCAGGAATCCCGCAGCATAGGCGTCTTCCGCAAGTGTGGAGGGAAAAGACAGGTTGCCCGTATCCTCGTAGAGCCCCATGAGAAATAGGGTGGCCTGGATGGGGGTGAGCAGTTTGCGCTGTTTTTCCATCTCCTGGACCAGCATGGTGATGGTGGCCCCGGTTTCCCTGATATGGGTTTCGGCCCCTTCCATATCCCCTTTGACATGGTGGTCCCAGATAATAATTTCCAGATCCTGCGCTTTGGCAAGGGGGGCCAGGCGCTGATCCAGCCGCTCCCAGCTATGGGTATCCACCACAATGAGGGTCTCAACCCGGTCGATGTCGATCTCCTTTGGATCGTAGAGGTTGAACAGGTCCTTGTGAATGGATAAAAAGGCTTTTAAGTTGGCGTTAATGGAAGCCGGCAGCACCGGCTTGGCATCGGGGTAAACCAGGGTGGCGCCCACGAGACTTGCCAGGGCATCAAAATCAGATCCTTTATGGGTGGTGATAATCTTCATATTTCCTCATAATTTCATACAAACCTTAAGCAGGTATTATAACAACAGGCTTTTGAAAATCAACATCAAGCCCCATTTATAATACCGGCGGCCCGGAACCGGGCCAGTATCCGGTCGTGGTGGGATCCTTTCCAAAAAACCTGCCCGCAACCGGGGCAGCGTAGGAAATCATGGAAGTATTTTTGGGTTTTGGGCTCCAGAAGGTGGTAGACCTTTGCTTTTCCGACCGGTGCCAGGGGCCGGTTGCACCGGACGCATCGGGTAAAAAAACGATGGGGGGCGGGAGACAGGCCGAAAAAATGGAGGGTTTCCAGCAGCTGGGCCATGGGCAGGTTCTCCCGTATGCGCCGGGCAAACCTGTTTTTTTTCCGGAAAAGCAGCCGGGTGTCCCGGGTCAGGACGATACGGCCCTGGGCGTCCGCCTGTTCAGCGATCTGTCCGTCGGCCATGGCCCGTGCAAGACAGACATCAAACCCCAGCAAAATCATATACCGGCCCAGCTTCATCACATTGAGGTCGGCGATGAACCGGAACCGTTTTAAAGGCCGTGGCCGGAGCAATGAAGGCCGGAACACCTCAAAGGGCGGATCAATACCGGTGACCTCAAGTGTGCCTGGGGGGCCAGGAATAAAGTTAAAATCCACGGCCCCTCCGTTGAACCGGATCTCCCCCACCTCTGTATGGGGAACGCCCAAGGACTCTATGATATCCTTTACCGATGCCCGCCGCCGGATATCAGGCGTCCGCCACGGGGTCCGGTGCTTATGGCGGATAAAAAAGAAAAGGTCCTCGGAGAATCGGATGCGAAGTCCCGGAGGATGGTCGGGCGACAGGGCGTGTTGCCGTGGGGTTTTTCCGACATGCGTCATCTGCAGTTTCCCTTTTATCCCGTGGGGCTCAAAACGTGATTTTTTCCCGGCAATTGCCGGCAGATTGACCCCCATTGTGTTTCCAGTATCCACCTTGCAGCAGCAATAATAATATTTTCCAGGAAAAACGTCATATGAAAAATTATTCCCCGGTTTATCACTATATCCGAAAACAATATCCGGTTTGCTCTTCCCCCCCGCTGGCTGGGCGATTTTCATATCAGGCGGGTCACCCTTTTAGGGGGATTAAACCGGAATCCCTTGACATTGGTCATTTGATAGGAGAGAAATAAGAACAAAATTGAAAGCCGGTGTGCTGTCGACCCGGAGTTTCAATGTCATGTCACCCGAATAAACAGATTTCATCAGGCGGTCAGCGCCCTGGAATCAAAGGCTGGTACAATGCTTAAGCGAGAAAATCTTTCTGATAAACTGGTTGATATTTATGCCAAAAAAATCATTCACAACGAATTAAAATCCAACGACATTATCGTCGAAACACAGATTGCCAAAGAGTGGGGGGTCAGCCGCAGCCCGGTCAGGGACGCGCTTCACATTCTTGAACGGCAAAAATTAGTGGACAAGCATAAAAGCGGCAGTTATATCGTGAGGGAACTGACACTTTCCTACCTGAGGAATTTCCATGACATGGTCACCATGTTTTACCAGTATTCCCTCCTAAAAGCGGCAAAAAAACACACACCCAAAGAGTTGGCCTACCTACTTTCCCTCGTTGAAACGGTTGAAGCCAGTGTGCCCAACCAGGATTTTGACGCATACGTTGACGCCATTACCGGTATTGGCATGATTCTGCTGAAAATCGCGGACAACCTGCTCATCGAAGAGTTCGCACAGGAAATGCAGTCGGCCCAGGAACGTATCCAGTATTTTGCCATTTCCCTCTGCCCCGACCACCTTAATGAGACATCCAGACACATCCGGCAGGTCTATGAGCATCTGGCCAAAAACGACTCCCAAAAAGCGGCAGAAGCATTCAGCCGATTCTTAACCGCCATCACCGATGTCTTCAACCAGGCCTATGAGGCCAACACCGTATCCTCCTAAAAACACCTTTCCAGCACCAAATCCAAGCTCTTTTTTACCAGCAAATACAAATATATAACCTGTTTTTAACGCAAATTCAGCAACTTGCCCCTGCGCTATACAAATATTTACAAATTTAAAAACTTCTTGACATCTATAAAAATATCCTTTAAGTCCAAAATCAGTAGACGGTCGACCATCGACCATAGTAACGCCGTTATCTTTCCGGATAACACATAGATTGCGCTGACTAACTGACCTGACTCTCAACAGTGATTACAACCTGAACCTGAAAGTATTCTCCGGAAAACGGCTCAAAAGCGGGCAAACATTGGTCTTATTTATCGAAAAGGGGGCAATGATCCGATTAGAGAGAACAAAAGAGCATCAGGATTCAGCCGTAAAGGCCGTGTTAAACGGCCGGGGCTTTTCTACCCAAGACCTCCGTTACCGGGAAAAATATGTAGCGCTGATGGAAGCGCTCTTTCCCGTTGTTGACAATTCAGACATTTTTACCCGCATCGTGATGATATCCAACACCCTCTTTGGTGCGGAACGGGGGGCGCTGTTCTGGTTTGAGGGCGGCAGGTTCACCCGGACCCCCGTCATGAAATCAGGTGTCAACCTCACGGAACAAGAGGTGCTCAGCCCCCAGTTTAAATCCAATTTCAACCTGGTGCTCTCTGCATTCAAAGAGAGAAATTTTGTTAAAAAGGTGCTCAAGCCCGCCATCCGGTCTATCATCGAAGAAACAAAAGACTGGTCTGCCGTGGGGGTGCCTTTAAAGATCAGGGGTGAAATCAAGGCGGTGCTTTACCATGACCGTTTCCATTCAAAGGCCGGGCTGGACTTTTTTGCCGGGAGGAATAACAGCATGCCCGGCCTGATCATCCGCCACTTAAGCTCTTTTGTGGAATACGGGCTCAATCTCCAGGAGAAGGGGACGGGCCGCCGGCCCAGCGCAATCAGGAGAGTGGCACCGGCCCTTCCCGGTCACCCGAAAATCCTGTACCAGTCCCAGGTCATGACGGACCTGATCCATGAGGCAGACCAGGCCGCCAGATCTGATACATCGGTCCTGATTCTCGGAGAAACCGGTGTGGGCAAGGAGCTTTTAGCCCGCCGCATCCACAGCAGCAGCCTGCGCAGGGAAAATCCCTTTGTCACCATCAATGCCACCACCATTCCGGAGGGCCTGTTTGAAAGCGAATTGTTCGGCCATGAAAAGGGATCGTTCACCGGGGCGGAACGGCGGAAGAAAGGACTCATTGAGGTGGCGGACGGAGGGACGCTGTTCATCGACGAAGTCGGGGAAATGCCCCTTCACATGCAGGTCAAACTGCTCCGGGCCATCCAGGAAAAAACATTTTACCGGGTGGGCGGCACCCAGATCATTCATTCGGATTTCAGGCTGATTACGGCCACCAATTCGGATTTAATGCTGGAAGCCTGCGAGGGCCGGTTCAGAGAGGACCTCTACTACCGCCTGAACCTCTTTTCCTTCACCATACCGCCTCTGCGGGACCGCTCTGCAGATATCACGGTGATTGCGAATTATTACCTTGAGCACTACTCACGAAAATACAGCAAGGAAAACCTCTCCTTGGATGAAACAGCCAAGAATCTGCTGCAGGCCTATTCATGGCCCGGCAATATCAGGCAGCTTAAAAACGTGATTGAAAAAGCGGTGATCATGACCGCTTCCGGGGAACCGCTTCAACTGAGCATCGCTGCCAACAGTGCCAAGACGGACTTGCGAACCCCCTTTGCCGATACCCCAACCCTCAACGAAATCAACCGCAGATATATCCTGCATATACTGGATAAGACCAAGGGAAAAATCAGCGGTCCGGGCGGGGCGGCCGAATTGCTGAATATAGGGCGGACAACCCTGACAGCCAGGATGAAACGGCTGGGGATTAAATAATCGTAAATCCGTTATGATAAGGAGAATGATGCAGGTTAAAACCGACAGCCCGGGTAAAAAAAAATCGGGGAAAAAAACATCGTTTGTGAAGCTGTGTATTGTTTTACTGGTTTCCGGATGGCTGGGTACAGCCCTGGCCAGTCCGTCTGACACCTCACCCTTTACGGAAAAGGCAACCTCCCTATGGCGGCTGCAGGGGGACTGGCAAATCTTTCTGCCCTCGCTGAAGGTGGCACGGGGGGCAGACAAATTTGCAGTGGTGGCCAAAAACAGCAGCGGGTTTGCCGTCATTGACGGCCAGGGCGATCCAATCCCCTACGACTCCATTGGAAAAGGCACCCCGGTATTCAGTCCCGACGGCCGGCGCACCGCCTATACCGCGAAAAAAGACGGGAAATGGCACATGGTTGTGGACGGCGCCATGGGCCCGGGATACGACGCGGTAACCAGCCCACGGTTCAGCCGGGACGGGGCACGGTTTCTCTACATCGCACAGGCCAACGACCGTCAGCACGTCGTGGTGGACAACAAGGCGGGCAAAGAATGGGCGGGCATTGTCAGTAAATTCACCAGCCCCTGTTTCAGCCCGGACGCAAAGCATGTGGCCTATGTGGTCTATGAGGATAAAAAATTTAAAATGGTTAAAGACGGCCAGGCCGGCCCCGGTTACGATGCGGTAAATCCGCCTGTATTTTCCCAGGATTCCTCCAGGCTGGCCTATACGGCACAGGACCAGGGCAAATTCTTCATTGTGGACAACGGCGCCCCCGGCTCCAGGTTTGACAAACTGGGGATGTTCTCCTTCAGTCCGGATTCCAAAAAGCTGTGCTATGCCGCCCAGACCGGTAAAAAATGGGCCATGGTCAGCCAGGGGGAGAAGGGCCCGGCATTTGACCGGGTGGCCATGCCGATTTTTTCACCGGATTCAGCCACCCTTGCCTATCTGGGCATCACCGGCAAGGAGTGGACCATGGTGGTCAATAATAAAGTGGGGCCGTCCTTCGACGAAATCGCCGTGCTCCAGTTCAGTCCGGACGCCAGCCGTTACCTTTACAGCGCCCGCAAAGGCAAGGCCTGGCATCTGGTCTCCCCCGAAGGCCCGGGCGCTGCCTATGAGCGTGTCGGCCTGGCCAGTTTCAACCCGGACGCCAGCCAGACTGCCGCCGTTGTTCTTGATAACGGCAAGGCCAGCGTGGTGGCCAACGGAAACAAGGGCCAGGCCTACGACGCTGTCCGGCCGGTCATTTTCAGCCCCGACGGCAAGCGTATGCTTTACATGGCCAAAAAGGGCCACCAGTGGACCGTTGTGGTGGACGGCAAGGAAGGCCCGCTATATGACGGTGTGACCCTGCCGGTATTCAGCCCGGATTCCGCCCATGTGGCCTACCTGGCCAAAAAAGACCGGTTATGGCTGCTCAGCGTTGACCACCAGGAAGGGCGTGCACGGTTTGCCGGTGCCCTGAAAGGGGCGGGGATCGTGTTTGACGACGCCAAAAAATTCCATACCCTGGTGCTCTCCCCCGGACACCTGGAATTCTACCGCATGGACGTTACCATCCATGACAGTTAACCCTTTTGCCCACGGGAGCCCGGTATGCATATTCTGGTAGCATTCATCGTCATCGGCGCACTTTTCAGCCAGTTTTACCCCATGAGTGAAACGCCGAAAAAAGAGATCACCCTGTTGAGCAGCACGGACCAGGCCAGCGCCATCCGCACCCAGGTCACCCCCCAGAAGGAGTTCGCCAACCGGGGCATTACCCAGCAGTCCCACGACTTTTCCTGCGGCTCGGCTGCCCTGGCTACCCTGCTCAACGGCCAGTTCGGAGAATCCTTTTCGGAAAAACAGGTCATCAAGGGCATGCTCACCTACGGGGATGCCCAGCTCATTGCCAAACGCCGGGCATTTTCACTGCTGGACATGAAGCGCTTTGTGGTGAAGCTCGGTTACCAGGGCAACGGATACAAGGCCAGCCTCCAGGATCTGGAGGAGCTGGAACAGCCGGGCATCATCCCCATCAAAATTTTCAGCTACCGCCATTTTGTGGTGTTCAAGGGGATGGCCGGGGGCCATGTCTTTCTGGCGGACCCCTGGCGGGGCAACATCAGCTTTCCCCTAAAAGAGTTTGAAGAGGCCTGGTATGACCATATCGTCTTTTTGATTACCGACGGGGTGCCGGCTTCCTGGGGGGCGCTGCGCCTGACTGAGAATGAGTTGCGGATCGTGGATGAAGATGATGTCAGAAAACTGGCCTCCGATCCCATGTACACCCCGCGCCTTCCCGACCGGAGCATTCACAACGGCCCCGGCGCCATGGATGTGTATAAAAGAAACTAAAATCTAAAGAGAAAGGATCCAATTGCCGTGCATTTACTCAAACTGAACTCCTATCTTCCCCGGATGGCCGGCATGGCCGTGATCATGGCTGCCCTGAGTATGCTGATTCTCCCCATGGCCCAGGCCCAGGACAGCAAGGCTGATGCCCTTGAACAGCGGATCGAATCCATGGAAGCCGAAATCAAGCGCCTCAAGGAAGAGGCCGACGTCCGCAAAAAACTGACCCCCACGGAATCCGAACAGGAAGAAGCCGAAACCGAGGCCCTGTTTGCCGCCGGCCGGGAGTACGCCACCCTCAAGAAACACACCCTGGGCGTGGAATACCGGTTCAACTACGCCTATAATTCCTATGACATTATCAGCCAGGCCGTATCGGTGGAGGAACAGGTGGACCACACCCTGACCAACACCATATTTGCCGAGTACGGCCTTAGGGATAACCTGGCCGTGAACATGAGCCTGCCCATTGTCTACAAGTACGACCGGCTGGGACAGAGCGACGAGGACAGCGTCACCGACCTGGGCGACCTCTCCCTGGGAGTCACCTACCAGCCCTTCAAGTCCAGCGACACCTTTCCCACCACCCTGTTTTTCGGCAACCTCACCCTGCCCTCGGGCCGCAGCCCCTATGAAATAAACGTGGACAACGATATCTCCACGGGCAACGGGGCCTGGGCAGCAACTCTGGGGGCAAGCTTCTCCAAAACCCAGGACCCGGTGGTGCTCTTCGGCAGCCTCTTTACCACCTACTACCTGCCCATCAAGGACCTGAACCAGAACCGGGGATCAGATATCCTCAGGGAAGTGGAGCTGGGCTCCAGTGTCGCCGCCTCGGTGGGGTTTGCCTTTTCCCTCTCCTACACGGTGTCCATGAACATCAGCTACGCCTATACCTACACATTTGAAAATGACTATGAATGGGCCTACGGCGGCACCAGCTCATCGGGCACGGCCACCCATTCCACCTTCAGCCTGGGAACGGGCTGGCGGATCTCCCCGAAAACTTCGGTGAGTGTCAAACTCACGGTGGGCCTGACCAGCAACGATTCGGATTTTGCCTTTTCCTGCCGGATCCCCTTTAACTTCGACCTGTCAAAGAAAGAGGAATAATGACAGCCCCGGGCGGGTCCATTACCATCAAGGGTGCCAGGATGCTTTTCCTGGCCCTGATCTTTACTCCCGGACTGGTTTTATTTTTGTGTCCGCCCCCCGCCCGGGCCTCCATGCACGAGCAGCTGCTCATGGACGCCCGGTCACTGGCCCTGGGCAACGCCGTGACCGCTGACCCGCCCGGAATCATGTCCATGCATTACAACCCGGCCGGCCTCTCCAACATGGCCGAGGACTTCCAGGTCATCAATTCCTTCGGCGGCCTGAGCATCCATGCCGAATCCCGGTTTGGCTATGACGGCCCATTTGCCGATTTTCTCCCCGGCGAATACGTGGATCCCCTGGCCAACACCGCCGGTAAGGCCACGGGCTTTGTGCTGTACATCCCGGGATACGGAGACTCGGTCACCCTGCCGGCCACCGTGGCCCTGCCCACTAACGCGGGCATCTCCTACCGGGGCAAGGATTCCAAATTCACCTTTGCCACCGGCCTGTACTCGCCTCTGATCGGCGGGTTTGACCGGGCCGGGGCGGACAATCCCCTTCGCTACGGTACTAACAGCTACTATTGGCAGCATTTGATGATCTCTCCGTCGGTGAGTTACCAGGCCACCCCCACCCTCTCCTTCGGGCTGTCCGTGGGCCTGGGGTTCGGAGCCATGGGTATCTCAACCGACGTACGGCTGCCCAATATCATGGTGGCAATAACCGATATCCTGGGAAAAAACACCGAAGGCCTGGAGATCCCGCCCTGGACCGACCTGACCCTTCCCCCTCCCTGGTTCGCCGGTGGGCTTCACCCCTATGAAAGCCCGGCCTCCCTGGACTTCGGCGGGGTGGACAACTTTGCCCCCAGCTACAACCTGGGGGTGCTCTGGGAACCCTGGAACTGGTTTTCATTCGGCCTGGTCTACCACAGCCCCATCCGCCAGGAGATCACCGGGAATTATACCATGGCCTACTCTGAAAATTTCCAGGACATGGTTTCCTGGTTTGCCTCCAGCCCGCTTCTCATCGTCGGCTCGGCCATCCTGGACCTTCCCACCCAGCGCACGGCTGCCCAGACCGGCACATTTACCACGGACATGACCATCCCCAGGATGGTCCAGACCGGCATCAAGATCAAGCCCTTTAAATTCATCAGCATCCTGGCCGACGTCAACTGGGCCCAGTGGTCCATCCGCACAGAGGACAGAATCGTTTTCGACCAGGACCTCCAGGCCCTGCAGCTGGCAAAACTCATGGGATACACCCACGGGAACCGGGACTTTGTGCTGAAACGGAACCTCAAGGACAGTCTCAATTACAGTATCGGAGTGGAAATCTTTCCCACGGACTGGCTGACCCTGCGGCTCGGGTACCAGCGGCGGAACTCCTCGGTGCCCCTGGAGTACATCGACACCATATGGAACTTCCCGGACTGGGACGTTTACAGTGCCGGATTCGGCATCAACCTCACTAACGGGATGGTCATCGATGTGGGCGCGGCCTGGGCCAAATCCGAAACCCTGAAAGTCTCTCCGGGCCAGAGTGAGCATCTGAACAACACGGAATTCACCTATCCCATTTACAACCCCTACGCCGGCCTGGACTATGAACAGGATTTTGACATCTACCTCTTTGGTGTCTCCGTATCCATGCCCCTGTCCCTGGCCCACCACATGGCCGAAGAGACTTTCGGGCACCTGGGGCACCTTTTCTCCCTGCTCAATCCCTTTTGACCGGGGAAACCGCATTTCGCCCGGTTTACTTTCCATAAAGGCAAAAAATTAAAAATTTCAAAGACATAGGCAGAAGGTAGGGATTACATATACAATCTTATAATAAGTTGCCTTACACCCGGCCTTGAACGGGAAGGGGACGCCACTAAATCTCCGCAGGTCGTCCTGACCTGCTGCGAAGCGAGCGGTCTGCCGCCTGTGCCGTCCTGGCGCCGTCAGCCCTTCACGCCGCGGAGCCCCCTTCCCGCCCAAGGCCTGGACACCCAGATTTGCCAAATGCTCTGACAAATGCCAGGTTCGGCCCCATTAAAAACAATCCGAATTTACTCTGTTCCAAAGTCTGCACTGAGGGCCGGATGTGTTCCGTAACACGGCGTCAAAATGATCTGTTTTTAGAAAGCGTTATGCGCCGGAACGAAAAAATACGTTTTGTTTGAGGCGCAGCCGAGTTTAACGGATTGTTCGTGGAGGTGTATTACGATTTCTTAAACAGATCACTCGCCGCGTTCCGGGGCATCCGGCCCGGTCTCTCAATTTCTTATAAATTTTATAGACAATACACCGGTAAGATAATCCGTCGCAAACTTTATATCTGTTTGCCAGGTAACGGACTGCTCTATGGAGAAAAAGTGACGGTCAGCCGGTGGGCCGTGATACCGTCCAGGACCACGGGGCCGAATGAATTGCCGCCCAGGGAGATGTCCTCCATGCGGATGGAGCCGGAAAAGGGGAGGGAAAATACAAGGTGGGTGGTGCCGTTGATATCGGTGCCCACATCAATGCTTGCCGGCGAAGTGTCGAGGTTCCCCAGGCTGAACTGGCCGTCCATGGCCCAGGTTGATGGATCTTCGGCAGCGCCGGTGGCGGTCTGGCCGACGTGGATGCCGCTGAGGGACAGCATGCTGCCGGCCGTATCATAGGTGTAATCAAAGGAAGATATGTCCAGGGAGATGCCGGCGTCGAACTCCACCCCCGAGGACCCGTCCAAATGGTGGGAAAACCGCAGGGAGGAATCCGGAGAGAGGGTAACGCCGTTCAGGTCCAGGGCCCCCAGAGATTGACTGCAGAAAACAAAATCCTCGACATGGTAGGAGATAGGATTGGCAAAGGGACTCAGGTTCATAGACAGGATGGTCCGGCCATCGGCCGTGGTGCCCGCATCCATAATAAAGGGAATGCTGTCAATGTTGGATATCTTTACCCCGCCAGCGGCCCCATCATCCACTGAAAAGCCGTTGAAGGCCATCCAGTTAACAGGATCAGAGTCGGTATCGGAAATGGCAATGGTGTCAAAATAGACGGCGAACCGGGTGTCCATGACAACGGTGATGCCGGCCTGCCCCGAGATATCTGCAAGGGTATCCTCTCCGAGCAGTTCCATCTCGGCCCGGACCGAACCTGATGGGACTACAGCCACCAACATTACGATCAAAATCAGGAGTATTCGCACCAAAAAACATCTCCTTGCAAAGCGGGTAGGGGTAAAAACGCCTGTTAGAAGAATAAAAGGGGCGTGCCGGAAAAGCTTTTCCGGCACGCCGCTCTTTTTAAGGTGGGCTGCCATAATTTACATGGCACTCACCATTGAGCAAAGGCTTAATGGGCAGAAATGCTGACCAGACCGTCTACAGCGACTTGGGCACCGGCCACGTAGATGTTACCCAGGACAGCGTTGTTTGCCATATTCACGTCAGAACCGATGGCGGCAGTGGCTTCAAGGGAACCCATGGAAATATTGATGGCAGTGTCATCACCCAGCCATACTTCGTTGGTTGCATCCCATGTCAAAGCGGCAGTACCGTCGGCATCACCCAAGGACAGGATCACCTGGGTAGCGGACAGGTCGCCAGGATTGGCTGCCATGAGGCCGGCCAGTTTGTGCAGAACATGCTGTTTGTAATCGGTAGACAAAGCCAAATCTGTGGCCACACCTGTAGTGTCAAGAATGGTTGCCACATCAATGGCTACTTTACCATCAATCTTCAGATTATCGATGTCCAGATCGGCCAAACCAACATAACCGCCTGTTACGTCGGTATCAACATCATAAACAGTATCCATGCCGTCTGAATCACCCCACGCCAGGGATGCGATATTGATCTGATCGAGGTGAACCCCCATATCCAGTGTTACACCGGACTTACGGCCTTCTGTGGTGATATTCACAAAATTGCCGGCTGCGCCACGGACGACCATTCCCTGGATATCCAGGGTGCCAAGTTCCTGACCCAGAGTTTTTTCGCTGCCCAGTTCAAAGGTCATGTCCATGTTACCGCTGACCTCAAAGGTTCCCAGTCCGATACGGACGTAGGCAACATCTTCACCAGTACTATAGGTGTCATATTCAGAGCTGCTGGCAACGTCAATGGTCAGCACTTCCAGAGCAGTCTTATCAATCCCCACAGCAAAGTCATTATAGGCATTATAGGCGGCTACGTCATCAGAATCACTGGAAGTAGCAGCCGCACCGACCAGACCTGCGACAGCATCAGCGTATTCCGTTTGATATGTGGTGTTTGAAGGATCAGACTCAAGATTAGCCTTGGCAGTAGCGAAGGCTCCCGCGGCAGTCAATACAGCAGTATCAGAAGAAGAGGCGGCTCCGGTGGCTAACGCTAAAAATTTCACTTCTTTGTTACCGGAGTGGTCACTTCTCAGACCAACAAAAAATGACCCGTTCATGTCGCTGACACCGACCCAGCCGCCGTCTTCTGCGCCTGCTCCGTCAGTACCGTCTGAGTCGCCCCAGGCGATGGTGTCCACATGCAGAGCCACGTGGGTATCAATGGCGATGGAAACACCGGCCTGGCCGGTGACGTCGTTCATCTGGTCGTCCTGCATGGGGGTCAGGGCGAGGGCGGTGAAGGGGAACAAGAAAAGAGCTGATACGATTGCGATCAATTTCTTCATAGTTAATTCCTTTTTTTGAAAATCAGGTTTAAAAAAAGAATCATAGGCAACCCGACTATCCCTTATCCTGATATAGGTCCGGGACTCGTGGTTTTCCGCTGCCGCAGGGTTGTTTGCCCCGGCATTGGCTTTTTCTATGAAGGGTAACGCACTACCTTTTTACAACGCTGGTCCATCACCTCCTTTCATGTCTTTAATATGTATGTTGAAAACTGTGTAAAAATACAGTTTACCACCCGATTTTAAAGGAGACCCCGTTGTCCACTTCCAGGGTGACCAAAAAGGGCTCGTTGGCCAGGGAAATGACCATGGGACCTAAATTCTCCCGCTGGTGCGCCGTCCCTTTGATGGTGCCGGTGAAGGTCCCGATGGTGGTTGAGATGGTGCCGGTGACATTGTTGAACCCCATGGTGATGCTCTGCAGGGTTCGTCCGGAGGGATTGTCAATATCTGTGAATTTTGCCTCCAGCACAAAGTCTTTGAGCACCAGGTCCGAGCCCAGGTCGCCCAGGGAGACATTCTGCCAGTTCTGGTCCCAGCCCTGGCCGCTGCCGTTGTCCCAGTTCCCCATCTGCATGGCATCCATTGTGGTATAGGTGGAAACATTGAGGTTCAGGTCAAGGCGGGCCTCGTCAAGGGCCCCCCGGGTCAGGGTGAACTTGGAAAAGCCGGCTGCCGTGACCTCGGAAAGTTCGCTGTCCGCCATAATCTTCATTTCGGCCAGGGCCGGCGACGACAGGGCCACCATTAAATACAAACCGATGAATACCGTGAACACCCACCTGAGACTCAAGGGGGGGATGGTTTTTATAAAACTGACAATCCGGTCCATTGAAAAACGCCTCCCTGGTTAAAATAATGGAAAGTAAAACTCAGCTGTTTTTTGTGTTTCAATTGGTATTTTGCAAATGGCATACCGTCGCTTTTATTTTTTTTTTAACACCTTGAACTCAAAAGAAAATTATAGTTTGCTAAGTTTCCTATCCGGTCTGTGTTGGCAATATGGTGGCAACAAGTGAAAATATGTTGGAATCCATCAGGGTCTGGTTTCGGTAACGCTGACTTTGCCGTCCACCACTGCGGAGGTGCCGCCCATGTAGATTTCACCCAGCACCGGCTGGCGGGTCTGGGGGGCACCTGTGCCGATGGTGGAGGTGGCCTTGAGCATTCCCGGCCGGATATTGCCGCCAGGATCCATGTCAGAGAAGATGGTTTCCATGGTGCTGTAGGCGGCCACCGGGGCATTTTCAAATCCCTCCAGGGTGAAGACAAACCCGGTATCGGACAGGCTGCCGAGACTGGCGGCCAGGATGGCGGCCAGGCCGCCGAACACATCACGGCCCGTCAGGTACAGTGTACTTACCGATGATGTCATCTGGTCGATGTAAATCCCCGTCTGGTTCAGGCGGGCAATCCCGTTGAGGCCCAGTTTTGCCAGAAGATCCAGTCCGTCCACATTTAGACCGTCCAGGTTCAGGGCCCCGGTTAAATGGCCGCCACGCCCCCCTGGGGTGTCAGAATGGCTGCTGCCCCCATCGTCCGGGTCCCCCCATGCCTGGGGCCTGGTGTGAATATCACCGAGAAGGGCTTCCAGGGCAAGGGTCACTCCCGGAACAAGGTCCCGGGGAAGGTGCCCCCCCTGGCTGCCGCCATAGGTGATCAGCATCCGGTAACTGTCGGCATCCGTTTCAGGGTTGACGGCCTCTTCTTCCCTAGCAGGGGCTGCCGCAAGGTCGCCGGCCCCGATCCACCCCGCAGCCCTCCCGGTTTTCCCCGCTTCGGGGCCGCCCCAGGCATCGGTCTCAAGATGCAGGGCCGCGTAAACATCCAGGACAATTGAAACGCCGGCCTGGCCGGACGTATCCTGCATATCCTTCTCCTGCATGGGCGTAAGGGCCAGGGCAGCCAGGGGAAAAAAAACGGCGGCCATTGCAAAAAATCTGTTCATGGTCGGTTCCTCGGCCTTATCTTCCTTTTTTTAATTTGCCTTGGCTTGCACCAGGAATATTCCTGGATTCAGCCTATATCAGGTTGCACAGATGGAACATGGTCACAAAGCCCTTGATGGGGACCCGGCTGTTGTGCACCGCAAAGGTCGGCTCCTCTGTCCCCCTGAATCGGGATTTGGTAAAATCAATCCCCTTGAAATTATAGAGAAAATTGAGGCGGCGGAGGGTGAATTTAAGCATCCGCCGCAGGGCGGTGGATTCGCCTTCCATGGGCGCATCATACAGGGCCAGGGGGGAAAGCCCCAGGTGGATAAAAGGGATCCCTTCTTTTTTAAACTGCTGCATGGCCTTGACCATCAAAAGATAAAACACCCCCTGGGGAAAGGTTTCAGATGCCCTGCTCACATTGGGAACATAGGATATGACCCGGTTGTTTTCATACACCGGATCAAAGAAAATAAACCCGATCAGCTCGTCGCCCCGGTAGGCAAAAAACCGTCTCATCCCTTCGGTATATGCCATCTCCATGGGCCGGATCAAAAAAATGATTTCACGGCTTTTGCACCGCCTGGTTTCAAGCCAGGACTGGGAAAGGGCCCTGCAGGATGCGTCCTCCCGGCCCTCGGTCACCACAATCCCCTGTTTGGCGGCCCGGTTCACCGCCGTCCGGATCACCTGCTTTTTTTTGCCCGACAGGGTCCAGTCTGACAGGTCGATCACGGTTTCCTTTCCAAAGCAGGTGGCATAAAATCCGGTTTTCTTTCTCAGTTGCCCGGCCACCGCCGGCGACACCTGGATAAAAACCGGATTGGGATATTTTTTTAAAAATGCATCCAACAGCCGGTCCAGCTCCCCACTTGCACAGACCGGGTCGCCCAGGCAGACCGCGGTGCCCCATTTTTTCCGGTAGGCAATATACCCCGCCCCCTCAAGGTCAAAATAGCGCATCTTGGGCTGAAGGGCGGAAAAGGACATGGCATGACCGCCAAAGGCCTTTAGGTAGTGAATGCGTTCTGAAAAGGTAAAGCCCTTTGCCTCATCCGATGCCCATACCCCCGAGGGAGTCCGCCTGAGTTCTAGTCCCGCATCAATATTGAATGCCCCCATACTAGGCCCCCCCCTGTTCCGGTTTCACGGCCCGGACAGACCAGAACAGCGGCAGGCCGAACATATTAAAATAACGGGTCCGGTCAATGGAAAGACCGATTTTTTCAAGATGGCTGGGATAGTTGTATATGCTGTGGAAGGCATTTTTCGCAAAGACAGTAAACAGCAGGACCGCAAGATACCAATAAAGGTTTTGAAGGCTGCGGGTGAAAGGGCTGCCGCAGGGATAGCAGAAATCGCCCACCACGAAACCGCCCCCGGGTTTCACAAGTTCTGCCATATGGGTAACCACCTCCTGCATGGCGGTTTCTGAAAAGACGTTCAGAAAGAAATTGGCCACCACCTGGTCATACTTCCCCGGTTCGCTGACATCCAGGATATTGCTGTGAACAAGGCGGATGGGATGGTCAAACTCCCTGTTGCCGATATTCTTTTCAAGGTGCCTGAGCATGGTGGCGGACAGGTCCACCACGGTAACCTTTGCCCCGCGCATGGCTGCATCAACGGCATCCCGTCCGTGGCCGGCGCCGGCGAACAATACCCGCTGCCCGGGCCTCAGATGACTGTTCATTGCTATTTTTGTATTGTGGATCTGACGGCCGCTGTACAGGGTGCTTAAAAAATCGTAGGCCGGGCCGATAAATTTGTACCGGTCCTTTCTACCTGGGGTGCTGCCCGAAATCGCCGGGTCTCCAAAAATCACTGATCCTGATTTTTTTTCAACAAGGGGTGCAATGGCCATCTGGGATTTCCTTTTAATTGGGGTTGTATCATGGGTGGACTGCCGGCTTTTTAACCTGTCGCCCAGGAGATTATCCTTAAAAAGCCTGACTTTATGGCTATGCAATGGGCATACCAGAAACCACCGCCGCCCAACCTGCTGATTTAATGGCACAAAATAACACCGCCATCATTATTCCCAATAAATGATATGACAATATAGTGCCGACCCTGAAAACATATTGGAAAACCCATGTCCTGGTTCCGGCAGGCGTCCCCTGAACTTCAATTAAAATCGTACTATAAATAAAGATGCCGGTGATCCAGATAATACCGGGCCTTTGCCTTGGCCAGTTCGTTGAACAACACACCGGTTTCCAGGGCCGAGGCGTCGGTCTCAAGGATGCGGTTAAGCAGAAAGTCAAACCGCCGGGCATCATTGGTGCCGGCAGCAAGGAAACGGGCCTCGAAAAGGTCGATGAGCAGCATATGCCCGTCATCCACGGCCCTGGCCGCCCGGAACATTTTTGCGGCGTTTTCCGGACCGCAGTCCGGATCCAGGGCCTGGGGCACCATGGCGTAGTAGCAGCCCAGGAATGCTTTGGCCACCCCGTGGAAATAGGTGCCGTCCAGGCGGTCGGCCTGACGGACCATGGCGGTGGCATCGGCCATTTCCAGAAGTGCCAATGGGTCATCAAGGTTCAACATCACCCACATCCCCGTATTCAGCCCGGCCCAGCAGAGTGCCGGTGCCTGGTCCGGCCCCATTTTTTTAACAAGTTCATGCACGGGCACCCCCTCTTTCCGGCCCTGCCTGAACATGGAGTCCTGGGCCAATGCCTGCATGCCGTAGGCTTTTCCGGCAAGAAATAATTCCTTTGCATGGTCCGGATCTGTATCCTCCACAAAAAGGCCGTAGGCAAAATACATATAGGCGCAGTCGGCCAGCAGAACCGGGTTGTCAGGGGAGAGTCCGGCCATTCCCGAGGCCAGCAGAATACCGCCGGGCAGCCCCTCCAGGGCCAGTTTATAGCTTTTGACCCGGCCCATCTGGTTGATAATTTCAGACATGGTGGGCGCCCCGATATAATCCACCCCCAGTTTCATGCAGCCGCCGGCAATAAAAAGAAAGGTGATGAGGATGGATGCTGAAATTTTCCGCATAGCTATTTCTCCCTGGGGTATCAAATCTCCAGCAGGAGTTCCCGCCGGCCGGTTATCTCTAGTAAAAACAGGCTGATATCGGGCAAATACGAAATCAGCAACAATGCCGCCACAAGCAGCAGCAGAAAGGGAATCACGGTTTTATACAATTGGACCACTGGGATATTGAACCTGAGGTTGGCGATGAACAGGTTGATGCCCACCGGCGGGGTGAGGTATCCCACCTCAAGGTTGGCAAGAAATATGATGCCCAGATGCACCGGATCAATGTCAAATACCTCCGCTGCCGGTGCAATGAGGGGGGCCACCACCACAATGGCCGAAAAGATATCCATCAGGCAGCCCACAATGAGCAAAAACAGATTCAGCATCAGAAGGAAGACAACTTTATCGGGAATCCGGGAAATGATCCCGGCCATTATTTTCTGGGGAATCTGCCGGTCCACCATAAAATTGGTCAGGGCCAGGGCCGTACCCAGGATGATCAGGATCGCCCCCACCATTACCATACTTTTCACGGCGACTTCCCCAAGCTGGGACCCTTTAATTTCCCTGTAAATGGTGCACTCGGTGACCAGGGCGTATACTGCTGAAACGCAGGCGGCTTCGGCCACTGAAATCAGGCCGCCGTAGATGCCGATAAGGATCAGAAACGGCAGGGGCACCATCCATTTTATCTCCCGGATACTCGCCTTGAGTTCCCCCAGGCAAAATGGCTGGACCGGCACCCTGCGGCAGATCCCGTAAACCATGCCGAACCCAGAGAGAAAAGAAATAATCAAGGCCCCGGGCAGCACCCCGGCCAGAAACAGATTGCCGATATCGGTGCCCGTGACCATGCCGTAAATGATCACGGCAAGGCTGGGCACAAAAAGCACCCCAGAACTGCCCGAGGCGGTGATGATGCCCGTTGAAAATTTTCTGCCGTACCCCTGGCGGACCAGGGAGGGCATTAAAACCCCGCCAACGGCAACAATGGTGATGCCGCTGCCGCCGGTAAGGGCCGTAAACACCGTGCAGACCAAGACAGCCACAACCGCAGCCCCCCCGGGAATCCATCCGAACATGGCATTGGACAGCCGGATCAGGCGGTGTGAGGCATTGCTTTCGGATAATAAAAATCCTGTAAATATGAATAAGGGGACCGCAACGATTCCCGGGGCATTGGCCAGGCGGTTCATCTCAATAATCACATTGGCCGTGCTCACATCGGATACCAGGGCAAACAACAGGGCGGCACCGCCCCCGATCACGGCAAAGACAGGGGTGCCGCAGGCCAGTGCGGCCATAAAAAGAAGGATCAGCGCGGCTGCAGGCAATGGGCTCATTTCTGACTTGTTTTTCCTTGACCGGCCTGTGATGGGGATATCAGTGAAAGGATCTGAAGGAGGGCACGCACCGCCATCATGAAAAAGCAATAGGGGATGATGACCTTGAGGCACCAGTCCGACACCCCCGGGATCGCCGTCCCCCTGCCCTCTTCCACGGTCATGATCATGTATTCAACCGAGGCGGCCAACAGGACCAGGCACACCCCTGCAAAAAAAAGACGGCCCGCAATTGCAGGTGCAATTTTGTGTTTTGCACCGGCGAGATGATGAATCACATCAATTTTAATATGGCCGTTGTACTCCGTTGCCAGGGAGGCGCCTGCAAATGCGATCCACAGCACACACACCCTAAGCACCTGGTCAATCCATACAAATCCCATGGAGAAACAATACCGCAACAAAATCTGCCCGAATGAAAGAACCAGGATGGTTAAAAGCAGGAGCGATAAGAGTTTTTTTTCCATGGCAACCAGCCCCTGGTTGGCGGCACCAACGCCCCGGGTCAATGATAAAAGCGTATCAGTCGGCACGTGTTGACCTGTAATCGTCCAGGTGGGCCAAAAGCTCGTCAAGCAGGGAACGGGGGAAATCCTTACCGGCCATCTCATACCACACCGGTTTGACAAGGCGTCTGAATTTATCCAGTTCCTCTTTTTCCATACTGATTTTTTTGACCCCCGCCTTCGTCACCATGGCATCAAGGGCCCTTTTGCTGTCCATCCTCGATTTTTGCGTAAATTCCTTAAGCTCGTTGTCACGGATGGCCAGCAGCTTGTCCTGATATGTTTGCGGCAGTCTGTTCCAGGCCTCAATATTGATAAACAGCGCCACCGGGGAATACCTTATTTTCACCGGATTCACATATTTAATGGTCGTGTACAGCTGGCTGCCCAGAATCCATACCGCTGGGGCAATAATGGTATCGGCCATGTTCTGCCGGAGGGCCGGAGAGATTTCAAGCACGCCCATGGGGATGGGCCGCACATCCAGCCTGGCCAGCACCTTATGCTCCACCGGCCCGTACCAGGTCAAAAATTTTGCCTTTTTAAAATCTTCCACCCGGGCCATGGGATATTTGCTGGAATAGATCTGGTCAAAATCCTGGTCCGCCCATGCCGTAATGATGTATCCCCGCTTTCGGGCAAGGGCGTCAAAGGTCGGGAACATCCGTTTTCTGACATAGTCCACTTCATCGTAGCTGTTGAACATAAAGGGAAGCTCCAGGACAGACATTTCCGGCAGGACCATGACCACGCCCTGTCCGGTAAAGGCCGCGCCGTCCAGCTGCCCGATCTTCATCTTGTCGATATAGTCCCGGTCCTCCCCCATGATCCCGCCCCAATACCACCGGGGCGTGAGATTACCGCCGGTGGCCCGGGAAACGGCGGGGTGGATGATCTCGCGGATATGTTTTGCCCACCCCACATGCTTGGGGGCAAGGGAGGCAAGCTTCCAGGTCTGCCGGTCCGACTCGCCGGCACTGTGGCCGGGGGCCGGAAACGCAGCAACGAAAACAAGGCCAAAGAGACCCATAAAAAAATAAAAAGGTTTCATACCGCCCTAAATATGCAAACCCTGCACCAGGGCTTTCAGCAGATTACAGCCCATTGATTTTAAAAAGAATTTACAAAAACCGCCACCGGCATGGCTGCCAAAATATTCGCAAGGGATGAAAATATATGGTCAAACAGCCGGCCGGCGGACTGCAATTTCAATTATCCCAGGTTCGATTTGCAGTGTCTCCGTGGATGGGGTATGATACAGCAATCCCAGAGAATCGCGACAAAAAGACACCAGAAAACAAGGAGCATACAAATGGATTTGGAACAATACAAACAGGTGATTTCAGATGCTATTCAGAGCGAAATTGATGCCAGGCAGTTTTATGAAAAAATAGCGGCAGGCATAAAAGATGATGTCTTAAAACAGACCTTTGAGGAATTTGCAGGAGAAGAGGCAAAACACGAAAAGATCCTCACCCGCATCCTGAACCAGGAACAGGTGACCACTGCCCATTTCAACTGCAACAAGGATTTCAAGGTGGCTGAGACCATTGAACTGCCCCAGGTGACTCCGGACATGGATCTTAAGAACGCCATCGGCCTGGCCATGAAAAATGAAGAAATCGCCATGAAAAAATACACGGCCCTGGCCGAAAACTGTGAGGACCCTGAACTGAAGCTGGTCTTCCAGGATCTGGCCGCCATGGAACGGGGCCATAAGTTCAAGATGGAAGAAAATTTCGTGGATGTGGCCTATCCGGAAGTGTGGTAGGACCGCCTCTTTGTATTGCCGTGGCCTTGGCTCCCCATGGATTCAAGGCCACGACAGTCGTATTAGAGCACCCCGTCCAGTTCGTGTTTTAGGGAACGGTTCATGAGCCGTGCCACGGTTTCCTCCACGGGCCGGCCGTCAAAGAGTACCGAATACACCTCGTTGCAGATGGGCAGATCCACCCCCAGTTTCCGGGACAGATTGTACACTGACCGGGTGGTCTTCACCCCTTCAGCCACCATGCGCATTTCAGATATAATATCGTCCAGGGCCTTTCCCTGGCCGATCTGCTTGCCCACGGTGTAATTCCGGCTCAGTTCTCCGGTGCAGGTCAGCAGCAGATCCCCCACCCCGGCCAGGCCCGACAGGGTCAGGGGATCCGCCCCCAGCCGGGTGCCCAGGCGGTTCATCTCGGTCAGTCCCCGGGTGATCAGGGCCGCCCTGGGGTTCAGCCCCATGTTCATCCCGTCACAGATGCCGGCGGCAATGGCCAGAACATTTTTCATGGCCCCGCCGATCTGGGTCCCCACAGGATCGTCATTTACATAGACTCTGAAAGTGGGGCAGGAGAATACGGCCTGGACAAACTCGGCCACCTCCCGTTCAATGGCGGCGGCCGCCACCACCGTGGGAATCTGTGCTGCCACTTCCTTGGCAAAACTCGGGCCCGAGAGTACGGCAAAATTCTTTTTGGGCAGGTGGTCAATCACATTGGAAAGGATGTCCGTCATGGTTTCGTGGGTTTTGTTTTCAATCCCCTTGGAAGCCGTTACCACCACGGTATCCTTCCCCATAAACGCCTTCATCTGCGTGGCTACGGCCCGCATGCAATGGGAGGGCACCACCACAAGGACCAGGTCCTTATCCGCCACCGCCTGTTTCAGGTCATTGGTGGGTATAATGCGGTCAGGCAGGGTAAACCCCGGAAGAAATACCCGGTTTTCCCTTAAGTTTTCAATATCCGCCTTCACCTCGGGCTCAAACACCCAGAGATCCAGCCCGTATCCCTTGTCAGCCAGCAGTTTGGCCAGGGCCGTGCCCCATGAGCCGGCCCCGATTACCCCTATCTTCACGTTCTCAATATTCATTCGCCTTTTGAGAGATCCGGTGCGGATCCTTTCCTATCGTTTTTCTGGTAAATGGATTGCAAATAGCTGTCTATATATCAAATTTTGTCCGGTTTCAATACCGGGTTTCAGTACTTGGTTTTAATAAGGGGTTCCAATACCGGATTCCAACCGGTCCCCCAATTTATACGGCCAGGCCGCCCCTGACCTCCTCCACCTTTTCCCGGGAATAGAGAATCTCCACCAGTCGGAGGGCAAAGGCCAGCACCGTGCCGGCGCCCCTGGAGGTGATGCAGTTACCGTCCATTACCACATCGGCGTCCTGGGTGTTTCCCGAATCTATCATATGGGTAAAGCCCGGATGGCAGGTCACGGCCCCGGGCCGTACCAGGCCGTGGTGGTGCAGGACCACGGCCGGAGAGGCGCAGATGGCGCCGTAATACCGCTTTGACGCGGCCTGGGCCTTTAGCAGTTGTGCCAGCTCCGGGGAGGCCTTCAGGTTTTCCGCCCCTGGAATCCCCCCGGGCAGGGCAATGAGATCAAATTCTTTATCCATGCAGTCCGAAATCAGACAGTCTGCGATAATCCGGGTCCCCCGGGCCGCCAGGATATCCTCCTGATCCACGGATGCCGCCGTGACCTCAGCCCCGGCCCTGCGGAGCACGTCAATAATGGTGATGGCCTCCATCTCTTCTATCCCCTGTGCCAGGGGGACCAATACCTGTTTTGACATAGACACCTCCTTTATGAATGGGAAATTGTATGGCCGGTAAGATTTTCCCGGCCCCCGGGCGGTCCTGCGGCCGAAACCTAAATAATTTCAGCCTCGCCGCCCCCTATCCAGCCTACCTTTCCCCCGGCAAACCGGATCTTAAAATGATTATTTTTTTTATCCAGCACCCTCACCCGTGTGCCGGCATGGAGATCAAACAGCAATGTGGCCGTTTCCATGGTGCCGGAGCGGACAGCAACGGTTTCCCCAAGGATCACCGCCCGGTGCTCGGAGTTAAGACGCCAGGCCTCAAGCCCTGTGGTCGTCAAAAAGAGAAAAAACACCAGAGCCATGGCCGTGCCCGCACCTGAAAAGATATTTTTTTTAAGGGCCCGCCGTCCACCGGCCCAGGCAAAAAATACAAAAGAAGCGCCGATGGATAAAAACTGCAGCCATTTCAGGGAAACCAGCCCCTGCCAGAAAAAGAGGACGTCCCTGAAAGAAAACTTCTCATCGGCCTTGTCCCTGACCTGCTCCAATGCATGGGCCAGGTTGAAATTTAAATCAGGGTCATTGGGTGCCAGGCGCTTTGCCCGCTCGTACCATAGCACGGCCCGGCCCAGTTCCCCGGCCTTGAAATAGGCATTGCCCAGATTGTAGAACAGATCCGGGTTCTTTACCCCTGCGGCGGCAATGGCCTCAAAATTCTCCGCAGCAGCCCCGTATTCACCCGCCTGGTAGGCACGGGCCCCGTCAATAAAATGCCGGGCATGGTCCGCGGCCCCGGCCGGGGTGGGCATGAGACTCACCGCAGGCAAAAGGCATAAAAACAGGACCAGGGTTTTAATGACACTGCGGACGCCGGACAGGCAGCGGCCGGCGGTTTCTTTATCCATTGCAGCACCGCCGAACCGGGCGCCGTCCAGGGTATCCATGACCTCCAGTACCTGATCTGTAAACTTTGGATCATTCCCCGGACCGGACAGAATCTCCCGGGCCTCGGTCCGGGTCAGGCTTGCCCCCTCTTTCCCGCCTTTGGCCAGCAGGCCTGATGTCAGGGCAGACTGAAGCAGGCCTGAAAATTCAGGGCTGTCCACCCCGGCCTTTTCCGCCGCTGCCAGTTCTGATCTGGCCCGGACACGGTATTGTTCAGCAATGGTTTTTTCCCGGCCCCTGTATTGGAGGAAGGTTGAAAATCCGGCAAATCCCAGCCCAGGGACCAGCACCAGCGTTAAAAACCAGTGCAGGGGCAGATGGTCGTCGGGGCGGATACCGGAAATGTCCTCCCGGATGTCCAGTATGTCCTTATTTTTAAGGACCACCGCCTGTTTTGCCCCGGCCATCGGCCCAGCGGCGGTATCTGGTGCCCCCTGACCGGACTCAACCAGGGTGGCCGGTTCTCCCGGCAGCACCCTGAGCCCTATGGGAGCCGTGGAAATGGTCTTATAGGTATTGCTCTTCACATGAAAAAATACCAGGGAGAGAGGACCGATGGTCACGTCCCCGGGCTTTGAGGGCACCAGGGCCCGCTTGAAGATTTTTTTGCCGGCCAGCCCCTGTTCCGTGGCATTGATTTCTTCCACCGGACTGTCCTCATAAACCTTGAACCGGCCCTCGGGGAGATTTAAGGACGGCATGGCCGCATCCATGATGTTTCCCTGGCCCTGCACCGTGAGGGTGAGGGTGGCTGATTCTCCGGCTTTCATCTCTTCTTTATCCAGGGCGGCAGCCATGGTGAAGTCTCCCACAAGCCCGGAAAATGCGGTATTGCCTGTGTATTGGGGAAGGGGGGAAACCGCCAGGGTCACTGGGTTGGAGACCACCCGCACCGGCCTTGTGGGCGTGGTATTGAAAAAGGAGTCATTGAAAAAAGAATCAAAGGGATCGGCCGAGCGCCGTGAGCGTCCCACAGGCTCTTTAACCACAAATACAGCCGGTGCAATGTCAAAGGTACCGGGCGATTCCCCCTGGATCAGGTATTTGACTTCACTGACCATATAGGTCTGGCCTTTCACCTCTTCCCTGTACTTTTTCCACTGGGTCAGTTCCCTGGCCGCCACGCCTTCAAATCCCGGCGGGTCAAAGGAGGCGCCGGCAAACGCCCTGGCCGCGTAGAGTTTAAGGGTGTAAACCGTCTGCTGGCCGGTCACCGTTTCGGCATCCTCCAGGCTTGCCCGGGCGAAATAGGTGCGGGGTTGCCCCGCGGCCCCGGTATCTTTTGAGACAAGAATCCTGATCTCCCGGGTCATGGCCCGCTCCCCGCCCCGAACCACGGCAAGGGGGGGGACGGTCAGCACCCCTGTTTTTTTGGGCACCAGCATATACCGGTGGATCGCCTGGCGGGACCACTTGCCGTTAATGGCGTTGATACTGGTCTGCGTCCCCGAAGAGACCACCTCAAAATCCGTTATGGGCGACAGATCCACCTCGCCCTTGCCGCCGTCCACGGTAAGTTCCAAGGAGACGGCTTCTCCGGGGCTGATCCGGGTCCGGTCCACCTGGGCCGTGACCGTAAAACAATTGCCCAGGGCAGGCAGACAGAAAACAAGGCCGAGAATGAGTAAAAAACGGTATTTTCGTAAAGAATTTATCATCTTATCTCTGATTTTTGATTTGCTGTACGCATGTTTGACAGATGTTTCTTCCATCCTTATGCCAATGGTATCCATTTTACCAGTCTTTTTCTATTTTTGACGGGCCGCCGCTCTGGATGACGCCCCCCATACCGGGTTTGTCTTCCAGCCGGTTGAGTTTATTTTCCAGCAGGGTTGCCCCGGGTTGCCCCGGGCGCTTTTCTTTTTCTCCTTGGGATGCCTGTCCCGGTCCGGCCTTGGGATGGGCTGCATCCTGGGCATTATCCCCGCCCTGCTCTTTTTCCTGGTTTTTGGGCTCAGGAGGCGGGCCGGCCGGGTTCTGTTGTTTTCCTTCCGGCGGATTCTTTTCTCCCCCGGTCGGCTTCGTATTCCCCCGGGAACTATCCTGACCCGGCTTTTTTGAAACCTGTTCGGCCTGATTTTGCTTATTCCGGTCCTGGTTGCCCTTATTCTGCTTGTCGCGGTTTTGGTTGTCCTGGTCCTGGTCTTGGCCTTGGTCCTGGCTTTGGCCTTGGTTATTCCGGTCTTTTTCGTTTTGGTCTTTTTTTCCGGAATCCTTATCACCCGCCTGTTTTTTCTGTTCCTGCTCCTTTTGTTCTTCCAGCTTTTTCTTTACGAATTCCAGATTCTCCTTGGCCTGGGTGTCCTCCGGGAATTCCTTGAGCAGGGTTTCAAAATCCGTGACAGATTGTTCCAGGTTCCCCTGGCGGTACCGGGTATTGGCCAGATTGTACAGGGCATTTTTGCGCAACACCTTGTCCCTGGACCGGGACGCCTGTAAAAAATTGGTCTCGGCCAGATCATATTCCCCGGCCCCGTAAGCCGCAGCACCGATATTGTAGTAGAGCCGAAGCTCCTCGGGCCGGGCAAGCTGGGCATCAATAAAGGCCTTTTGGGCTTTCTGGTAATCTTTCTTTTCCCAGGCGGCCATTCCCTCCTTCACCGGAGATGAAAAAAGGCCGGCACGGGCAGGGCCGGGCAGGACCATGCCTGCGGCCAGTGCGAAAACCAGGATTCCCATGAGCATGCGCGGATCGCCCCCGGATTTGGCTGAAGCCGGCCTGTTTGCCAGCATCAGTTCAAGGAGCAGGAACAGGAGCGCCGGCACCAGAACCCATTGAAACCGCTGGGCCCAAACCTTTTTCTTTCCCTGGGTCAGCCCCCGGCGCTCCATGGTTTCAAGAATATCCTTGGTATAAATCAACTCCAGATCCATGTCACCGGCCACGGAACGGACATACCGCCCCCCTGTCATGGCCGTAATTTTTTTAAGCAGGGTTTCATCCACCTTGGAGAGCATGATATTGCCCCGGCTGTCTTTTTCAAATCCCCCTTCCTTCCTGGGGATGGGGGCGCCGGCCGGGTCCCCCACACCAATGGCAAAGACCCTGATCTTCTCCTTGGCAAGGGTCTGGGCCAGCTCTGTGAGGGCCTCGCTCCCCTGGGCTGTATCTTCACCGTCCGTAATCAGGATGATGGCTTTTTCCGTGTCGGATTCAGAATCAAATCCTTTGTAGCAAGTCATAAGCGCGGCCGTCAAATCCGTTCCCCCCACGGGCAGATAATCGGGCGTCAGGGCATCCAGAAAAATATGGAATGCCGGATAATCCAGGGTCAGGGGGCATTGGAGCATTGCCTGGCCGGAAAAGGCCACGAGTCCGGCCCGGTCCGAATGGAGCAGGCGTGTCAGGTCGATGATCTCCCGTTTGGCCCGGGTCAGCCGGGTGGGGGGGACGTCCTGGGCCAGCATGCTCCGGGAACAGTCCAGGGCCACCATGATATCCACCCCTTTCTGGGTGATTTTTTCCCAGTGAAACCCTGCCTGGGGCCCTGCCAGCGCAACCAGAGCCAGGCTGAGTCCGGCTGCGACAAGGCAGGCCTTTATCCATTTGCGGGTATAGGTAAACCCCGGCAGAATATAGGGAAGCATCCCGGGGTCGGCAAACCGGGAAAGGATTTTTTTGTGTCGCCGTATACCATAGACCAGCAGCCCAATCAGGGGCAATACCCCCCAGAGCAGAAAAAGATAAGGGGGATGGGAAAACTTCATCTTGCTTGAATTTCCATTATTAAATTCATTATACCCCGCATCAGGGGATCCGGATCAACCGGGTATTGGCCAGGATCAGGCAGGCCAGGTAGATCAGCATGCCGGCGCCCAGGAAAGGGGGAAACAATTCCTTGTACTCCACCCACTTGTCCACTTCCACCCGGGTTTTCTCCAGGCCGTCAATCATTTTATAAATATCTTCAAGCGCCTCGGTGTCCTTTGCCTTGAAAAACTGGCCCCCCGTGGTCCTGGCAATGGCATCCAGGGCCTCCCAGTCCATATCCACCTGCCGGTAGACATACTGCTGCCCGAAAAGGCCATCCACCAGGAAGGGGGCTTTACCCTTTGAGCCAACCCCCACGGTGTAAATTTTCACCCCCCTCTGGGCGGCGATCTTGGCCCCGTCCTCCCAGGCCAGTTCTCCGGCATTGCTTTTGCCGTCGGTGAGCAGGATGATGATATTGGATTTGGCTTTGACATCCTCAAGGCGCTTCAGGGAGATGCCGATGGCGTCTCCAACCGCCGTATTGGGTCCAGCCGCCCCGATCTTCAGGTGATCCAGCATAAAGGAGATGGTGTTGTAGTCCCGGGTCAGGGGCAGTTGGGTAAAGGCGTGGGTACCGAAGACCACCATACCGATGCGGTCCCCTTCCCGTTTGAGGATAAAGTCCCCAACCACCCCTTTTACCGCCCCAAGCCGGGTGACGATCTTGCCGTCACGCTTAAAGTCCAAGGCCCGCATGGATCCGGAAAGATCCAGGGCCAAAATAATATTTATCCCTTCGGTGTTGACCCGGACCTTACGGTCTCCGGCCTGGGGCCGGGCCAGGGCCAGGATCATCAGACTCAGGGCAACCGCCTTGAACAGCGGCAGACTCCGGGCCGCCCAAAGCCCCCAGGCTGCGGGGGAAGGGCCCATGCCTTCCAGGGAGGACACCCTGATATGGGGATCCGATTTCCGCCCCTGCCAGGCCCGGAAAAGCATCCAGCCCCAGGGCAGGGCCAGCACCATGAGAAACCAGGGAGAGGCAAACCGGAACATCAGCTGCCCTCCCCTGTGTTCAAGGCCTGTTTTTGCAGGGCCTGTGCCTTGGCCCGCTCCACGGACTCGATCAGCTCCCGCCCCCGGCCCAGGTCCTTATCCATCCGGGCCCGGTCCGGAACCAGGTCCGGTGCATAGCGGAAAGGGTCGCAGATATCCTGGAAAAGGGAAATCTCGGATTTCAGGGGGCCGGGCAGATCAGTAACGGATTTAAGCTGCTTGCCCAGTTCCTGGGTGGTCATTTCCAGGCCGTTGAAATCCCAGGTCGCCCCCAGATAACGTTTAAGGATCCGGCCCAGCTCAAAGTAAAAGGATTTTGCCCCCTTGACTGAATGCTCTGAGGAGGCCGTTCCCAGGCGCTCCAGGGCCCCTAGGGCTATTTCATAGGGCGGGATCACAGGAATTGCCGTAAGCTCGGATTTGGACTTTTTCTTTTTGAGCAACCGGCGCACCAAAATAAAAATAAGGGCGGCAGCGGCAAGGCCTGCGGCCACCCACAGCCCCATGCGGATCAGGGCGGGATCCATGCCCACCATCACCGGCGGCCGGATGTCATGGATATCTTCCATCATCACATCCGCCTTTCCCTGAGCCGGAAGTACCGGGTCAGGACCGTTGAAACAGCATCCGAGGTTTTGACATCCACCAGATCGGTGGATGCCCTGGAAAAAAGCGCCTCCGTCTTGGAATGTACTGCTTCTTTCATTTTACAGAACCACTCCCTGGTCTTTTTATCACCGGCATCCACCAGCCGGGCATCAAGGGTTTCAAAATCCCGGATCGCCACGATGCCCTCCCCGGGCAGGTCAAAGGCCCCTTCGTCGTAGACCCGCAGCCCCACCACCTCATGGCGGCGGCCCAGGATTTTCAGGCTCTTTTCATAATCCTGGGAAAGAAAATCCGAAAGGATAAAGGCAAAGCTTCTTTTTTTGGAAATCCGTGACATGAAATCCAGGGCGGCCCGGATGTCGGTCCCCCGCCCCTGGGGCACAAAGGTGAAAATCTCCTTGATCACCCGCCAGACATGGGCGGACCCTTTTTTCGGCGGAATATATTTTTCCACCCGATCGGTGAAGAATATCACCCCGACCTTGTCATTGTTCTTCACGGCATTAAAGGCCAGGACCGATGCCAGTTCCGCTGTTTTTTCAAGCTTGCGGCCGGACCGGGTGCCGAATGCCAAAGACGCGCTCATGTCGACCAGGAGCATGACAATGGATTCCCGTTCCTCCCGGTAGCGCTTCACAAAAACCTTGCCCGTGCGGGCGGACACATTCCAGTCAATGGATTTGACATCATCGCCGGGGGCATATTCCCGGACTTCCTCAAATTCAATGCCCGCGCCCCGGAATACGGACCGGTACTGCCCGGCCATCACCGTATTGACGGTTTTCCTGGATTTGATGTGGATCTGCCGGATTTTTTTTATGATATGGGCCGGAATCATGGCAGGCTGTTAGGGCACCTCCACTGAATCAAAGAGGTTGGCCACCACCTGGTCGGCGGTGATCTCCTCGGCCTCGGCCTCAAAGGAAAGCAGGATACGGTGCCGGAGCACGTCAGGTCCGGCCACCTTGATGTCCTGGGGGGTGACATAGGCCCGGCCGGCCAGAAAAGCCGTTACCCTGGCGGCCTTGGCCAGAAAAATCGTGGCCCTGGGAGAGGCCCCGAATTCGATATACCGCCCCGTATCCATGCCGTATTCTTCCGGCTTCCGGGTGGCAAATACCAAATCCACAATATATTCCTTGAGCTTTTCATCCACATAGATCTGGTTCACCAGCGAAGCCATCTCCGCCAGTTCTTCGCAGGTAATCACAGGAGTAATCTCATCTCCACCTGAAAAGCTTGTCTTTTTGAGGATTTCCAGTTCCTGGGCCCGGTCCGGGTAATCCACCAGGACCTTGAGCATGAACCGGTCAACCTGGGCCTCGGGCAAAGGATAAGTGCCCTCCTGCTCAATGGGATTCTGGGTGGCCAGAACCAGAAAGGGTGAGGGCAGCCCGTAGGTGGTGTCCCCGATGGTTACCTGTTTTTCCTCCATGGCCTCCAGCAGGGCCGACTGGACCTTGGAGGGGGCCCGGTTGATTTCGTCTGCCAGGATGATGTGATTGAACAATGGGCCTTTCCGGGTGATGAAATCCGTGGTTTTGGGCCGGTAGATTTCCGTGCCCGTGAGGTCTGCGGGCAGCAGGTCCGGAGTAAACTGAATCCGTTTGAAATCCGCCCGGATGGCTGCGGCCAGGGCCTTCACCGCTGAAGTTTTGGCCAGGCCGGGCACCCCCTCAATGAGGACATGCCCGCCGGTGAGCAGGCCTGTCAGCAGCCCGTCCACTAATTTTTCCTGGCCCACAAGGGCCTTGCCCACCTCCTGCCGGATCCGGCTGACTTTGAGGTGGGCCTGCTCAATGACTTTGGTAATTTCTTCCATATGCGCCTTTCCCTAAATTAGAACAGTCCATGGCAACCAGCTGGCACGCCGGCCGCCTGGTTACGATATTTTGCAGATAATATAGTCAGCCCTGTTCGGGTGTCAAGGTGGGGCGCATTCCCTGCCGGACGCCTGGAATCAGGCGTCCAGAAGCTGTTTTGAATATATGGATGAGGTGATTTTTATAATCTTTACGATATGTTCCCTTACTGATTTCTTATCCTTGAGGGGCGAATTCCGGAAGGTCATGATAATACCGGTGATGGATGCGATAAAGGACTGGGAATACAGCCGTGCGTCCTCCTCGCCCATGCCGTGGCGCTCAAGGAGCTTGGCAAACATGACGAAGAGCACCTTGGTCACGGATTCAAACTTTCCCATTACCGGGTGGGTGAGATTATCCTTGAGCATCAGATAGGTGATCATCTGAAAAGTGGATTCGTTTTCAATCAGGTGGTCGGCCAGTTTGACGGCAAAGTCTTCGATGCTGGCAGGTTCATCGTTTTCCACCAGCCGCTCGAACTCGGAACTGGCCGAAGATATATCCTGGAGAAAAGCCTCGTTGAACAGCTCTTCCTGACTGGGAAAATACCTGTAAATCGTTGCCGGGGAAATACCGGCTTCATCGGCCACCTCCCGCATCCCCACTTCATAAAACGGCTTTTTGGCAAACAATGCCAGCGCGGATTCGATCACAATCTGTTTTCTTGCCTGTTTTTCCCTTTCCTTCAACTCTGCAAATCTTGATTCAGCCACAGCTATAACCTTAATGTTTCGTTTGTTTTTCGTTGATTTTTTACATGTACCGTGTTTTCTTTACAATCCCTTAACATTTGTATTGCTTGCTGACAAGAAAAAAGCCCGTGGCCATTTTTTTTTACATTTACCGCCCTTAGTTCCATTCCGGCCCTGCCCCGGAGGGCCGTCCGGCCGATTCAACCGGATGAAGACAGAAGAATCATTGACGGTGGCGCCCCTGAAATGGTATAAGATGCTCCACCTTATATAGTAAAAAAGTACGGCATAGACACCGCAAAAAATGGATAATCCAATTAAAAGAGACCTATTTGATTTTGAGATCGGCTACCTGACCAAAAGCCCCTGCCAGAACTGCGAGTTCAGAAAGGAACTGCCCAAGTGCCATGCCGAATGCACCATCCTCGACCAGATTCAGACCCGCCTGGCCAGGGGGGTCTCCTCCCAATCTTCCCGATATGACAGTTGACTCCAGGCAGAACGCCGAACCTGGAATTTTCCATAAGGATTCCCGGGCGCTGGTTAAAAAACATTTATCCCCGGCTTTGTACCAGGCGCTGCTGCCGCTGAAAACCGCCTCCGGCTTCACCATTGAAAAAGCCGTTGCCTCGGGGGTGGCCAATATTGATTCCAGCATCGGCATATATGTGGGAGACAGTGAAACCTACCGGCTCTTTGACCGGATATTTACGCCCATTATAAAGGAATACCACGGGCTTGAAACCGCCCCGTCCCACCAGGACGCCTGCCAACCCGTTGACCTTCCCCTTCTGGACCCCGAAAACCGGTTCATACGGTCAACACGGATACGGGTGGCCCGGAACCTGGCCGCCCTCCCCTTTCCCCCGAACATGACGGCAGACCAGCGGCGCCAGGTGGAAAACCTGGCGTCCCAGGCCGCAGGGACCCTTCCCGGAGACCTGGCAGGCACCTATACCAAATTCTCAGACCTTGGGGCAGAAGCCTACCAGGAACTGTTGGCTGAAAGACTGGCCTTTCCCAAAGGAGACCGGTTTCAGGATGCCGCCGGCATCAACAGTGACTTCCCCCTGGGCCGGGGGGTATTTTTAAGTGCAGACAGGGGATTTCGCATCTGGATAAACGAAGAAGACCACCTGCGCATCATGGCCCTTTCCCCGGATTCGGATATTGCAGGGGTATTCAACCGCCTGGTCCGGGGCCTTGAAGCCCTTGGCCGCCAGCTTGACTTTGCACAGGATCCGGATTTGGGCTTTTTAACCGCCTGTCCCACCAACATCGGTACGGCAATGCGTGCCGGGGTTCATATCTGCCTTGAAAAACTGGAAAAGCGCCCGGCCCTGCTAAAAAGAATTGTTTCTTCCCACCACCTTCAAATCCGGGGGACGGCCGGGGAAAAAACAGCGGTGGACAACGCGGTCTTTGACATCTCAAATGCCCGCCGTCTGGGCGTTTCAGCCAGACAGATCGCCGAAGACCTCCACGCCGGCCTCAGGGCCGTCATCCAAGCCGAAAAAGACCTTTAAACCGCAACGCGTCCTTATTGAAAAATCAATTCGCCCCCGGAAAATCCAAGACCGGCAGCAAAGAGAATCATCAGAAAATAGGCCCCTGTAATCCTGTTGAAGCCCGGATTTTCAGTATCGTCTTTAATGGCGATGAACAGCATGAGTGCCGCAAGCAGTACGGCCAATACCATCTTTACAATGATCAGGGTCTCCCACTCTCCCCCATACTTGTGCTGCCAGTCCATGATCCCGGTCACCGCCGTGGGGAAGAGCCCCAGAAATCCGAGAATCACACAATGGTATGCCGTTTTGGCAAGGGGCTTGAATTTGGGGATCAGGGAGCAGAAACGGAACACAATGGCGCCGATTAACATGCCCATGGGAATATGGGTGAAGGCGGGGTGCAGGGGATGCATAAAGCCGATCTGGTTTAAATAGTTGAAAATCGTCTCAATGGTCTCAGTCATGGGATCACCTTTAATCTATAAAATGGTAAAGTAAAATAAGCTGCAACGACAAAATAGTATCCCCCTGCCGTCCGTGGCCCATGTGCACTCCCTGTGAATGCCCATAAAAGACGCCTTGCCTCTGGAACCCGGCAAAACAGGCGCCGGCCTTTTCCGGCAACGCTCCGGCCGGCTTTGGAACATGGGTAGTTATAAAATCCGCGCAGACACAAGTCAAGGGGCTAGTCCCTGATCTTCTCCCGCACGGCCCGGATGATCCCGGAACAGACCTGGTTGGCGTCTGCAACAATGGCCACATCCGCCAGCTTCATCATGGTGGCGTTGGGGTTTTTGTTCACGGCCACGATAAAATCCGCATCGGTAAGGGCGGCGGTGTGCTGGATGGCCCCGGAGATCCCGAAGGAAAAGAGTACTTTGGGCCGGATATGCTTGCCGGCCTGCCCCACCAGGGATTCATGGCCGATCCAGTTGGAATAGACCACCGGCCGGGTGGCGCCCACCTCCCCGTTCATGAGCCGTGCCAGTTCAAATAATTTTTTGAATTTTCCCTTGGAGCCCATGCCCCGCCCGCCGGTGATGACGATATCGGCCTTTTCAAGTCCGGCAGCCGTTGCCGGTTTATACGCAGACCGGACACACCGCACCCTGTCTTCCGGGATGCCTTCCGGCAGGTCCAGATTCACCACCTCTCCTGTTGCATCATAGTCGTGGGGCAATTCATGGAAGGTGCCCGGCCGGACCGTGGCCATCTGGGGCCGTGCCCTTGGCGTGACGATTCTTGCGATGAGGTTGCCCCCGAAACTCGGGGCAATCTGTACAAGCCGGCCGTTTTCATCGATTTCCAGATCAATGCAGTCCGCCGTCAATCCTGTATTCAAGGCCTTGGCCACCCTGGGGGCAATTTCCTGGCCGAACCGTGTGGCCCCCACCAGGAGAATATCCGGCTGTAACCTTTTTGCAAGGCCGGTGAGCAGAAAACTGTAGGTTTCAAGGGAATATTCCTTGAGCCGGGGCTGGTCCATGACATAGACCCGGTCCGCCCCGTGGGCGATATATTCCCCCACATACTCATCCACCCCGTGCCCGAAGACCAGGGCACAGACCCTGCCGCAGTTTTTTGCTGCCAGGGATTTTGCCCGGGCCAGAATCTGAAGGGTGACCCGGCTCCTGAAATAATTGCGGTAATCCCCCAGCACCCAAATATCTTTGTTTGTCGTCATACCCGCCACCTTTTGCCTATTCCCCCTTTAAATCCTTTCCCATGGCAGAACTGATAATTTTGCCATATTCCTTAAACAACCGGTCCACCACGGTTTTTGCCGTCCCCTTGAGCACACGGTTTTCCTTTTGGGCGGCCGGGGTATACACATCCACAATCCGGGTAGGGGAATCTTTCAGCGCATTAAAGCCCCTGCCCAGGCCAAGCCGGTCCGCATCCACAATCTCCACACTGGAGGATTCAAAGGCGGCCTGCACCCCGGCCAGGCCGGCATACTCAGGTGCACTGCCCCCATGGTCAATGGTGACCAGCCCCGGCAGATCCATCTCCAGGGTTTCAAGAAAATCATCCACATGGCGCTCCGCCGTTAGAACGGTGCCATCCAGGCGAATGTCTTTTGCCCACCCCACTGCCGGAATATCCAGTTCGCAGGCCAACTGTGGGCCCACCTGGGCCGTTTCACTGTCGCTGGTCTGGGCACCGCAGAGCACCAGGTCCGTGCCCGGTTCAAATTTGCGGATATATTCCCCCAGGATAAAAGAGGTCAGGCAGGTGTCCGCTCCGGCCATCCGCCGGTCCGTGAGCAGCACCCCCCTGTCCGCCCCCAGGGCCACGGCCTGGTGGAGGACTTCCTCGGCCATGGGGGGGCCCATGGACAATGCCGTGATCCGGATATCCTGAGCCCCGTCTTCCCTTTGGCCTTCCGGGGCCGGTTCCTGCCTCAACCCCAGTCCGGCCTCAAGGGCGGTGCGGGAAGACGGATCCATCATGCCCTGGGCCAGTTCCCGCTTCAGGGTCCCGGTTTTGGCGTTCCATGGCAGCTCGGACACCATGGGCACCTGCTTGATACACACAATTATATTAAAGGTTTTCTTTTCCATTGCTTTTTTCCCTTAAACTGGCGTCAACTGGGCTGGGTGAGCAGATGCCTTGCAATCACCAATTTCTGGATTTCGCTGGTGCCCTCATAAATCTGGGTCACCTTGGCATCCCGATAATAGCGTTCCACATCGTATTCCTTGGAATACCCGTATCCCCCGTGGATCTGTACGGCCAGGTCGGTCACGGATGTGGCCGTTGCCGAACAATGGAGCTTGGCCATGGAGGCTTCGGCGGAAAAAGGGCCGCCCCTGTCTTTGGCCGCAGCGGCCCGGTAAAGCAGCAGCCGCGAAGCGTCTATGGAAGTGGCCATCTGGGCCAGATAATTCTGGATGGTCTGGAATTTTGAAATGGGGGTGTTGAACTGCTGGCGTTCCTTTGCATAGGCCAGGGCGGCTTCAAATGCGGCCTGGGCAATGCCCAGGGCCTGGGCGGCGATGCCGATGCGGCCGGTATCCAATGCGGTGAGACCGATCTTCAGCCCCTGACCCGGCCGGCCCAGCAGGTTGGTTTCAGGTATGGCGCAGTCTTCAAAAAAAAGGGAGGATACCGGGTTGGCCCGCATCCCGCACAGATCTTCGATCTCACCCACAGAAAAACCGGGCCGGGTTTTCTCCACTATAAACACATTGGCTGCGGGCCGGCCGGCGGCCTCATCTTCCAAAAAATCAACGGCAAAGATCAGGACGATATCACAGACCCCGCCGTTGGTTACAAATATCTTGGTGCCGTTGAGCAGATATTCCCCCGCCACCTTCCTGGCCGTGGTCTCCACCCCCCCGGCATCGGACCCGGCGTTGGCCTCGGTGAGGCAGAAAGCGCCGATATGTTTCCCGGAGGCCAGGTCGGGCACCAGCCGCTCAATCTGCTCCCGGGTTCCAAAGGCCAGGATGGGATAAATCCCCACACTGTTATGCACGGTCACGCAGAGCCCCAGGGATGCCGACACCCGGGAAAGCTCCTCAACGGCAATGGCATAGGAGATGGTGTCCAGGCCGGCACCGCCCAGTTCCCGGGGCACCTGGAGTCCGAAATAATTCAAAGGGCGCATCTTTTCCACGATTTCTTCCGGGAACCGCCCTTCCCTGTCCATCTGCGCCGCATGGGGCCTGATTTCATTTTCCGCAAATTCCCGCACCGTCTTTCTGACCACCTGGTGCTTCATACAGGGATTAAAATCCATTGTTTACATGCCTTTGTAAGGTTTTCGGTTTCAAAACGGGACTATACCTTATTTCATTCCTTTTTCAAATCTTTTGGGGGAAGGATTTGAACACGGTGCCGATTCCTGTTACAAATTCAGATACAATAACCCACAACCCAAAGGAATTCGCCATGAAAATAAAAATCACCTATTGTTCCGTCTGAAACTACCAGCCAAGAGCTGCCGGTCTGGCAGACCTGATTAAAAACGAAACAGGCATTACCCCGGAGCTGGTTCCCGGGTCAGGCGGTGTCTACGACATTATCGCCGGGGAGACCCTGGTGTATTCAAAAAAAAATACGGGTAAATTCCCCGAGAACAATGAAATCGTCGACAAGATCAAATCACTGAAAGAGGGATAACGCTTCCCCTGAAACCAAAAAAGGCTGCCGGGTTACCCTGGCAGCCTTTTCCGGAAAAGGAAAAAAAGATGAAAAAACTATTTGTTTGAAATTTTACTATTGCAACTGTGATGCCACCCTCTAAAAAAATATCAAAAAAAAGGACAAGTATCGGATTTATCAACCAAAACAAACCATGGATTTATTTTAACCGAAATATTCCCCTGTCCCCGGCCCTGTCAAAAGTTCAAAATTTTGAACCCTCGACCAAGAGAAGAGCAAGGCCAAACAAGATAACTGCCTGATTTAATGAGGAAACAATCACAATTCACACCCATAAACCCACCCCAGACCACCGGGTTCACAATTTTGAACTTTTGCCATTTTAATGGCAATCCGTTTCCATTTTCACTTAAGGATATCTCTAATAATCAGGATTTTGGTTTGAGTTCAAGGCGCAGTAAAATTTTAACCAGAGGAATATATTGAATATTTCGAGGATTAAAATTTTACTGCAACGAAGAAATCGAAACAAAAGACGATTATTAGAGGTGGCCTTAAATCTTCGCTGTTGCATTTTTCAGCAGAAGGCTATTTAATTTCCCCGTTGCCAGGCATTGTCGAAAAATGCATCTGCACAAGAAAAGGGCTTTCCCAGAATAGAACCGCCATTGGCTGGTCCATGGAAGGGCACCGGGCAAAGCCGTATTTAAAATGGAAGGAGGAGCCGGCAGGGCAAATATGAATCCCCATGAATTCGACCTGGAAAGCTATCTGCACCGCATTAATTTCAGCGGTCCCCTTGATATATCCGCGGATACCTTGGCGAGACTGCATCACGCCCATTTTCACAGCATCCCGTTTGAAAATTTCGATATTCTGCTGGGGCGGGGCATTGACCTGGACCCGCAGGCCGTTTTCAATAAACTGGTTTTAAAAAAAAGAGGGGGATACTGCTTTGAACTGAACGGATTGTTCTTGCAGGCGCTGCTGGCCTTGGGATTCAATGCCCGGGCCCTGCTGGCCCGCGTGCATGTCACGGGGACGCCTTCGGGCCGCGGCCACCAGCTGGAACTGATTTCCATTGACGGCAGGGAGTGGCTGGCCGATGTCGGGTTCGGCGGAACCTCCCCCCGCATGCCCATGCCCATGGAATTGGACACCCCTGTCAAAAATGAGGGACAGACCATACGGCTGACGGACGGGGGAAAATTCGGCACCATGTTTCAGACTTTTGAAAACGGTAAGTGGAAGGATCTCTACAGCTTTGATCTGGGCCATGTATGTCCCGCGGACATTGCCTACGGGAACCATTATACCTCAACCAGCCCCAAGACATTTTTTACATTTTCCCGTGTTGCCGCGCGCCCCCTTTCCGGCGGCGGAATCACGTTGCTCGACAGGACATTGAAAATAACCACCAGCGGCAGGGAAGAGGTGGTGACGCTGCCGGACAGTCCAGCGTATCTTGATGCGGTAAAAAGGCACTTCAACATAGAACTTGATGCACCCTACCATGATCTGAAACCGCTGCCGCCGGGTTAGAAAAAAGAATACAGGCGCACCGGCTTAAATGGGCAGAGGTATTTAAAGGGCTTCAAATAATGCTTCGATCTGGGGGGCCAGCCGGTTGACGTCCGGATAGTCTATTCCGGTAAAAAGTACGCCGATCCCCTCTTCCGTTATTCTGGCCACGATGCCGGAATGTTTCACCGGGTTTTGGCCGGGCAACTGAAATGATAAGGCAATTTCGTCGAAAACATGATAATTTTCACGGCATTTTGACTTCAAAAAAATGCCTGTATCACTTATGTCCACGGCTTGTTCTTTGTAAAGACGGCCGTCAACAACGACATCGACAATACAATGACATGGGGTTCTCGGTGCATTGCGGCGTTCTTCCGGCGGGAGATATGCATTTTCTATGGCCATCGGTCTCAGATCCTTTTATGAATGCCCTTTCCAGAGTCAGATTAAAGATAGCCCTCTCAATAGCATTACGGAATATGGGTTGTAAATCGGGAAAACCCTGAATTTTTGAAAAAATTTGTTAAATCCCACCCGGCCCTTCCCGCGCCCCCCAGGATGATCCGCTGTATAATAAAAAATGACCCGGCGGGGGCCAGGTATCCGGGCCCTGGACGGAAAGAGGTGGTCAGGCTGATTCAAAAAACAAAAGAGGGCGGATAAGGAAATCCGCCCTCTTTTATTTATAACCCTATGACGGCTTAGTATCTGTAATGGTCCGGTTTAAAGGGGCCGTTCACAGGGACGCCAAGGTAATCCGCCTGCTCCTGGGAGAGCGTTGTCAGGGAAACAGAAAGGTTCTTGAGGTGAAGCCTTGCCACCTCCTCGTCCAGTTCCTTGGGCAGGGTGTACACCTTCGCCTCCAGCTCTTCCTTGGCCAGCTTGATCTGGGCCAGGGTCTGGTTGGAAAAGGAGTTGCTCATCACAAAACTGGGATGGCCGGTGGCGCAGCCCAGGTTGACCAGGCGGCCTTCTGCCAGGACAATGACCGAACGGCCGGAACCCAGAACCCATTTGTCCACCTGGGGCTTGATCTGGATTTTTTCTGCCTTGGGATGGTTCTCCAGGTAAGCCATGTCGATCTCATTGTCAAAGTGGCCGATATTGCAGATGATGGACTCGTCCTTCATCTGTTCGATGTGCTCGCCTTTGATGACATGGTAGTTGCCGGTGGCCGTGACAAAGATATCGCCCCGGGTGGCGGCTTCTTCCATGGTGACCACCTCATACCCTTCCATGGCGGCCTGGAGCGCACAGATGGGATCGATTTCGGTGACCAGCACAATGGCGCCATAGCCCTTCATGGAGGCGGCGCAGCCCTTGCCCACATCCCCGTAGCCGGCAATCACAACGGTTTTGCCGGCAATCATCACGTCGGTGGCCCGCTTGATGCCGTCGGCCAGGGATTCCCGGCAGCCGTAAAGGTTGTCGAACTTGGATTTGGTCACGGAATCATTGACATTGATGGCCGGGAAAAGCAGTTCGTTGCTGGCAGCCAGCTGGTAGAGGCGGTGAACCCCAGTGGTGGTCTCTTCGGAGACGCCCCGGATGCCCTCGGCAATCTTGGTCCAGCGCTGGGGATCCTTTTTATGGCTGACGGCCAGGCGCTCCATGAGGCAGCGTTCGTCGGCACTGTGGGTGGGATTGTCCAGGATGGCGGGATCTTTTTCCACCTTCACTCCCTGGTGGACGAAAAGGGTGGCATCCCCGCCGTCATCCACAATGAGGTCCGGTCCTGAACCGTCGGGCCAGATCAGGGCCTGTTCCGTACACCACCAGAACTCCTCCAGGGTTTCGCCCTTCCAGGCAAACACGGCGGCGCTCCCTTTTTCCGCAATGGCGGCGGCGGCATGGTCCTGGGTGGAAAAGATGTTGCATGAGGCCCAGCGGATATCGGCGCCCAGTTCATAGAGGGTGTCGATGAGCATGGCCGTCTGGATGGTCATGTGCAGGCTGCCCATGATTTTCAGTCCCTGCAGGGGTTTTTCCGGGCCGTATTTTTCACGGATGGCCATGAGGCCGGGCATCTCTTTTTCAGAGAGCTGCATATCCTTGTGCCCGTCTTCGGCAAGGGAAATATCCTTGACCTTGTATTTCAGGGAAAGGTCAAGCGCAATGGCGTTTTGGTCTGACATGGAATAACTCCTTATTATTTTGCTTAAAGCCCGGCCAGGGTCCTGATCTGGTCAGCTTTGTCGGTTCTTTCCCAGTAGAAATCCGGATCCTTGCGCCCGAAATGGCCGTAGGCGGATGTTTTTCTGTAAATGGGCCGCAGCAGGTCCAGCTGTTCGATAATGCCGGCGGGCCTCAGGTCAAATACTTCCCTGACGATATCGGCGGCACGGGTTTCATCAATTTTGCCGGTGCCCATGAAATCCACCATCAGGGAGACCGGTTCGGCCACGCCGATGGCATAGGCCACCTGGACCTCGCATTTGTCTGCAAGCCCTGCTGCCACCAGGTTCTTGGCCACGTAACGGCCCATGTAGGAGGCGCTTCTGTCCACCTTGGAGGGATCTTTTCCGGAAAAGCAACCACCGCCGTGGCTGCCCTGGCCGCCGTAGGTATCAACGATGATCTTTCTGCCGGTGAGCCCGCAGTCGCCCATGGGGCCGCCCACAACAAAACGGCCGGTGGGGTTGATGAAAAAGCGGGTATCCCCGTCAATCATGTTCTCGGGAATCACTTTTTTGATGACTTCCTTGATAATGGCGGCTTTCAGATCGTCATAGTTGACATCGGGAGAATGCTGGGTGGAGACGACCACGGTGTCCACTCTTTTGGGTTTGCCGTCCACATATTCAATGGTGACCTGGGATTTGCCGTCGGGACGGAGGAAATCCAGGGCGCCGTTCTTGCGGACCTGGGTGAGGCGCCGGGTCAGCTTGTGGGCGTAAATGATGGGCATGGGCATGAGTTCTTCGGTTTCATTGGTGGCAAAGCCGAACATCAGGCCCTGGTCCCCGGCGCCCTGCTCCTTGAACAGGCCGGTACCTTCGTCAACGCCCTGGGCAATATCTGCGGACTGCTGGTCGATGCTGGTGATCACCGAGCAGGTCTGCCAGTCAAACCCCATGTTGGAGGAGTTGTATCCGATATCCTTGATGGTGTTTCTGACCACTTCGGGAATGTCCACGTAGCAGTCGGTGGTAATCTCGCCGGCCACCATGGCCAGGCCTGTTGTGACCATGGTCTCGCAGGCCACGCGGCAGTTTTTATCTTCCGCCATAATTGCGTCCAGGATGCTGTCCGAAATGGCATCGGCCACCTTATCGGGATGGCCTTCGGTAACAGATTCAGAAGTAAACATAAATGACTTGTTCTCTGACATACCGTCTCCTTTTATTTATCTGTGAATTATGTGTATCAGTTCTTTGCACCAGGTACGTTGAAACAAATAGATTTTGAAACAATCTGCCTAAAATACCCCACATTAATAGGCCTTTATTTACCCTTTGTCAATGGTTGTCAAAATAATATATCAATATATGTTCATATTTGTATAACCACCATAAAAAGCCTTGACAATTCACTCCCGGATTTTATGATGCACCATACAAAACACAACACTCATCAAAACGGAGACCCTAATGAGCAAGACAAGAATTACCGGTATCGGTGCAGCCCTGGTGGATGTGCTCATCAATGAAACAGATGCCTTCCTGGAAACCTTGGGCAAGGAAAAGGGCGGCATGACCTATGTCACCGATGAGATCCAGCAGGAGATCATATCAAAGGCCGGCAGCGATCCTGTGATCGTCCCCGGCGGGGCCGCCTGCAATACCATCGTGGGAGTGGGCAACCTGGGAGGAGAGGCCAGGTTCATCGGCCGCAGGGGCAAGGACTCATTCGGTGAGACCTTTGAATCCCAGATCCGGGCCTGCGGGGTGGAGCCCGAACTGAGCCTGTCCGATACCGCCACCGGTAAGGTGGTCTCCGTGGTCACTCCCGACGCCCAGCGCTCCATGTTCACGGATCTGGGTGCATCCGTTGAACTGGACCCGGCAGCCGTGACCCCTGAACTCTTCAAGGACACCGCCATTGCTGTGGTGGAAGGCTACCTGCTGTTCAACCCGGAACTGATGAATGCGGCCGTAAAGGCGGCAAAGGCAGCCGGCGCCCTCATTGCCCTGGATCTGGCCAGCTTTGAGGTGGTGGCGGCAGCAAAGGAAATCCTGCCCGGCCTGATCAAAGAATATGTGGACATCCTCATTGCCAATGAGGATGAGGCCCGGGCCTATACCGGCCACACCGATGAGCAAAAGGCCCTTAAGGCCCTCTCCGCTGATGTTGAATATGCCGTACTCAAAGTGGGGAAACGGGGCAGTTACATTTCCCGGGCCAATGAGACCACCCGCATCCAGCCGGTAAAAGGAAAGGATCCCGTGGATACCACAGGGGCCGGAGATCTCTGGGCTGCCGGTTTCCTCTATGGCATTGCCCACGGATTTACCATTGAAAAGGCCGGTCGCCTCGGCTCGGCCTGCGGATATGAGGTCTGCCAGGTCATGGGGGCCCAGATTCCTGAATCCGCCTGGATAAAAATCCGGGCGGATATCTGATGGCGATCACCAAATAAAATCCCGGGGCTGCACGGCAGCAGCCCCATTTTTCCTTGACCCTCCCGGCCGTTCGCGCTATTCAGAATTAACCAATCACCCAAAATCTGCAAGGGAAACGGCAGCGACACCAAAAAAGGTGCCGCCGTTATTTATCTATGGAACGGATACGCCTGCTCATCGCCGGGCTCAATCGCCTGTTCAGGGAAAGCCTTGCCCATTTTCTGAACAGCCGGCCTGATATGGCGGTGGTGGGCAAAACCGAGTCCGCTGCAGAAACCTTGGAAACGGCCCAGGCCCTTGAACCCGGTATTATTATCCTGGACACCCGCCTGCCTGATACCGGCGGCATCGAAGCTGCCCGGCAGCTTATCGCCCTTCAGGGGAATATAAAAATCATTGCCCTGTCGGAATCCTCAGCCCCCCATTATGCATGGCGGATGATCAACATGGGGGTATCGGGCTACCTGCTCACATCCGCCCCCTTGGGTGAACTTGTCAAAACCATTCGGTCGGTGGCCCGAGGCGAACTCCGGCTCAGCCCGGAGATTGCAGGAATTGTGGTAAAAACCATGGCGGAACGGCCGTTCCCGGATAAAGCGGCAGGCAAATTATCAGGCCGGGAACGGGAGGTGCTCCAGCTCATTGCAGAAGGCTACAAACCCGGGCAGATTGCAAAAAAACTCTATATCAGCCCTAAAACCGTGCAGATCCACCAGGCCAGCCTGAAAAAAAAATTAAATCTGACCACCACGGCGGCCCTTACAAAATACGCCGTATCAAAGGGGATCACCCCCCTGGAAATCATTCCGCCCCGGTTCCCGGAACCCCAATAAGGTGAAATATCACTGGCCCACTAGGTAATTTTACCTATAAAAATAGGGCATTCCCTTATTGTTTTATATATTTTTATATTGTTTTATGGGAACATACCAGGGGATCCCAGCCGGCCCGGGAAATCATTCCAGGTACCTCCCCCGGCCACCTTCCCCGGGCAATAAAGGGCCGACGCCCTTTGCGCCCATCGCAAAACACTGCAGGAACCTTAATTCTTACGATGAGCCTGTTAAATCGCCTTTTCCTTTTCACGGCTCTTTTCCTGCGCAACAGGATAAGAAAGGAGACAGGGTCATGAAATACATGGTTTGTTTTTTGGGAATTATTTTTATAATGGCATGTACAACAGCCGTCTGGGCCGGGGATTCCCCATACCCGCCAGCTTCTGCGGACGGCTACTATGATATTGCCACCGGCCATAAATATATAAAAAACCAGGACAGCACCTATACTGAATATTCCAAAAGGGGAAAACTGCTGCGGGCGGATGTTCCCAGCACCTCTTCCCTGCTGGTTTCCGGCAAATATATATACGAAATGACCGACAGCCACTACCTCGTGTATGAAAAAAGGCAGAACAACACCGTCACCCAACAGGTCCTTCCCGCATCCAGCAACCATCCAGAAGGCTGGCGGTGCAAACATATGCTTTCCAGAATACAGGGGAATGAAATGTCCATTGCAGAGGCGTACGAGGCGGCGAAATAAAGGCATCCGCCTCCCCCGGGAGGTGGGAAGGCGTGGATGCCATGAGGGGGGGCCGGGCTAAAATTAACCCGGCCTTTTTTATTTAAAAATAATCTTATACACGTCCTTATAGGTTTTTACGAAATGAAATAAAATTCCCTCTTTAATATGCTCTGGCAATTTTTTATGGTCGCTGCTGCATCCGTCTGGCAGGATAATTTCTTTAATGCCCACCCGCCGGGCCGCAATGATCTTTTCTTTTATCCCGCCCACGGGCAGCACATCCCCGGTCAGGGTGATTTCGCCGGTCATGGCCAGGGGCCGGTCAATGGACTTGCCCGCAGCCAGGGAAACCAGGGCCGTGCTGATGGTAATGCCGGCACTGGGACCGTCCTTGGGGGTCGCCCCTTCGGGCACATGGATATGCAGAAAACTTGAATCAAAAAATTCTTCATCAATGCCGTAGGCTTTTGCATTTGCCCTCACATGGGAAAGGGCAATGGAGGCGGATTCCTGCATCACATCCCCCAGTTTTCCCGTGAGTTTGAAGCCGGGATTTTTTCCGTGGACCCGGACCGCCTCAATGGAGAGGGTGGCACCGCCCATGGCGGTCCAGGCCAGGCCGGTGACGATGCCCACCCCCCGCATCTGTTTTTCAGCTTTGAATATGGGCGGCCCCAGGAGGTCTTCCAGGGATTTGATATTGATCCGGATCTTTTTTTTCTTTTCTTTTAAAATCCGGACGATGCTTTTGCGGATGATCTTGTTGAGCTGCTTTTCAAGGGTCCGCACCCCGGCTTCCCTGGCATACCCCTCAATAAGGTGGCGGATGGTGGGATCGGTGATGGTGATGGTGGCAGCGGAAAGCTTATTCCGGCGCAGCAGTTTGGGCCAGAGGTGCTTTCTGGCAATTTCCAGTTTTTCTGCCGTGATATAGCCGGAAAGGTTGATCCGGTCCATGCGGTCCAGCAGGGGGCCCGGAATGGTGTCCAGGGTATTGGCCGTGCAAATGAACAGCACCTTTGAAAGATCCACCCGCAGGTCCAGGTAGTGGTCCAGGAATTCGGCATTCTGCTCCGGATCCAGGACCTCCAGCAGGGCTGACGCCGGATCCCCCTGGTAGGAGGCCCCGATCTTGTCAATCTCGTCCAGCATGATCACGGGATTGGCCACTTCGGTATCCTTCAGGGCCTGGACCAGCTTGCCGGGCAGCGCGCCCACATAGGTCCTGCGGTGCCCCTTGATTTCCGCTTCGTCCCGCATGCCGCCCAGGGAGAATCGGTAGAATTTGCGTCCCAGGGCCTCGGCAATGGATTTGCCAATGGAGGTCTTGCCCACCCCGGGAGGGCCGACGAAGAGGATAATGGAACCGGAGATATCCTTTTTATATACACCGGCGGCAAAGAACTCAATGATCCGCTCCTTAACGTCAGACAGGCCTGCATGGTCACGGTTCAATACCTGCTCAGCCCGTTGGATGTCAATGTTATCCTCGGAATATACCCCCCAGGGAAACGAGGTCACCCAGTCCAGATAATTCCGGGTCACCCCGTATTCGGAGGAACCGGTTTCAAGGATGGACAGCTTTTCAATTTCCTCTTCAAAGCGCTTGACCACATGTTCTGGCGGATCCAGGGCCTCGAACTTTTCCTTGAACTTGTCCACATCCGAGGTCTTGTCGTCCTTTTGCATCCCCAGCTCTTTCTGGATTGCCTTAAGCTGTTCCTTGAGGAAAAACTTACGCTTATTGTCGTCCACCTTTATGTTGATGTCCCGCTGGATCTTGGTCTGGAGCTTGGCGATCTCTATCTCCTTTTGAAGAAGCATCATCACCTTTTTCATCCGGGCAAGGATGGACTTGGTTTCCAGGATATCCTGAAGATCATCCCCCTTTGCCGTGGTGATGCCGGCGGCAAAATCCGTAAGGGGTGAAGGCTGGTCCGGGGAAAACCGTCCCAAATATTGTTTGAGATCTTCTGAATACAAGGGGTTCAGGGAAAGCAGCTGTTTAATGGCCGCGATAATGGAGATCCCATAGGCCTTGAGTTCATCCTCGCTCTCTTCCAGGGGGGAGAAATATTCCACCTGGACAACAAAGGGCGGTTTATCCGAGAGGAATTTTTTGATCCGGAACCGCTCCAGGCCCTGGGCGATGAACTGGATATTCCCCTCCACATCCACCACATTGAGCATCCGCACCACACAGCCCACTTCCGGGAAATCTTCTTTGTACACATATTTTCCCCGGACCTCGCTGAGGTAAGAGAGCCCCAGGAGGTTCTTGGATTCCTTGGACGCTTTCATCAGGGTCTCTTCCCATCTCTCTTTGCTGACGATCAGGGGCTGGACCTGGGCCGGAAGATGCGGCCGCCCCGTGATGGGAACCAGGTAAAGGATATCGGGCTTCACGCTCTGGGTGACCAGATCGCCCTTGGGTTTTCCGTTTTCTTCTTCATCAATCACGATTTCCGGTTCAATGGGTCTATTCTCATCGCTCATGGATCACCTCAATATATATCATTTTTCAGGTATTACAGATGTGTTAAAGATCGTACCCATATACTATAATCAAAAATAACGGTAAGACAATACCTCTTTTCAGCATCAGCCTTTCCATCCCCCGGGATAAACAAACAAAACCGCCCCGGAAAAATTTGCTTTTCCCCGGGGCGGTGTATGCTGAAGGTATACTGTTATACTGAGTTTTACTTAAACAATGTGGGATTCTGGTTGCAGGAACCGGCGCTTCCGGGACATCCCCCGCAACCGCCTGAACAATTGCATCCGCCCTCCCCTTTCCAGGTTTTGACAAGGCCCTTGATGACATAGGCAAAGGCAGCGGCCACAACCAGGCCAACGATAATATTTTCCATATCCATCTCCTTTATCCGAAAATAGCCGACCCGACCTGGTAGGTCACCACGGACAGACCGAATGCAAGGGCTGTATTGAAAACCACGGAAAACCCCGCCCATTTCCAGGATCCGGTTTCCCTGGCAATACAGACCACGGTGACAAAACAGGGGGCATAAAAAATGGTGAAAATAATCAGGGCAAAGGCCGTTACCGGCCCCCATCCGGGAGCGGCGGCCAGCCGGGTGCCCAGGGACCCGGTCTCTTCAGGGTCCACTTCGCCCAGTGAATAGGCCGTTCCCAGGGTGGAGACCACCACTTCCTTGGCCGCAAATCCGCCCACCAGGGCAATATTGGTCCGCCAGTCAAACCCGGCGAATTTTGATATGCCCTCCATGGCCACACCGATTTTACCGGCAAAGGAATTCCGCAGGCCGTCCTGGGCCGCTTCACCGTCAATGGCCCCGAGGGCGTCCTTGACAGCCAGGGCCTGGGCGGAAAGCCCGTCTTCACCTTGGGCCGCATCAATTTGGGCCATGATACCGGCAGGGGCCGCCTGGATAACGGCATCCCGTTTTGCCTGGTATGAGGCAGCCTGGTCTTTGTCAAGCCCGGGAAAGGTCATCATGGCCCAGAGCAGAATTGAAATCCCCAGAATCACCGTACCCGCCTTTTTCATATACTGCCAGGTCCGCTCCCAGGTGTGGGTGAGCAGGCCCCGGAGGGTGGGCAGGCGGTAGGGAGGCAGCTCCATCACAAAGGGGGTGGCCTCGCCCCTGATAATGGTGGACCTCAGCAGCCGTGCCACCAGCAGGGCCCCCAGCCAGGAGATCAGGGTGATGACCAGCATGACCCGGGCCTGGTTTTCGGAGAAAAAGGCCCCCACCAGCAGGGCGAACACGGGCAGTTTGGCTCCGCAATTCATGAAGGGCACCGTCAACAGCGTTGCCAGCCGTTCCTTGGGAGACTTCAGGGTCCTTGCCGCCATCACGCCGGGCACGGCACATCCGCCGGCAATGCCGCCGGAAACGATAAAGGCCATGACCGAACTGCCGTGGAGGCCGAACATTCTGAAAACTCGATCCAGCATAAAGGCCATTCGGGCCAGATACCCGGAGTCTTCAAGAAAGGAAATCCCCAGGAACATGAACATGATCAGGGGAACGAAACCGAGTACTCCGCCCACCCCGTCAATGACCCCTGAAACAATCATGGACTTGACCAGGCCGTCGGGCAGGGCCGCGTCAGCCATGCCGCCGATCCATCCGAACAGGGTTTCCAGCCATTGGGTCGGAAGCGCGGAGTAGGTAAAGGTAAAATTATACAGTCCCATGAGAACGGCCACCATGATCAGGGGGCCGACGAACCGGTTGGTGAGCACCCGGTCAATCTGGTCCGACCGCCGGATCCGGTTCCGGTCATGGGCATAGGTGACCACATTCTGTTTAATCAGGGCCGAGATGAACCCGTAGCGCTGGTCGGCAATCATGCCTTCGGGGTGGACATCCTGGGTCACGGCCAGGTGGCCGGCCACCCTGGCCGTAATCTCTGCCAGTTTCCCGGCCACACCGTGGTTTTCCCCCATCCCCTTCTCAAGTATCTGTTCGTCATTTTCAAGGTATTTGAGGGCCGTCCACCGGGCCGGATAAATCTGGGTCATAAACCCGGCGGAAAGAATGATTTCTTCCATTTCATCCAGGGCCGCATCAATGTCCGTCCCATAGGAGATTTTCAAGGGCCTGGGCGCCTCCCCGGCCTTGTCCGCAACGGTTCTCAATAACTCAGCCCGGCCCCTGCCCGCCCGGGCGACCATGGGAATCACCGGCACCCCGAGTACCGCGGACAATTTTTCCACATCAATTTTGATCCCCCGCTTGTCCGCAACATCCATCATGTTAAGGGCCAGGCATACGGGAATACCCATTTCCATGAACTGCACCGTGAGGTAAAGGTTTCGCTCCAGGTTGGAGGCATCCACGATATTGACAATCATATCCGGCCGTTCGTTCACCAGAAAATCCCTGGCCACCACCTCTTCAAGGGAGTAGGCTGTCAGTGAATAAGTCCCCGGAAGATCCACCACCTCAAAGGTGCGGGTATCGGAAATGCAGGTCCCCTGTTTCTTTTCCACGGTAACCCCGGGATAATTGCCCACATGCTGCCGGGCGCCTGTCAGCGCGTTGAAAAGGGTGGTTTTGCCGGAATTCGGGTTGCCGGCCAATGCAATTGCAGTCCCCATATCAATTCACCTCCACCTCAATATGATCGGCTTCGTTGTTCCGCAGGGTCAGGGTAAACCCCATGATTCTCAGGGATACCGGATCGTAAAGGGGGGCCCTGCCCTGAACCTTGATTTCCTTGCCCGGTACCAGCCCCATCTCCCGGATTCGCAGTCCCAGCTCTCCGGAGGCTTTCACCGATGCGATCACACCGGTTTGATCAACTTTCATTTGTCTTAAATTAATTGTCCCCATCACATTCTCCTGTTTGTTAAAACTTTGTTTTGGATAATAAAAGCGAAAGTTTTATACACATAACTTTTACCCAAGTCAACAACAATATTGAAAAGCCGAATTAAATAACCAATTGACTTACTAATTAAAGAAATATAATAAACATTAAGAATTTTAATGGAGATTAGCGATGACAAAAGAACTTGACCTTTCTGAAAGCCTGGAAGACTACCTGGAAACCATACTCGATCTGCAGACCACCAAGACCGTTGCCCGGTCAAAGGATATTGCGGAAAAACTGGATATAAAACGGGGCTCGGTCACCGGCATGCTCAAAAAACTGGCGGCCCAGGAATTGATCAACTACGAACCCTACGGCTATGTCACCCTGACCCCCAAGGGAGAAAAAATAGCCAAGGAAATCGAAAAACGTCACCTTGTTTTTAGAGAGTTCTTGTTCAAACATGTGGGCGTGGATGAAAAAACGGCAGACGAAACCGCCTGCCGCATGGAACATGCCATGACCAACGCCACCTTTAAAAAATTCAAGGCATTTATCGCCGGACTGGAAAAATAAGGTCTTAATTAATCTAAAATCCGGCATGCGGGGAAAAGGGCCCTTTTTCCCGCATTGACGCCAAATCTCGTCAGGCCGCTGCCACAGCCTTTTTCTTCTTTACCTGAATCCATACCCACCCGGCCGGTATGACAGCCAGTACCATTGCCTGTCCAACCAGGGTCTCCAGGGTGGGGAATATACCCAGCCAGGTGATCATGGGCCAGCCCTGCAGCCGGGAGGTGGGGATCATGGTTGAAACCTGCAGTTCCATAATTCCCTGCCCCGTGAACACAAAGGCCATGGCGAAAAGCAGCGCCGCCGTACCCCCGAAAAAAAGGCCGATGGGAAGCCGGATCGAAGCGTACCGCACCAAAAGGTAAACCGCCACAAGGCCGGCGGCCGCAATGGCCATGCCCGACCAGATGGCAGTAAGTTCCCCGGTGGTGCCGGCGATCAGTGCCTGGTAAAATAAAATGGTCTCCGCCCCCTCCCTGAATACAGCCAGAAAGGAAACCAGCCCCAGGGCAAACAGACTGCCTTTTCCCATGGCATCGTCCATCTTTTCTTTGATAAAGGCCTGCCACCGGTCCGCATCCTTTTTGGCCGTGAGCCAATAACTGACATAAACCAAGACAAAAGATGCAATAAGCATGGTCACCCCTTCAATGGCCTCCTGGCCGGCCCCGGAGGCATTGATCAGGGAATTCAGAGCCCAGGCCGCTGCCACGCTGGCTGCCAGGGCCCAGGCCACCCCGTGCCAGATAATTTTCACCTTGTCCGAGTAGCCGGACCGGCGCAGGTAAGCCACCAGGGCCGCCACCACCAGCATGGCTTCGATCCCCTCTCTGAAAAGGATAATAAAGGACTGCGTGGCCCGTCCCCAGAAGGTCTGCATCTTTTCCCCGGAGGAATAATGGTCCACCGCATAGGTGAGATCGGTCTTCAATTCTCCCCATGAGGCCATCAGTTTCGCCTTATCGTCCCCCCGCATGGCCTGGGAGATGAGCATGGAAAATTTGGATTCGATCTGGAGCATGAAGGCGTTGTCCTTGAGCCCCAGGGTAAATTCCATGCCCGTGGTTTCAAATACGTCAAAATAGAGCCGGGAAATCTTGTTACCCGTGATCACCCCGCTGGCCGGCGAATAGGCTTCCAGTGCGTTCTCCCCCTGCTCAATAATATAGGAAACCACAGGGGCGTAGTCCTCGGTCACACCCTGTTTGGGTTTGGCCCAGGCCGGAACGGTTAAGGCCGAACATGCCAACACAGCGGCCAGCAGGAACAATATAATAATCTGTCTCATCTTTTTTCCTTTGTCGCGTCTTTTTTAAGTCATGGAAATAAACCGGTCCACCTGGCGCCGGAACAGGGCTGACGACTCTGGGGAATGGTTGTTCCCGTACCGGATATCAATATACCGCTGGATGATATCCCCTGTGGCATCTGCCAGTTCCGGCTTTTCACTGCCAACACGGTCCATGTAAATTCCCGGGCACTCCCGCAGGCCCATGCCTGCATCCAGTTTTTCCATTCGGTTGCGGAACTTGACCCAGCTTTTGCCCACCCGGTCGATTTCGGCCCGGTTCTTCCACCAGGCCGCCCCCAGGTAAGCCATAAGGACCAGGGCCACGCCGGCCACGCCGGTGATCATGAGATCCAGCCAGTCCGAACCTTCCATGCCCACCCCTTTAAGGATGTCCATCTGGCGGTCCGGGTTATAATTGATCACCCATTTCTGCATATTGCCCAAAAGGGAGGACCAGTCGGGCAGGGTCCATTTGTCCGCCCTGGGGACCGCCGGCGCCGGCACCTTCCTGGATTCCGGGGACCGGTCTTCTTCCCTGATATTCAAGGACCGGTCGGTTTCAGCCTTTTTCATCTCCACGGCGGAGGCAGCTTTGGTCTTTTCCGCCCCGGGATCGGCTTTCTTTTCCTCAGGAGGCAGCACAATATCCTTGGGCTCCACCCTTACCCAGCCTTTGTTTTCATTCCAGACCTCCACCCAGGCATGGGCATCGGAGCGCTTGACAATGACAAAGTTCGTCAGGGCGATGATGGTTCCCCCCCGGTATCCGCTCACCAGCCGTGCCGGCACCCCGGCCGCCCGCATGAGCATGGCAAAGGATCCGGCCAGGTATTCGGCCCCGCCCCTTTTCTCCTCAAAAAAATAGCGGTCCAGCAGATCCGGCCCCGGCTGAATGATATGGCCGTCCTCATACCTGTATTCTCCCCCGGCCAGGATTTCATAGGCCCGGTGGAGAATCTCTTCACAGGTTTTATATTTTTCCCCCAGCTCCCTGCCCAGGGCCAGGAGCCTGGGGTTGGTGTTCTCCGGCCAGGCCAGGCCCCGCTGCCGCTGTTCACGGGTAAGCTGGACCCCGAAGGCATAATCCAGATAGGAGGTCATTTTAAACTTGGGTTCGTGGTCGTCGATCTTCCTGATACTCAGCAGCTGGAATTCACTGGAAATAAAAGCCTCGGGGGCAGGCCCCGCCGGCACGTCCAGGCCGTAGAGCCAGCGCCCCCCGTTGGGCATGGTCCTCAGGGTATAGCGCACCGGGTTCTTTTTATACCGCAGTTCGTAATCCAGCCGTTTTTTGGATTTAATGGCGGTTCTCAGCAGCTTTGTCCGATTGTCCCACCCCTCGGGAAGCGTCCAGGTCTCCCCGTCAAACTCCCAGAACACCGGGCCCCGCCAGTACATCCGGCTTTTAAAGGGCACGGCCCCTTCGAACTCGGCCACCAGTACATTCTGGTCTTCCTTTTTGGCCCGCTGGATGCCGCCGGGCTGAAGGGTTTTGACCTTGCCGAACTCCCCGTTGCCCCGGTCCATCATGGCCTTGATGGGCAGGCCAAAGGCCAGGCCCAGGTCCCAGAGGGGCCCGGGAATCCGGGGAAAGGTCATGAAAAGAAGGAGCATCAACGGCAGGCCCAGGAAAAACAGTTTCCCCGCCGACCGGACCAGAAAAATCTGCTTCAGCCCGGCGCCCTCCATGTGGATGGCCACCAGGCTGATTGTCAGGGCGAAAACCACCACCAGCATATGGATCAGGCTCATGAGGTTTTCCCAGTACAGGGCCCCCGCCGCCGCAAGGATGACGGCGGCAAATATCAGCAGCAGATAATCCCGCCGGGTTCGGGATTCCCCCCATTTGAGAAAGACCACGGCAATGAAAAAGCTGAGTACGGCGTTTCCCGTGAAGAACCCGCCGAAACTGAGCCAGATCCCGGCCGAGGTCCCGGCCAGCAGCAGGACGGAAACCAGTTTCCCCGGCAGCCTGGTCCGCCAGGGCCCGGCATAGTGGAGGATGCCGCCGGCAAGGGCTGCCCCCCCCACCCACAGGGGCAGCCGGACCAGGCTGGGCAGGGCAGCAAGGATCAAGGTGATCAGCACCCAAATATGGTAATAATTCATGATGCCCCCCCTTTTCCAAATCGTTTCCACTGCTTTTTCCCACCAGATTTTCCCTTCCCCTCCCCGCTTCCCTTCCTTATCCCATAGAGGGCCAGGGCCGCCAGACAGGTACCCAGGTGTTCTTCATCCCGGGCCGGTTCAATGCGGGTGCCCGGGATCTCAAGGCCGTATTCCAGATTTTTTTTATGGGTGTCCAGGATCCAGCGGCAGAGCTGGGAAATCCTGGCCTCGGTATCCTGCACATGGACATCCTCCCACCGGAACCAGAGGGCCGTATCCCCCCTGGCCCCGTCAAACACCTTTGTGTAAAGCTGGTCAAACCGGGCAAAGGCCTTCCAGTCCACCCGGGTTAAAGGGTCACCCGGCGCATACCGCCGCATATCCTTGAAGGTGCCGGATTCTGCCGACATATGGGCCTGGGTCCCGGAGGGCTGCTCGGGCAGGGGCTGGTTTCCGGCGGGGGCCGGATAAACCAGGGTTCCGGGCAGGTCCCCGGATATGAGCCGGGCCCTGAACACGCCCAGGGGAAACCCGCTGGAAATATCTGCAGGAGCCGGCCCCAGGGGCCCCCGCCTGGGAGCCTGCCGTTTCAGGACCAGTCGGACCCGGGCCCCTTTTTCAAGGTGAATCTCCTCCCCCTGTATGGCCCTGCCGGTTCTAGGGGCCAGGGCAAACCGGTTCCGGCCGCAGGTTTCCCCAAGTGAAAGGGTGTAGAGGGCCTCTCCTCCGGCAAAGACCGGCTCGGTGCGCCAGTCCGACAGAGTAAGCCCTGCCAGATTGACCCTTGTGGCATACCCGCCCACCAGTGCAATGGCGACCAGCAGAAAGGTCATGGCAAAGATCAGATTGTTTGAAAAATTCACGGACATGAGAAACCCGCAGAGAATCAGGCCGAAAAAACCCAGGCCCGGGGAACTCACCCCCAGGCGGATCTGTCCCGGAACCCGGGGCCGCCGTCGGAAAGACAAGGGCCGGTCCAAAAACTTTTTCACCGCCCCGGCCATTATTCCACATCCACCTTGGAAATGATCTCTTCTCCGATGCGGTCCGCATCCATTGTCCCTGCCAGGGGCACCAGCCGGTGGGCCGCCGCCGAAGGCAGCACCGCCTGGATATCCCCGGGGAGCAACAGGTCCCGGCCGTGGACAACGGCCCATGCCTTGGCCGCCTGCAGTATGCCTAACCCTGCCCGGGTGGACAGCCCGGTCTGGAAACTTTCGCTGTTCCGGGTAAATTCAAGGATGCGGTGGAGGTATTCAAGAACAGCCCTGGAGGCATTGACGCATTCCACCCGTGTCTGGAGAACAATCAGCTGTTCAGGAGAAAGCACCGGGTCCAGGTCCTCAATGATCCGGCGCCGGTCCTCCCCGGCCAGCAGATCAAGTTCCGCCGCCTTATTGGGATATCCCATGGAAATCCTCAGCAGGAACCGGTCCAGTTGGGACTCGGGCAGAGGGAAGGTCCCCGTCTGTTCGGTGGGATTCTGGGTGGCAATGACGAAAAAGGGCCTGGGCAGTTCCTTGGGCCGCCCCTCCACAGATACCTGGCGCTCTTCCATGGCCTCCAGCAGGGCGCTCTGGCATTTTGGCGTGGCCCGGTTGATCTCGTCGGCCAGAAGCAGCTGGGTGAATACCGGCCCCCGGCTGAAATGGAACGCCCCCCGGTTCCGGTCGTAAATGGACGCCCCGATGATATCCCCGGGGAGCAGGTCCGAGGTAAACTGCACCCGCTGGTAATCCAGCCCTAAAGTCTTGCCCAGGGTGTGGGCCAGTACGGTCTTGCCCAGGCCCGGCACATCCTCGATGAGCAGATGCCCCCGGGCCAGCAGGCAGGCCACTGCCAGCTTGATCTGTTCTTCCTTGCCCAGCACCACCTGGCTGAGGCGCTCCATCACCGGTGAAAAATCCGCTTTCTGCGGTACCAAATCCATTTTCATTTTCGTCTCAGTTTCCGTTTCTATATATCTGTTAAAATTCATAGGAAAACCCAAGGCTAACCCCCCAGGATTTCCATTGGACTTCGTTTAACCCAGTACTTCCCTGACTACCGTCTGAAAAATATGTTGTATCTGTCCCCGGATCGGTGTCCAGGGCACGGTAATTCCCGCTTAAATTCAGCTTCCATCTGTCAGAAAGCTTGTACCAATACCCCAGGGAGAAAAAACAGCCTTCTCCGTCTGCCCTGTGGCGGAAGCTGACCGGATGGGCAAAACTGGTCCTGAGGTTCCAGTCGGCTTCTGCTTCGTAACGGATCCTGTGGTATTCAAAACCGGCAGTAATCCCATGATGATCCCCCATGGGCACCTCTATATCAAAACCGATCCAGGGCCCTTTCCATTGTGCGTCGTACTCACTTTGAAGCCCTGGAAACGGTCCCAGGGGCATGGTATTTCCATGGGCGGAAACGACCTGCACCCCGTTGGTATTCTCAAGTTCCTGATTATGAAAGGAGTAGCCGGCAAGGGGAATGATCCGCAAAGGGGCAGGACTCAACCGCCAGGGGATGTCAAACCGGAACCCGACTCCCAGGCTGGCGTCAAACATAGAACCGCCGGTATCGGCATGGGATCTGGAAAATTCTTCTACCCTGTTGCTTTTTCCATAATCGGAATCCTGATTTTCCCCTCCTGCAATGGCACCGATCTCAATTCCCCCCCGGATATAAAGGTGCCTGGAATTGCTCCATCGAAACTGCCCCGAAACAACCGAACTGTGAAGGTTATCCCAGATGAGTTCCGACAAGATGTTGGGCTCGTTATCAGAATCGGCAATGGTCCAGAACAGTTTATCATTTCGGTATCCGGCATTCAGGGAAAACCGATTGGAATATTCGTGGGCATCCTTGGGCAGATGCGGTTTAACCGGAATGGTTTCACCCCCTCTCTTATCATGGGCCGGCAAAGGCTCCTTCCCGGCGGAAGGCTTCTTTGTCCGGTTAACCGATGCAATTAGGCCAGACATGGCCCCAGAGAGATCCATTGTTTGTTTTCTAACCGTTTCCCCGGCAGGAAAAAAGGACACGGTACGGCTGACGGGCGTGCCCGGATTCAAAACCAGGGTCATGGCCCGGGGCAGGCTGCCGGCCCAGATGCTTCCCCTGCAGGTAAACAGGATAAAAGCCAAACATAAAAAGCAATGGAAGCGGGCGGCCCCTTTCCCGTTCAGTACGTTCATTTCGTATGCCCCGTTAAACGGATTTCCTGCTCAAAGGACCGGCTGGAAATCAGGTAGAGGTAAGTAAAATCCCCGGCCTTGCCCCGTCGGGCCAGTTCCTGCTTTTCCAGGGTGGCGGCCAGCCAGGGGCGGTTGAGGGCGGCCACATCCAGGGGATGGGCAATGGGGGTTGTATTGGTAACCTTCAGGGCCGTGGTGTATTGCCGGCCGTCGGTCCAGGCGGCAATGGGCTCAGTGGTGATCCCCCTGTAGTCAAAGACCCGGACATGGCCCAGGGCCGCCATGTGCACCGGCCGGACATTCCCCTTTGGCTGGCGCAGATCAAAGGGAAGACGCAGCTGCTTTACAGCCACGGAGGTCATATCGATGAAGCGTTTGCGGTCATCTGCCCCATCTGCCGGCACACCCATGGCGGGCAGACCGGTCAGGGCCTCTCCGGCACCCTCCTTTACACCGACGGGGAAAGCCTCGACGCTTTCACTGGAATAATCAAGTTCGCTCAAACGATCCCGGGAAATGTCCTGGCCGTCTTTCGGCGCCGTAAGTACATGGGGGGTGATCAGCAGCACCAACTCGGTTTTCTTTTGAATTTTCTGTTGGTTTTTAAAAAAGAAACCCAGGCCGGGGATATCGCCGAGCACCGGCACCTTGGATTCGGTATCCGTATAGGAGGTCCGCATCATCCCGCCAACGGCCACGGTCATCCCGTCCTGGGCCAGGACCGTGCCTTCCAGGTTGGAGGTGTCAATGGTGTCGATGGGGACATTTTCCACAGATCCTCCCACCAGCAGGGGGATTTTCCCCCCGTTCACATTCACCGTGGAATTTTCATGGGCAATGCGCATAACCACAGAGCGGTCCGCATTGATTGACGGCAGGATGGTCAGGGTATTTCCCACATTCTCCTTCTCGGTGACCGGCACGGGGTATACATTATTCACCACCACTCCGGTGGTGGTGGTACTTTCGACCACCTGGGTCCTGAACCCCGTGGTAATAATGGTTTCCTCCCCAATGAACAGGCGGGCAGGATGGTTGTTTGCCGCCAGGAGCATGGGGGTTGCCAGGGACCGGATATTGTTGTTGTCCTGGAGCAGCTGCAGCCGCATGCGCAGATTCCCGGACAGGACCTGAAAAATCATGGTGGACCCTTCCTGGACATCAAAATTTCCCAGGCCCAGAAGGGTTCGTCCCGATGAAGTCGCCTCCTGATTCAGTGGGTTGGCGTTATGCCCGTCGTCGGGGCCGGTCTGCTGGCTGCCGGAAATCTGGGAAAGGTCAAATGCCGATTCAAACTGATCCGTCAGTTCCACCTCCAGCACCTTCATCTCCAACAGCACCTCGGGCACCTGCTGATCGGAATCTTTGATAATACCGGCGATCTCGGCCATGGCCTTTTCATCGGCCGTGCGCACAAAAAGCATATTATGCATCCGGTTTACGGTGACATAAATTGGGGCTTCGGTTCGCTGGGCTACCTGGCCCACCACCCCGGCGGAGATCAGCGAATTCCCGGCCACGCCGCTGCGGCTGAGCCGGGCCAATTGTTCCGGGGTCAGTTCCAGGCCCTGGACCCCCAGATCCTTTTCATTGGTTTTATTTTTACTGCTGCTCTCTTCATCATCATCGTCGTCGTCTTCCTCATCCCCCATTTTCCCCTCGTCATAATTGGAAGTGAACCGGGTATAGGTATTCGACACCACATAGTCGTCCCCCAGATGGCGGTCGGCTTTGCCCTTGAGTTCCACCCGGTCCCCGAACAAATCGGCAATGGTCCGGGCCGCGACCCCCACATTCATGTATTTTAGCTTGAACATCCGGGTGGGTTCGTCCCGGAACACCACAATGTCCCGCTGGTATTCCTCGGTGGTCATGACAACGTAAATCCCTGTTTTTGGATTGTGCCGGTACCATAGCCCTGCGATGCGGCAGACGGCGTCCACCACGTCGGTGACCCCCAGGTTCCGCACAAACAGGGTAACCATTTTTTCACCGGCTTCCGTGGTGGCCACAATATTTTCCCCGGTGAGTTCGGACACCACCCGCACCGCATCCTGTACCGTGGCGTCCTTGAACTCCAGTTCGGAAATTACGGGTTTGTTTTTTTTAACCGCTGCGGACGCCTTCAAAAAAGCGCCGCCGCCGGCAATACAGGCCAGAATGAAAATGCCATACAAAATTGAAAAAAACAGCCGTTTCCAGTATGTACCAAACAAGATCTACCTCTCCTCAATGGGTTTAAAATTAGGCAGCATGCCTTTTAACGCACGATGATCACGGTGCCCAGGGTGCCGGACTCCACCACCAGGTGCCGGCGGCTGATTTCCTGGATCCGGATCACCGAATCAATGCCCAGGTCGTGGAGGCCCACGGTATCCCCCTCCCGGACGATATAGACATCTCCGCCCTTGATCTCCAGCAGGGCCACCACTTCGCCGTTCCGGCCCTTGAGATGACCCTTGAGCTTCATTTTGGGCATTTCCTTGGGCTGTTCGGCCCGGGGCTTGAAACCGAATCGTTCCGGACGGGGCCGGGCAGCCGGCTGGAGCGGCCCTTCCTTTGCCCGTCTCAGCTTTTCCGACGCGCCAAAGGGATCCCGACGGGCCGTTGGGACGTTCTCTTCTTCCGGGGCCCCGGTGTATGTCTGGGCAAATCCATTGAATGTTGATACCACGGCCCTGCCGGCATCCACTGTCTTGTCCGCGGCCTTTGCGGCGGCCTTTGTTATTTTTTCTTTTACCGCGGCCGCTTTATCCGTCCCGGCACCATTACCGGAATCCCCCCGGGCCGGGGGCAGCCCGGCCAGACAGAGGCCCAGGCTCAGTACAGCGGCGGTTCTAATAATCTTCCCCATAAAATTTACATCCCTCCTTTTGACACGGCCATAACCGACTGGAACAGTGCCAGGTAGACAAAAAGCACCAGCAGCCCCACCCCCAGGATCATCACCGGCTCAATCATTGTGGCCATGAGCTTGACCCGGCCGATGAGTTCCTTCTGATAAAATTCCCCCACTTCCTGCATCACCGAATCCAGCTGGCCCGAACTTTCCCCCACGGCGGCCATATGCCGCATGAGTACTGGGATATGGGGCTGTTCAAAGGTTTTTGACAAGGGCCGGCCGTCCAGCAGCCCCTCGGCGGCCCGGCCGAAGCAGTCGGCCACGGCCAGGTTTCCGGTCACCCCCGAGGTCACCCTCAGGGAATCCATGGCCGTGACCCCGCTTTTAAGCAGCATGGCCAGGGTCCAGGCGGCATTGGCCATGGCCGCCAGTACCAGGGTGGAGCCCACCACCGGCACCCTTACCAATACCTTGTCCACGGCCCGTTTGCCCGGCACCGTGGTATAGGCGGCAAGGACGGCAAACAGCCCCCCGCCCAGCACAATGCCCAGGGGGCCGCCCCAGGTGAGAAACCAGTCCGAGATCCCCAAGAGCATGAGCATGGACCCGGGCAGTTCCGCATGGCGGGCCGCCAGAAAGGTGGAAAATTTGGGAATCACGTAAACGAGCATGAGTACAATCACGGCCAGAGAGGAGAGCAGAATGAAACAGGGATAAAACATGGCCGTGATAAATTGGAGCTTCAAATCCTTTGCCCGTTCCAGGTTTTCGGCCAGCCGTTCCAGGATGGCATCCAGGTTTCCGCTCTGCTCTCCGGAAGCCACCAGGTTGGCGGTCATGGCCGGAAACACCTTTTTTTCCTTTGCCAGGGCATTGGAAAAGCTCTCTCCCCGCCGGATTTCGTCGTTAAGCCGTTTAATCACCCGGCGCAGCCGGTGCTTGTCCTGCATATCGTGGCTGGCCTCCAGTGCCGAGACCAGCGTAAATCCCGCCCTGAGCATCAGGGCCAGCTGCCGGAAAAAAACAATAAGATCACCTGATCTCACCGGCATAAACCGGCTGGGCCTGAGCATGGACAGCCCCCTGCCGGCCATGCCAAGAAGGCCGCCGCCCAGGTCAGCCCCCTCCCCTTCCTTTGCCTTGAGCAGGAACACCGAGCGCGCCCTCAGGATCCCGGCCACTTCCTTGGGGCTCTCCGCCTCAAGGACGCCCTGCACCTCCTTGCCCGAGCCGTCCAGCCCGGTATAAGAGTATACCGGCATTTACCCCTCCTCCGGACGGTAATGGAGAAGGTCGGCCAGGGCCGCATCCCCGTTGAGCACCTTGGCCCGGCAGTCCTCCCACAGGGAGGTGAAACGGGTCGCCTTCCCCCGGATTTCCCGCTCCCCTGCCCCCTGGGCAATGGTCTCTGCCAGGCCCTTTCCGATCCACAGGGCCTCGAACAAACCGATGCGGCCCTTGTATCCCGATCCCAGGCAGAAGGAACATCCATCAGGCTCGTATAATTCCACGCCTCTGCCTTGATCCAGGCCCAGGATTTCCAGCTCCTCCAGGGTTGCAGCCCGTTTTTTCCGGCATCTGGGACAGAGCCGCCGGGCCAGGCGCTGGGCCAGGACCCCGATGAGGGTGGAGCCGATGAGAAACCGCTCGGCCCCCACATCGGCCAGCCGGGTTACGGCCCCGACGGAATCGTTGGTGTGGAGGGTGGAGAGTACAAGGTGGCCCGTCATGGCGGCCCGCAGCCCGATCTCCACGGTTTCCCGGTCCCGGATTTCCCCCACCAGGATCACATCCGGATCATGGCGGAGAAAGGAGCGCAGGGCCTGGGCAAAGCTGACCTTGGTGGAAACCTGGACCTGGGAGACCCCGTCAATAGTCTGTTCCACCGGGTCTTCCGCCGTGAGCACGTTGAGCTGGCCCACGTCCAGTTCCCGGATACCGGCGTAGAGGGTGGTGGATTTGCCCGACCCCGTTGGCCCGGTGACCAGGATCATGCCGTGGGGGCTGGCGATGGCCTTTTTAAAAGCGGCCAGCATATGGTTGGGCATGCCCAGCTGGGAGAGGGTGAGGTCCCCGGTGTCCTGGCCCAGAATCCGCATGGTGCAGCGCTCCCCCCACTTGGTCGGGATGGTGGCCACACGGATGTCTGTTTCGGGCAGATCCCAGCCCATGATCTTATATTTCATGGCCCCGTCCTGGGCCATACGCTGCTCGGCAATATCCAGGCCAGACAACACCTTGACCCGGTTGAGCAGGGCCTCTTCGTCGGCCTTGGTCAAGGAACGCTGGAACGCTTCCATCTGCCCGTCCACCCGCAGACGCACCCGCATCCCATCCTCTTCGGGCTCAAAATGGACATCCGTAACCCGGCGCAGGTAAACCTCTTTCATGATATCGTCCAGCAGGGTGACCGGATCAGCCGTTCCCCCTGCCCCCGCAGCCGCCGGTGCAGCCCCCCGCCCGGATGAGGCAAGCTGCGTCTCCCGGAACCGGGCAATGGCGGATTTCAGGGATTCGGGATCGGAGAGGCCAATCTTCCAGTGCCGGCCCGTGGCCTGCCGCACCCGGTCCAGGCTCAGCCGGTCATCGGGGTCTGACAGGACAAGCACCGGCTCATCCCCCTGGCGCTTCACCGGCAGCATGAGCCGTTTAAGCATGAGGGTGTGGGGCAACAGCCCTGCTGCCTCTGCATCAGCCACCAGGTCCCGGGGGTGGAAAAAAGCAAGATTACGGGTATCGGCCAGGGCCTGGTAGAGGGCGGTCTCGGGAAACCGGTTCTCCCGGGTCACCACCTCCAGCAGCTTTAAACGCTCCCGCTTGGCCCTGAGGCGCAGGCCGGAAAGATCCCCGTCCGGCACCAGGCCCACCTTTACGCCGGCATCAATGAGGGCGGTCTCGCTAACAGGCATAGTCCGCCACCTTCCACCCCCTTGCCGCATCCACCAGGCGGTCAAACCCCATGGGGTTGGCGCAGATGTCCAGGGCAGACTGCCGGGCGATTTTCTTTTCAAAAACCAGCCGGGCCAGATCCTGGTCCAGGGTCCACATGCCCTGGTTGGCCCCCGATTCCATCATGGAATACAGCTGCCTTGTCTTGGCCGTGCGGATGAGGTTGGCGCTGCCGTTGTTCACCCGGAGCATCTCCAGGGCCGGCACCCGGCCGCCCCCGCCAATGACCGGCACCAGGCGCTGGGCAATGACGGCTTTAAGCACCATGGAAATCCGGTGCCGCGCCACCTCCTGCTCCCCGCCGGAAAAATGGCCGATGAACCGTTCCACTGCACCCACGGCCTCCCCGGTATGGAGGGTGGAAAAAACCAGGTGGCCGGTTTCCGCCGCGGTGATGGAGGCCTTCATGGTCTCCAGGTCCCGCATCTCGCCGACCATGATCACGTCGGGGTCCTCCCGCAGGGCCGCCCGCACCGCCGAGGCAAAACAGGGCACATCCGCCCCCACCTCCCTGTGGTGGACCAGGGACGCCTTGTTTTCATGGATGAATTCCACCGGGTCCTCCACCGTGAGAATGTGGCAGTTGCGGTTCTGGTTGATCTCATCCAGGAGCATGGCCAGGGTGGTGGATTTGCCCGACCCCGTGGCCCCGGTGATGAGAACCAGGCCCGAGGGCAGGTAGGCCAAACGCTTGAGCACCTGGGGAAGGCCCGCCGCCGCCATGTCCGGGAGATCCTGGTTCAGGTAGCGCACGGCCATGGCGGGCCTTCCCGTTTCCATATAAATATTGAGGCGGAACCGGGTGCCGGCACCTGTTGTATAGCCCAGGTCCACCGTGGATTTTGCCTTAAATATTTCCCGCTGGGAATCGCTCATGATCTCCTGGACCATGGCGGTTATGGTTTCTGCCTCCAGGATCTCTTCGCCGTTGGCGGTGAGTTTTCCGTGGATCCGGTAGCCCGGCGGCCGGCCGGAGGTCAGGTGCATATCTGAAGCCCCCCTTTCAACGCAGAGGGCCAAAAGGGTGTCAAATTGACGGATAAAACGGGTCTGGTTCATTTTTAGATGGATACCTCTAAAGAAACGTATAAATCCCCGGGGTGCAGTTCTTTTACCTTGCCGTCCTTGGGAGGGGTTGCGTACAGATTCAGGTTCATGACGGAAACGTAAAAGGAAAGATCCTTGAGCCCCTGGAAAAAATCCTTAAGATACCAGAAGGGGGCCGCGGCCTGGATGAGCAGCAGGGGGCGGCCCAGCTCCGGATCCACCGGAGTCATGGTTTTACCATCCTGGTAGCGAATGCCCTTGACCGCCACCGAAAGCAGGGTTACCCCGGTGCGCTCGGCCAGGGTGGACACCTCCAGCAAAAGCTGCTGACGCACCTCGGCCGATGCCATGGGGGCAAAGCCCGTATCCAGTTCGTCAAACCCCTGCCGGGTTGCCTGGATCTGTTTTTCAATCCTGGCGATTCTGGATTCCAGGGATTTGGGAGAAGAGGAGGACCCTTTGAGATTATCAATGCGGGTCTGGGTCTCCACACGGTTTTTGCACCGGTTGAGCATTTTCTGTTTTTCCGCCAAACGGCCGGAACTGATGGGATAGAAGACAAAGGTGTAAAGGATAATGATGCATCCGCCGGCCAGGCCCTGCCACTGCAGCCGCTCGGACCGGCTCATGGCCTTCCATTTTTTAACCATTTTTCCCCCCTTTGGCCCCGGCACCTGCCCGGGACCGGACAATGTGAATGGCCAGGATATATCCGGAAAGCCCTATGGGCCCCGGCCCCTGAGTCAACTTGATATCCCCCACCTTGTACTTCCAGTCGGCCAGGGCCTGGTTAAGCTTTGTCCCGAACTCCTGGCCCTCGGTGTCCTTCAGGGCCCAGGCCTCCAGGTAGAAACCGGACCGGTCTTCATTTTCCATGAATTTATCCAGAACCACCCCGTCGGTGACGGCATTGCCGATGGCCTCCATCATCCCGGGCACCAGGTCCTGGCGGTATCGGATCACCGTATCCAGAATCTCCTGCAGCCGCTTCTGCTCGGCCAGTTCCTTTTCCTTTTCCGCCAGGGTCTCCTCCAGTTTATTGGCCCGGGAAATGGTGGACATGGCCTGCTGTTTCATCTTTTTGCCGTTTTGCAGCTCAATCTCGCACAGGTCCAAATCCCAGGCATATTTATCACCCTGGGCGCGGATGTAGCCATCGTATCCCCCGAGCCCGGCCAGAAGCAGAACCAGCAGGGCCCAGGGCCAGAAGTCCTTATCCTTCCACAGGGGCGGTTTGGGCTCCTGGGCCTCAATGCGCACCAGAGTGCCGGCAGGGGTCCGGCCCAAGGCATGCCGGGCCGCCCCTTCCATGGAAGACCGGATAGCAAAGTGGCAGGTTTCCGTATCCATATCCCCGCTGGCAGCAACCATGGCCAAACCCACCTCCCGGCCCTCCAGCCCCCGGTAAAAGGCCTCTGAAACCGGCGCCTCAAGCTCTGGATCCATGGCAAAAAAGACATGACCGGTTTTCGGGGTGAGACATCTCAGGACTTCCTGGGCCAGGTTTTGGGGATCAAAGGCCCCGCCCTGCCCCGGCTTGACGGTAAATGCCTGGATATGGCCGTCTTCCACCCGGACCAGGCCGGCCTGTTCCTGGCGGACATGGACCAGGACCCAGCCGCCCCCACCGGGCTGCCGGCCTGAAACCAGGGGGAGCACCGTTCCCAGCTGGGGATAAATCCAGGATAGAAAAATCTTATTTTGCTTAAAGGCCTCCTGCCACCGGCTCCTGATACCGTCGCCGATGCCGGCGGCCAGCCAGGCAAAGCGGCCGTCGCCCTCCCCCCCCTGGGCGCACCATCCCGTGGCCAGATCGTCATCCATTTCCGCCAGGATCTCCTGGGCCTGGAGGCATTGGGCCACCTGCTCCTTGGCCGCCAGCCCCCCGTAGACATCCGGCCCCGTGCCATCAGCCGAGGCCTCGGCCTCCCGGCGCTGCTCCGCCGTGATATGCCCGGCCCCCTGGAGCAAACTGCCCAAAGACCACAGTTCCCCCTGGCGGAAAAAAACCTCCTCCAGCTCCCAGCGGACCATTTCGGCCATCTGGGGCCTGGGCCTTGGCTTTTTGGGGTTTACGGGAAGGGAAAGCAGGTCCGAAGCCGCCGAAGGGGTGATGAGCACCGCGGTTTTGGGCAGCCGCTTTTTTTTGCCCTGTTTCAGCCCGGCCACCACCTCGGCCACGGCATCGCCCATCTCCGGCGCCGTGGAAACGGCAACAGCCCCCATTTTACAGTCCGGGCCCAGCCCGCAGGCCGCCACGGCCCCGTACAGGGCGCTGCCCGTGGTTTCAAATACCAGGATCCGTCCCGGCCTTTTTGGCAGGTTTAATTTTTTGCGGATGCGGGGCGATTTGTTTTTTTTCTTCTTTCTTTTCCCGCCGCCGCCCGCCGGCGCACGGAATTTGAGCTTCTTTAAAATTTTATTCAATATCCCATTCCAATTCCGGAATTATATTGCCCGGTACAACAGTAAAGTGCCGCCACTGAGTTCCCGTCTTGGGAAAGGGGGTGTCGGTACATGCATTAGCTGTTTCGTCGAATTCATAGAGTCGGTATCCCGCTCTGCCCTGGGGCAGGGAAAAGGCTGTCGACTCACTATTCATTGCAAATTCAAGCCGCTGCCGAGTGCCGTCCCAATTAAAAAAAAACGGACGGGAATCCTGTTCTGCAATGACACCTGAAACCCTGTGGGCAATTGTCATACATACGGACTCAGACAGAGCGGACAAATACCAGGTTTCGCCAGCCACAGTGCAGGATGCTTTATCGGTAAATGATGTATCCGTGCAGATCCCAACACCGTTGTACAATTGAATCCAGGAGCCGAACGTCCCGGAGTTGTCGCCGCTGTAGTCCTTTGTGGTGCAAGTAGATAAATCCCTTGTAAAATCAATGCACTTGTTGATCGGGTTGCCGTCAATATCAATTCCCCCCCAGACTCCGTTGATACCGCCGCCGTATTCCGTACCGGAACATGAGGCTGAGTCCTTTGTTGAATCCTCACATCCGGCTCCAACATGGCCGGGGGGTAACCATACCCCGCCAGCGACTCTGCATGCCCCATATGTATCCGCACCTTGAACAGATTCCCACACCCCAGTGCCGGAAGGCACTTCACAGGCTCTTCGGGTACTGCTGCTGCCGCTACTGCACTTCCAGCAAGGTGCCGGTGCATCAATATCAACGGGGAGTCTACCGTTGCCAGAAGCATCTGTAACTTCAACAAAATATTCATTCCCAGACACCAAGGGAGGTGGAGTATTCGGGGCAGCAATTGTATAATCTGGATAATCTTTTTCGTATATACCGGTACCTCCTGAGGCATTATCCAATCCTTGGCTGCCTACTGTTAAATCACCGGTTCCGACATCCACATTAAATTGCCATCCATAATTATCAGTTCCATCATCGTTACCCCAAGCATCGGGAAAGCGGGCTCCACCTGTCATGGACGAAGCAGAAATGTATGGGCCGTTCCACCCAACCCTAAGACCGTAAGTGGCACTATAATTGTTGGCCACATGACTACCTTGAGACACCAAATCACGAAGACTACCGGGCAACGACCCCATATCCGCCACATACCCCCGGACTTCCGGGGCACCGTTCACCGTACGGGAGACATCCCCGATAATGGCCCGGCGGATGGCGGCCAGCCGGTTCTTGGTGTCCTCAAACCGGACCTGGTTGTTATTATTGCCCACGGTATCCAGGGTCATCCAGGCCACGGTGGAGAGGATAGCCACCACCATGAGCAGCTCCAGGAGGGTGAAGCCCTGCTGGCTTTTCCAGACGGGAAGTTGTTTTTTATGGAAAGATGGTTTCATAGCTTTCAGGGGCGGCTACCTGGCCGTGGGGTAAAAATCCACCACAAGGATAGCCGGGCCTTTGGCATAGGAGTAAACATGGTATCCCAGGAACCTGGCGGCGCATTCCTCCTGGAGGCCGGATTTCAGTTTGGCCGCGGCCCCTTTTTCAACATAGACCGGAATGATCCGCCCTTCCCCGGACTCCACGAACATCCGATGCCCCACCTCGGGCATGGGGCTGATCCCGGCCATCTGCATGGCCGTGTACACATAGCTCATCTTTTTGGCTTCGGGGAAACGCTTCATTTTGGCTTCGAATGAGACAGGCACGGCCATCTTAATCATCCGCCTGCCCTGGCCGGCCACTGCCTTTTTTTCCTGTTCAATGAATTGGTCCAGCTTTATTTTCTTGAATTCCTCGTCCCTGGCCCCGGAAGCCGGGCTCCAAACGGTCGTCATCAGCACCAGGCATGTTGCCAGCCGCAGTATAAATTTTAATCTTTTCACTTAGGTCTCACTTTATATTCAGTTGAATGTCGTCACTGCTGCCGTAGGTCCCGTCAAGCCCCATGCTGACCAGGTGCCATTCTCCGGCTGATGAATCATAAAATAAAAGATAGGGCCGGCCCCATACCCGCCGCTCAGGCGCCCCATTATTGGGACTGCGGCACCAGTCCAGCAGGGTATTGCCCCCCACCTCTTCGGCCGGGTGTTCAAAGGGATCGGCAATGCCTTCCACATCCGGGATATTGGCGCCGGACAGGGGGCTGCCGTCTTCTTTCCCGTAGGGGGTCCCTTCCACCGTATCGTTAACCCCGGAACGGATATCCAAATACCCCTCCTGAAAACCGGCAAGATAAGGACCCCGCCAGCCCCGGCCCGTTTCAGGGTTCCAGTCTTCCAAAGCATGGCCGGAGTCCTCCAGGGGATTTTTAAATAATTGGTAAAAATTAGCCGGGGAATTAAACCATAGCGCACATTCGGAATCATTATTTCCGGCATAGCCCGGCAGCCGGGCATAGGAAACCTTGCCTCCCGATGCGCTTGTTAAATTAAAGGGCCCGGTCTTGGGGAAATACCCGGTGTCGGCCTTGAACTGCCGCAGGGCCTTGGCAATGGCCTGCATCTCCATGCGGGCCACCTGCTCCGCCGCCCCCTCCCTGACCCTGAAAAAGGTGGTGGCCCCCACCGAGGCAACCGCCGCAAGGATGGCCACCACCACCAGGAGCTCCAGGAGGGTAAAGCCCCTGCTGCCCAGGGGCATTATGGGGGGCCTATTGGACACAGGTTTTTCTGGCCGCATCCATAGGGGTTTTAAACTCCGCAGTGAATTTGCGGCGGGTCCGGTTTACGGCATCTTTTTCCGAAGCCCCGTTGTTCATCAGGGCGGCCATATAATTATAGGGCTCGGCTTCCATGCCCTCTTCAATCATTTTCTCGGCAAAGCAGGCAGCCTGGTCCGAGGCCATCCCGGTTTTGGCCAGGGCGGCCTTCATGGCATCCTTATCGCCGCCGCAACCGGATACCATGGCCGCGACCAGAGAGATCAGGCAGACGGCGCAAAAGGAACTTAGGGTCATCTTTGTTTTCAGCACAATACTTCTCCTTATCTTGTGTTGGATATAAAACCTCAGGCCCGGGGCCGGAACCGCCTTGGCCGGCCCCGGGTCTCAAATCTCATATACGGTTTCCCTCCCTGTCCATTAAGGAGGCCGGAGCGGAACCGGAAGAGACCTGTTTTCCGATTCCGCCCCGGCCGGGGTCACACGGCATTGCGGAGGCCAGCCAAGGGGAGGAGTGCCGTCCGCGGCCGGTGGGGTTTAGATGGTGTTACGGGTGCCGTCCCATTCGCCAAGCTCTTCTTCCTTGGTATCCAGGGCGCCGTCAACGATGGCGATGAGTTCAAACTGGTCGGCTGCGTCATATGTGCACAGCGTTCCGGAATCGCCTGAAGGCGCAGTGCCGTCGGCATTGCAAACACCCACCTGCCATACGGCAATAAACCGGTTGTACTGGTCGGGTTTCACATGACGGTATACGGGAACTGTAGTCATGCCGCCCAGAGAACTGGCATCAAACAGAGTGGAGGCAGGACCGACTCCGGTCAGAAGATAAACAGGTTCGCCAGTTGCAAACGGATTAGCGTCGCCGGGTTGTCCGGTCAAACGTTCTTTGCCACCGTTCCAAAAAGTTGCTTCGGAGCCGTCTACGAGTTCAGTGGAAATACCGCATCCGTTACCCCCAACGCCAAGGAAAATATTGCCTGCAACAACAGCATTCGCCCTGCTGCGGATCATCGCATTAACATCTGCGCACGTATTTGCGGAATCAGTACCATCAGCATCAAGACTGGTATCAATATACTGCATATGGGTCAGACCAGCATCGCCCATAATCCCAACAGCAGCAGCAGTTAATGGAGCGGTAACTGCATCAGCAGCATCCCAGCCAAGAAGACTGTCACCAGAAGTTGCGGTAGAACCTGCACGAACACCATCAGTACTGTCTGTTGCACCAAGCTCCATTAGCGAATCAAAATGGTTGGGCAGTTCATTCCGCTTAATAACCCTATAGGTCCGGATGCCCTTATTCAATTCATCCATCATGGCCACGTGGGCGGCGGCCGAGGCCCGGGCGTCGGTGTCTTTCAGGGCGATGGTGGCGGTGCCGGCGATGGCGGCCATGATGGCCACGACAACCAGGAGCTCAAGCAGGGTGAAGCCACTCTGGTTGGATCTTTTCTTGGCATTGTGCAGTCTTTTAACGGCTTTTTTAAACATGGTTTTAATCATTTTCTTGTTATCCTTAAAATTTAATTTGAAGGTGGGGGCCGTTCCAGGCCCGGGGATCGTTTACGACCCCGCTGTACAAAATAGAACTAGATGGTTTCGGCATCGATGGTCCCACACCATGGACACTCCTCCTTCTTGCGTCCGGGGCGGTTGCGCCCCGCAGGTGAGTTTCCTCCTTTTTAAGCTGTTGAGATCCGTATATTGACAATGCATCGAAGTTCACCTCCGCATGCCCCTTTCCTATTCACAGGCGGCCAGGGGGCCGCGCTCTGCCTTATTGGCGAAATCCACCACAAACCGGTACTGCTTGCCGCAGTAAACAATGACCTCCTTCTGCCCCCGGCGGAGAATTTTCATTTCCACCCGCAGATCGCTGTGGCCGTCGTGGGCAAACATATCGTGGTATAAGTGAACAATGCGGTTTAATACATCCTGGTTTGTGACAGTGCTCATTTCTCTTTCTTTCGCTTAAAGCATTTTAAGTTCAGACTAACTTTTACCTGCTTTATATCCCATTCCGGGATAAGTTTTGTGACAGGAATCACGGTTTATTAAAAAATTTTAATCTTTATATTTTCCCCGGTGATCCATGGGCGCAAATATACACGGGATGGCAGAAGGGGTTGTGACGATGATCACAATTTCCACTTTATTTTCCACTCTTCATAAAATTAGTGCTTGACTATAAATTTAGTTTATCCTAATTGAGTTACTCACCATGCAACCTGGCGATTTTTCATTTGCCGGGAATCAGATAAATTTTTCCAAGTTTCATTAATGATGAGGTGCCATGAATTATAAAGCAGCTACGGAACAATCCGGTATTAAAATTCCGGGGCTCCCACTGACCGAGGAAAAACGCCTGCTCTACTCCCCCCTCATGTACGGACTTGCCCCTGAACTGCAAAAGGAGCTGATCGGCATAGGGCATGTCAAATCCCTGAAACGGGGGGGACTGCTCTTCATGGCCGGGGATCCGGTGGGCCATGTTTACTGCCTCTTGTCGGGCAAACTCAAGGAATATTATTCCACCATCACCGGGGACATCTGCCTGAGGAAAATCCTCATGCCCGGCTCCTGTATTTCCATGCACATGGTTTTTACGGGGCAGGAGACCTATCCCTATACCGGCGAGGCGGTAAAGGCGGTACGGTATTTTACCTGGCCTGCAAAGCGGTTCATGAAACTGGCCGCGGCCCGGCCGGAACTGAGCCTCCAGGCGGCCCGGGTGCTGTCAGCCTATGCCGAGGAAACCTGCCGTCTGCACTGCATCTGCCGAAAACACCAGGCCGTCTCACGGGTGGCGGGCTACCTGCTGCGCCAGTGCAGCCCCGACCGGATCTGCCCTGCTGTCCCGGGCTTCTGCCCCAAAGCCAGGTGCCCCAGGCGGGCCAATATCCGCCCCCTGGAATTGACGGCCAACGACATCTGCCTGGCCAGGGAGACCTTTTCAAGGGCCCTGTCAAGTCTTCAGGATAAAAAAATCATCCGCATGGAAAGCGGGGAGGTGGAGATCATAGACGAGGAGGCACTCAAGGATATTTCAGGGATGTAAATTAAATCTGCTCTCCCGCCCAAACCGGGCGGTAACGCTTTGGGATACCCGGGGGCCATCCGGCCCCTGGGTGGTTTTATGCGGCTTCGTCCAGGGCCCGGTCGATGAGCGCAGAAAGCGCCTCAAAAGAGGCGGCGCCGGTCATGACCCGGCCGTTGACAATGATGGTGGGAGTGGCGTTGATGCCGGATTCAAAAGCGTCTCCCGTTTCCCGGTCCAGGCGGTCCAGGCGGTCTTCGTCGGCCATGCAGGCCCCGAACTTCTCAGGGTTCAAATGCATTTGGGCGGCGATCTTCAGGGCATCTTCCGGTGTGGGCTTTTCCTCCCCTTCAAAGAGGCGGTCCTGGTATTCCCAGAACAGGCCCTGGTCTCCTGCACACCTGGCTGCCAGGGCAAGTTCCCGGGCGCCGGGATGGATTTTCAGGGGAAAATCCCTGAAGACCCACCGAATCCGGCCCTTGTATTTTTCCTTAATCTTTTTTACGGTATCGTGGTTGGCCCGGCAGGAGGGGCAGAGGTAATCTGAAAATTCCACCACAGTGACCGCAGCGGTCTCCGGGCCCTGGACCGGACTGCCCTCAATGACCACACCGGCCACGGGAAATCTGGGTTTTTCCAGGGCAACGCTGACCCCGTATTTATCCCAGAGCCCCAGGGTGTGGTCCAGGATCTGCCGGTCCGCCCGCTTTTTTTCCAGCCAGGATTTGATTCCGGCCCGGACCTCTTCCCCGTTTCTGCCCCGGATACCCTGGCGGCGGTAGGTTTTGGATTTAAAAATATAATCCACCTCAGCCCGGGAAACAGGGGGCAGATGTCCGGTCAGTTCGGCCCTGAGCTCATCGGCGGTGATATTTTTCTCCCGGGCCTCTTTTTCCAGGATAATCCTGGCTATCCGCCCCGCCAGTGCCATCTGCTTCATATCGTGGATGGTCTTTTCCAGTTTATAGATCCGGGTGGCAAGGGGGCCCTCGATCTCATCCCTGGACACGGTTTCGCCGGCCACATCGGCAAGTACCGCCGGGGAGCGTTCTTTTGCCCCCCCCTGCTTCACGGCATGGGCATGGGATATCATGGTGTTGGACAAAAGGAAAAAGGCCAGGCCCGCCGCGGCCGTCTCCGACAGGCGACGGGGGTCGAACACCAGGGCGGCAAGGGCCGTCATGACCAGAAGGTTGGCGATGCAGAGCACACAGGGCAGTTTCATCTGGATGAGGATGACCACCAGGGCAGCCTCCACCCCGAGCCCGGCCATGACGGCGTGGAAAAGGAGACGGGGCCTGGACAGCCAGACCAGCCCCAGGGACAGGTAATACCCGATGCCCAGCCAAGGGATGGGTATGCCGAACATCCGGTACTGCACCGTATCCCGGCACCCGTCTCCGATCATGCCGCAAAAGGCGGCGATCCATTCCACCCGGGTTTCCAGGGAGGAGGCCACGGCCACGGCAATGCCGGCCATGATCACAATCCCCAGGACGCTTCGTTTATTTTTAGACATGGAAATCTTTGTATTTAAGGTATCCGGTTTTTCCATAATTGATATTTTCCCAGTCAATGGGCTTCTCCAGCATTGGCAACCATATCCCATCTATAATATTTTTTTGTGACAACAATCACGCCTGGCAGAAAAAAAGGCCTTAAAAGGAAAACCGGCATTGAAATCCATTAAAATTCAAATACCGGTTCATACCTTTTTTTCAAACGTCTATGTTTTTTTTATTACCGGAACATGCAGGCCCATTTATTGAGTTTATCCGGATATTCCAGGGGGCCGCAGTCCCGGTATGCGGGCAGCACATAAACGGCACTGTTTTTCAGGGCATTGACCCCGGCCAGCCGGGGATGCTTTGCAACGGCCCTGTTCAACGCCTTGTGCACGGCAGGGGCATCTCCTGTGATGACAATGATGTCGGGATTGACTGCGGCCAGGCTGCCCAGCTTTCTGATGGTAAAATGCCCCTTTGCCCTTTTGGCGTTTTTGGCCATTGCATCCCCAACATTTTCAGCCTTCAGGGGGGCAAGGAGGTATTTATCCGTATACCCGCCGGCAGCTTCCACCCGGAGAAAGCTTTTGCCCGTGCTTTTCTGGAAGGTGCCCGTAAGGATCACCACCCGCTTGCCCGGCGCCACCTTCTGCACATTCTGCCGGGCAATCTCCATATCCTTGCGGTATGCATCCATAACGGCTGCGGCCCTGTCCCCGGATACGCCCAGCAGGGAGGCCGTCTGCGTCACCGCGGCCTCAAGCCCCTGTGAAAAATCCACGGTGTCAATGGTCAGCCCCTGTCTGCCCTCAATCCCTTTGCGGATACACTCCGGGGAAACCCCGGGTTTATACAGGCAGTATTCCGGAGATTTTTCAATGATCACCTGGTGGATCTTCATCCGTTCCAGGGCATTGGGGACCGTTGAAGGCGACTTTTTGCACGCCTTGACCGGGCATCCCAGCAGTTGGGTCACTTTTCCCAGGTACCCTCCCCCTTCCCAGAGGGAATACCGGCCCACAAAAGCCCTTGGGGCCACCCCCAGGGCGGCGGCAATATCCATGACCCGCTCCCCGGCAATCAGGAGGTCCGCCTTTTTCAGGGGGGGATCGAATTTCTTTGCCCAAGCAGCGGGGGCGGCAGCAAGGAGTCCCAGACATATGACCGATACAATTATTTTTTTACTCATTTTTATTCTCACTTATTTTTTTAATTCGTTTATTTCTATCAGAACTTCACTGCCAGCTTGGCCACAAACTGGTATTTTTCAGACAGCTGCTCGCCGTTCAGGTCCCTGAGAACAAGGATGGGCACGCCAAAATCAAGGTGGACATTGGGCTGTTTTTTCAATTTAAAATGGACACCCGGGGTGATATATCCCCAGTGGCCGCCGGAATTTTCAACTGCCGCCCCGTGGTCTTCGCTTTTATCCTTCCAGATGCCGTTGTATTCCAGCTGGAGGTCAAACCAGTCATTGAGGGCCACGCTGGAACCCAGGTTATACTGAAAACAGTTCCCATATTCGTACTCCCGGTCCCCCTCGGAGGGGAAGGTGGCCATGATTGTCGCATCGATTCTCCAGTTGCGAATCATCCGGTTGGCTGCAATTTCAAATTTCGGATCCCAGGACCCGGTCCCGCACTGGAACCCCATGCCAAAGCAGCTCTCATCCTTCTTGGAATCATCCGGGTCGTCGGAATCCCCGGAAGGCATTTTCACGCCGGCACCCAGGGCCAGGTTGAACAGGCCGCCCTTTTTCTGGGACAGAATCTTATACCGGCCCATGAGAACCATATCACCAAAGCCGTCATTGGAACTGTCCACATTGGTAAGGGTGCCGGATTTCATCATTCCCCGGACCATATCTTTCTGCCAATAGGGAAGCATCAGCCGGACATCCATGTTGTCAAACAGACCGTATCTCAGGGTCAGCTGGGTCACCAGCCGCTCCTGTTCCCGGGGACCTGTACCTGCGGGTTTTCCCGTGTAATCGGCGATACTGCCGGAACCGCTGTAGATATCGTCCTTTTTAAAATACCTGGTTTTAAGAATGATGCCCATCTTCCCCCTGGCATAGACGCCGCCGTTGGTCATATTAATCTGGCCTATGGGCTTGGGGCCTTTGTAGCCGCATCCGCCACGGGCGCCGCCCTGGCCGGCAAATGCGGGTGAATAAAAGCAGATCAGAGCAGCCGCCGTTAACAGAATCAATAATTTCCTTTTCACAAGAATCTCCTTTTGAAAAAATTGCCCCTAAAGTTATTAACCACTAACTTTATTTGTCTCACCCCTGAGCAGGACGGGATATATACCCCGATATAAGGAAAGTCAACATTTTATTTCCATAACTAACTTTATAAGTGAATGGTGCAAAAAAATAAGCTGGTCAACTGCCTTTATATTGTCTATAGAATTCCATCACCCGGCTGACATAGGCCCGGGTCTCAGGATAGGGGGGGATGCTGCAATGTTTGTCCACGGCCGAGGTTCCGGCATTGTAGGCGGCCAGGGCCAGGGCCGTATTTTTATGGTACCGGACCAGCAGTTGCTTGAGGTGGCGGGTGCCGCCCATGATGTTCTGGACGGGATCAAATGGATTTGAAATATCCAGGGCGGCGTTGTTTGCAGGCATAATCTGCATCAGCCCCCGGGCGCCCTTATGGGAAACCGCCCCGGGCCTGAAGTTGGATTCCGCACGGATCACAGCCTTTATCAGTGCGGCGTCCACCCTGTATGCCCTGCCCGCCGCCTTGATGATGCCCTCATAGGATTGGGGAGCCGGGCTGAACCGCCTCTGGGTACCGTCTGCCATCTTAATAAAAATGGCAGGTACCGAAGGGACCGGAGGGGAGCAGACGTGCGTTACGCCATTGGCGTCAACATACCTGCAGATGGGGCCTTTTCCAAAACAGGGGGCGGCAGTGGACAGCAGGGCCAGCAGAGACAAAATGAGTAGGACGCTATTTTTCAACTGCCCCTGCCATTCGGCCGACATCCCGGGCCAGTTCCAGAGACTGCTTTTCATTGAGCCTGGGATCGCAGGTGGTCAGATAATTCTTTTCCAGATCACAGCTGCGTATCCCGCAGCTTCCGCCGGTGCACTCAGTGACATCCTCCCCGGTCATTTCAAGGTGAATGCCGCCGGGCACGGTTTTCTCCTGTGCGTGTATCCTGAAAAAGCTTTGGATCTCGGAAAAGATATCCCCGTATTTCCGGGTCTTGTATCCGGAATCCGAGGTAACGGTATTGCCGTGCATGGGATCGGAGATCCAAACCACCCTTCGGCCGGCATCCGCTATTTCCCGGATCAGGGGGGGGAGGCAATCCCGGATTTTATCTTTGCCGAACCGGGTGATCAACGAAAGCCGTCCCGGCTCGTTGTTGGGGTTGAGCATGCCGCACAGCCGGCTAATTTCCTTTGTGCTGTGGTCCGGTCCCACCTTCACCCCGATGGGATTGGACACCCCCCGCAGCAGTTCCACATGGGCGGAGTCAAGTTGCCGCGTTCTTTCTCCAATCCACAGCATATGGCCGGAACCGGCGTACCACCCGTCCCCGGCGGTCCCCCTTCTCAGCAGCCCGGCCTCATAGGGAAGAAGCAGGGCTTCATGGGAGGTATAGACCGGGAAAAATGCCCTGAATTCATCATTCCAGGCTTCCGGATTCAAAGCGGATAAAAATGTGGATGCATCCAGGGCTTTGAGGATGGCGAGGGTATCCCTGGCCATGGCATATCCCTTCAGGATGCGCCGGGGGTCGGGAGTCCTTGCCGCCAGGTCCAGGGCGGCATCATTAACAAGATCCCCCCTGTAGGACGGATAAACAATCCCGGCCACGGTCTGGGTGTCCGATGACCTGGGCTTGGCAAACTGGCCGGCCATTCTCCCGATTTTCACCACGGGCCGGCCCATGGCATTGCTGAGGGAAAAGGCCATTGAGGCAAGGGTCTTACATGTTTTAGAAATCTTCTTGGCATTGTTTTGGGCAAAATTTTCGGAACAGTCCCCGCCCTGGAGGACAAAGGCCTTCCCCTCCGCCGCCAGGGCCAGGTTCTCTTTCAGGATTCTCATTTCCCGGACAGGGACAAGGGGAGGCAGAAACTCAAGTTCTTGCTGGGCCTGCGCGGCCCCGGAAGGGTCCGCCCAGGCCGGCTGCTGCCTTGCACGATACTTTTTCCAGCTGTCCGGGCGCCAGCCTTGCACCCTGGAATAATCCGTCATAATGTTAAAATGGAGCGCCCATTCCGGATGTCCGCCCTCAACAGCCGGTATGGTTTCCGGGGTTTTTCCGATGGGTTCGAGCATGGGGCACCTCTTAAGCGGGAATTAGAAATTGCCGTATTCCGGTTTTGTGATGTCCTTTATGGCCACACATTCAATTTCAATCAGCCATCCGGGCCGGCAGACCGGGGCAAGGACCGTTACCCGGGGAATGTCAGGGTAAACCTCATCCAGGTATTGTTCGATTGTCCCGGCATCATTGACGTCCCTCAAATAGACCACCATCTGGGCGATGTCCGAAGGAGCGGCGGCGGCATCGGCAAGCAAGGCGGTTATATTTTCAAAGGCCCGTCCCACCTGCCGGTAAACATCCCCATCGTGGACCACATTGCCCCTATTGTCGATGCTGGCCGTCCCGGAGATGTATATATGCCGCCTGTCCCCGAAATCGACCGCCGTCCCCCGTTCAAAGGTGACCCCATATTCATGGGTGGGGTTGAGATGATCCGGGGCTTCAAGATGTTTGACCTGGTCCGGGCGGATGCCCCCCAGGGAGTAAGCATCCATGATGACATTGGTGTTGGGATCTGCCAGGCGGCCGTCGATGCCGGTGGAGGCGATAAAATGCGTATCCTTGGTCATATTGATGCCTTCAAAGTACGCTGTCCTCGCACCCACCACCCCACTGTAATTAAAGTCGATATCCTTTACAAACAACCAGGTCCGGATGCAGTTATCCTTGACGTTGAGTTTCTTTCCACCCAGAAATGACCCGAAATTGTTGAAGATCTCCTGGGTCTGGCATGCCGAATCCGGATTGCCGTTGGCGGATTTCAACTGGGTATTCCAGATATGGACATAGTCCCCCCTGCGGCAGACAAAACCGCCGTTTTCCCGGTCCACTTCCTTATGGACCATGCCGTTTCTTTCGTCCTTTGCCGCATACACCCAAGCAACCAGTTTCCGGCCTTCCAGGGGCGGCTGCTGGACAATGGATACGGCACAGCCTGAAAAATCGGTCACCAGTGTTTCACTGAGGGCCCTGAGTTTATCGTCCTGGTTGGCATAATCGCTTGTAAAAAGCCGGACGAAATTCACTGAACTGGTGGGGAATATTTTTTCTTCAAGATATGACTGAATACCGGACCGTATCTGGCCGACCTGTGCGTCAAAGGAAGCACCCTTTATCCCCTTGACATAAAAATGAAGCTCTTCAACATCATTTTTATGAAAGCTTGAGGCCTCAATGAAGGCATCTGATATTTGTTTACTGTGAAATTGCATAATTTAGCCTATTCGTTCTTCAGAATTTTTTAAGGTTATCCGTCTGGGCGAATTAGTTTTAAGAACATTATAATGAAAGGAATATTAAGAAATAGTTAAAATATCCAAAAAAAGTTAGATGTATCTAAAAAATATATCCACATGTTATTTATTGATACAAAGCACGGCCTTGTGCCCTGCCGGTCCGTGCTCGTTTTGCCAGGACCAGTCCATTTTACTGATGAGCTTTGAGGTCAGGCTCAATCCGAAACCGAAACCGGGGCTGCCGGAGCCGCCATCGCCGCCCCCGTCGGTTTCAAGGTTGATGATCGTGACCACATTGCCGGACTGGGTGACGGCCACGCTTCCCCGGGAGGTGTGGAGAAATGCATTCCTGACCAGGTTGGACAGAACGATGCGCAGGGGGGCTTCCGGTGCGCCGATGACAACCGGAGAGGTATTCAGGTCCAGACGAACCTCTTTTCCCTCCAAAAGATATTTTAAACTTTCAACGATCTCATTTAAAACAAGGTCAAGCTGTATTTCTTTTCTGGGAAGATCGCCGGTTGTCTTACGCCCCATCCAAAGCAGGGTTTCCATGAGCGTGCCCATGTTGTCCGCAGCCCTGGAAAGCCGTTTCAAGGCGTTTTTCTCCATTTCCCTTGCCCGATCTGTGTTCAGTCCCCCGGCTTTTTTAAGCACTTCTATGTTCTGGGCAATAACCGTGACGGGGGTTCTCAATTCATGGCTGGCATAATGCAGAAACTGCCGGTCCCGTTCAATGCGCTCCTGCTCAGCCCCTATCTTTTCCCTGATCAGCGCGGCAAGTTCATTGAGTTCCCGGTAGTAGAAATCCGGAAGGTCCTCGCTGACCCGTTGTTTGTCCAGCCCCTTTGCCCAGAAGCTTAGGGCCGCCATGGGGGTGGCGATCCGCCTGATAATCAACCAGAGCACCGTGGCCAGAGCCATGCCGATGCAGCAGCTGATAACAATCAGCACTTTTATGTTTTCATTGGAATTCCACCCGAAAGTGCCGGGGGGAGTGGAAAACCCGATCCACTGGCAGACATAATATATGATCCCCCCCTTGGGAACTGCCAGTATATAGTAATTGGGATCGGACCGGTTTAAAATACCGGACTCCTTTGTCATATACAATTTCCCCGTCGCCGGAACAGGTGATGGAAAGGTTCGTCTAACCACCGCGGGCACCTGTTTCCAGTCCCTTGTGATCATCAGGTTGCCGAAATAATCAACGCCCTTGGTGCTGTTTCTGGCCATGGACCTGTGGTAGGTGTCCACGCCGTTGACCATATTATCCGTGATCACCCGGATCACCCCCTGGCTGAAAAACCGGGCACTCAATAGGGAATAGCCGAGAATGAGCGATGCGCTGAAAAAAATAACGGCAAAAATAAAAATGTTTTTTATGGAAAACCGGCTTTTCACCGCCTTATCCCGCCGCCCCCTGGCACAGGGAAAATCCGTGTCTTGACACCGTGTGTATCAACTGCTGGGAAAAAGGGCCGTCAACGGCTTTTCTCAGATGATGCATGTGGACATTGAGACTGTTGCTCTCCGGTATGTCCTCCCCCCATAAGGCCCTTTCAAGCTCAGTCCTGGATACCACCCCCGGCGATGCCCTCAACAGGGCCTCCAGAAGCGTCCAAAGACTGGGCGAAAGCCGGATATCCATATTGCCACGGACCACGGTCCGGGCCTCAAGATCCATTTCAAGGGAGCCGCAGGCAAGTTTTGTGATCTGGCCGCTCCGGCGCTTGGACAGGGCAATAATCCGGACTGCTAATTCTTCAAGGGCAAAGGGCTTTATAAGGTAGTCATCGGTGCCGGCCCTGAACCCGTCGATCCTGTTGGCCAGACTGTCCCTGGCGGTGACCATGAGTACGGGGGTGTCAACCCCCTTTTGGCGGAGATGCCTGCAAATGTCCAGCCCGTCCATTTTCGGAAGGTTGAGATCCAGCAGAATCACCTGAAAATAATGTTCAAGTGCAAATGACAGTCCTGCTCTGCCATTGCCGGCGTGGTGGCATATCAGCCCTTCCATTTCCAGGTATTCACATATGGTTTCGGCAAGATCATAGTCATCCTCCACCAGGAGGATATTCAATTTAAATTCGTCTTTTCCAGCACCCATGCAGTTTTTTCAATCCCGTTGTCCATCAGGTTTATTGTTTTTATTCCAGCGTATCACTGATTTTAAAACTATTCTGTGACAGAAATCACTTGTCCCAAAGGGACGAAACAAACCAGCCTTTTTAAATCCAATCTGTGATCCAGGTCACAATTTATTACCCCATTTCAGTTAAATTTGCCCCATGTGCGATTTTTATGACACCACCAACAATATAAAAAGAGGACCCATGTTCAGATATGCAATAATATGCCTGGCAATATTACTGGCCACCGGATGCAGCCCCGTCACCCCCCTGATATCGGCCCAGCTGGGAGCCGGCAAAACCGTTATTTTCATTGTCAGCGACCGCAAAGGCATTGAGGCTGCCGTGGCCAAACAGCTTGAATGGCATTTCACAGGGGGGGACTATACGGTAGCAAACCTGCTCACATCGGAATTTCCCGACACTCCCCGGCCCGGCCGCCATATTGCCATATTCCTCAACGCCCTTTCCCGGGGCACCATCCCGCCGGACATCCTCGACACCCTCCGGGAGGAATCCGGCGACGGCCGCATTCCGGGCCATGTCTTTATCAGCACCATATCCGGCGGCTCAATTGATGCCGAGGAGAGCCTGGTGGACGGCGTCACCGCAGCGTCGGAACTGGAAAACGCTGAGTTCATTGCCCAGCGGATCATATTCAATATCCAAAAAAGGCTGGAACGGGGCCCGGGGATCGGCGACGCAGAAACCAAAGACTCTCCGCCCAAAAAACAATAGACGCACATTCCACTGATTTATTTGATACAGACACACCTTACCCGGTGGCTCCCGGTCTTGGGGTATGCAATGCTGTCGGCCACGGAAAACCCGATGGTCGCGGCTTTTTCCGGATGCCTTTTATGGGGAGTGGCGGTCCAGTAGCTTGCCGCATGATAGGAGAAGGCCCTGCTCATCTCATACTGGCTCCGGCCGTATTCGGCAACGGTTTCCAGCTCTTTGAATTCGGGCATCCGCCACCCGGAATGCCCGCCCAGTTCCAGGGCGCTGCAATAATCTCCCGCCGCCTGCCAGGACCGGTCCTTGCCGTCGTCGGCCTGCTGCCAGAGATAACCGGTTCGCAGATCCATTACCGTACCGTCACCGTTATCAATGAGAACCGCCGTCCCCTTTTCAGCCCCGGCGCCAGGGCAAGGTACGTCAAGGCCGTATTCACTGTAGCATGTTTTCTTGTCCGAGGCCGGAAGCATTGAAGGAAGCAATGCCCCCGTAAAAACCAGTGCCAATGCCAATACTTTGAATTCAATCGTCATCTTTCATCGTCCTTTGCTGTTAGATTTTATTATAACCAGAGACCTGTTGACCCGCCCATATCCCCCGGGCTGTCACCGGACACACTATATACCGGAATGAAATCGCTTTTGTGATTCTGGTCACAGAAATGATTTTCACAATCTATATACTCCAGCTAATTTTTTTAGGGCGGGCAGATTTTTTTCTGACCTGCCTTCAATCTGTAACAGCGGCTGCCCCCTGCAGGAAAAATGAGTCTCCGGGAAAACGAACCAGATACCAATAGAATAAAGCCCGGGCATGCCATGGCCTGCAAGGGCAGCCCGCCTTATCTTTAACGGAGAATGCAACATGAGAAAGATGAGTCCATTCAAGCGTATGGTACACGCTGCCGTTATCCTTGCCGTCTGCCTCACCATGGTCCTGGGCGCCCTCGGTGTGTCTGAGGCTAAACTCACGGAGCCCGATGTCCTCGCCTCCCTTGCGGACAAAGGGATTACGCCGAACCTCTCACGGGTGTCCCAGACCGCTGCCGACCTTCACCGGGCTGTGGAAAGGCTTTGCCAAACCCGTGATACAGCCGGCCTTGAAAGGGCCCGTGCCGCCTGGCGCAGTGCCCACCTGGCCTGGTGCCAGGCCGACCCTTTCATGTTCGGCACAGCGGCAAAATTAGAAAGGGAAATCGGCAGATGGCCGGCCAATGGCATTGTAATTGATGCGGCGGTAAAAAGTTCAGACCTGTCCCATATGCTTAAAAACGTCGACACCAGGGGATACTCAGGTGCCGAACACCTGCTGTTCACCCCCAGAGATGCGGCCGCGGCCACGGCGGACAAACGATGCGCCCACCTGCTGGACATCACCGGGGAAATTGAGCAGCGCACCGCCCAACTCCTGGAGGAATGGCAGGCAGACAAAGCCCAAAAGTTCAAACAGGCCGGGAACGGCAAGCCGTTCCTTGTCCCCGGTGACGCATTGAGCCTGATTCTGGCGAGGGTGCTTAATGTCACCGAAGTACTGCTCCGGGACCGGATCTCCGTTCCCAGCAATTTTTTTAAAAAACCCAGCCGGCCTGACACGCTGGAAGCCTGGGAGAGCCTCAGCACAAGGGACAGCTTCAGGGCAACAGTTCAAGGCCTCCGCCAGGCCTTTGTCGGAGACGGCAGTACAGGAATGGCCACCCTGGTGGCCACAAAAGACGGGCTTTATGAATCAAAGGACCCTGGCCTTGCCAAAGAGATCAAAAAGCAGTTCAGAAAAATTGACACCACCCTGTCCAAACTGGGGAAAAAGGACCTTGATCTCCATGCCAGGGTAAAAAAGAATCCCGCCACCCTGAAAAAACTGTACAACCAGTTGAATACCCTCCAACAACAGATTGTTGAGGCCGCACTGGTGCTGGAACTGGATGTCCGTTCCGGATTAGAGGTGCAGCTTTCGGAATAATAAAACCATATAATTTAATTATTAGGAGAAGGAAATGAAACATCCTTTATTATCCACAGCGGCGGGACCGGTCCTTGCCGCCCTCATCAGTGTAACCCTGCTTCTGGCATGCGCCCTGCCGGTACAGGCCGGCATCAAAGAGGGGGTCCAGGACTTTCTTTATGAAAAAAAGGCCTTTGACACAGTGGAAGATTACACGGAAAATGCCGTACTCCCGACCCTCTCACTGATGGTTGAAGAACTGAGTATTTTTAAACAGGCCTGCGACGGCCTGGAAAAAAGCCGCACCGATGAGGCCGTTGCCAAAGCAGCAAAGGCCTGGCATGCTGCCATGAACCGGTTCAACATTGCCTGGGTCTTCAATTACGGGCCAGGGGGCCACTATGATTTCCACAAACAGCTGGCCACCTGGCCCTTTGACAAATACCTGGTGGACTATTACCTCAAGGATATCAAAGCTGGCAAACTCAAGGTGGATGCCACCTTTCTCCGTACCAACAAGCATTCCGCCACCCGGGGGCTGCACACGGCAGGCTACCTGCTTTTCCGGAAGGGCAGCGCCCGGAAAGCAGCCGATATCACCGATGCTGAAATAAGTTACCTTGGGGCTGTCTGCCAGGCCCTTGTGGAAGAAGGCATCGACTATGAAGCCGCCTGGCGGGGCACCGCCAACCTGACTGTTGCCAAAAAAGAGATCCTGAAAAAAGCGGGCATTACCAGGCAGCGCCCCTCCTACGCCTGGGAATTTGCCAATCCCGGTGAAAAAAATAGCCGCTATGTTTCAGTGTCCGTTCCCCTCCAGGAAATTTTCCAGGAAGCCACCACCGTTGTGGAGGATATGATCCCCGCCATCGAAGAACTGCTGGATTATACCCCGGAAACCGCCCCCTACTGGGTGTACGTGGATCCCTATGCCGATATCCTGAGCCGGTTCCAGGGAGTTGAAGAGGCCTATTACGGCGGCCTTGAAGGATCCCGGGGGGCAAGCCTTTCAGACCTGGTGGCAAAAAAAGATGCGGTCCTGGACCGCCGGGTAAAGGCTGCCCTGGCCCATGTGAAAAAACGGATCCAGTCCATCAGGGACCTTAACGCCAACACCCCCAAAGAAACAAAGGAACTGATGATCCGCATCGCCGTGGGGGAAGCGGAAAAACTCATGGAGCGGCTCACCACGGCCACCCCACTCGTTACCGCAGACCAGGTGCTAAAGCCCTGGGCCGCCTATGTCCATTACGATAAATAAACGTTGAAGATATAAGGAAGAAACCCACCCATGAAACATATATGGAATATGATCCCCAAGAAAAAAACGGCCGCCCTTGGCCTGGCCTTGCTCACGGCAGTTCTGGGCAGCGCCCCCCCCCTTTATGCCCACAGGGCCATCGGCGGTATTCCCACCGGGCTTTCCGAGGAATATTTTTCCGGCGGCCGCAACGGCACGGTATTTTCAACCACGTCCAGGTGTTTTGAGCTTCCGGCCCCGGCCATTGCCGCCGACGAAAGACTCTCGGAACAATTTGCCCAAGGCGAAGCCATTTTCGAAGCCGACTATGTCACGGACCGGAAAGCGCCATACGGGGGCCTGGGTCCCATTTACAACAACAATTCCTGCCGGAACTGCCACCCCAACTATGCCCGGGGCCGCCAGGTGAAAAACTGGAACGAGCAGTTCGGCAATTCCTACCTGGCCTTTGTCCATACCCCGGAAGGCAAATTCGTCAAAGGGGTGAAATTCATGTTCCAGACCATGGCCACCCCGCCCTACAAGCCCCTGGCCCAATCCGTGGAACTCAAGTGGCACAAGTATGTGGATGAGCACGGCAATAAATACCCCGACGGCTCTCCCTACAACAAGGGCTCCGAATACGAGGGCACCCTGGTTTATCCCACGGCCAGAATCGTGGATCCCCTGATCGAACTGCCCAAGGGCCACAAGGTCAGCCTGGAAGGCACCATCGGCATCATCGGCACAGGGCTTCTGGATGCCGTCAAGGACGAGGACATCATTGCCGAATACAAGCGGCAGCAGGCTTTGGAAGGCCCGGTCAAAGGCCAGCACGGCCGGTGGATCACCGAGCCCTACGACGGCAAAAAGCATTTGGGCAAATTCACCACCCACAACGCCCGGGCCACCCTGATGAACGGCCCCGGTTTCAACGGGTCCTGGTCGGTTCCCAATATCACCCGGGAGGACCGGCCCAAACTATTCGCCACCCAGGAGTGGATCGACAAACAGGATGAGATGGGCCTGGACACCGACCTGCTCACCGCCCACCAGCCCGCTGAGATGAGCCGGGACGACCTGGACAACCTCATGGTCTGGTCCCGGGGCCTGGCCGTGCCTGCGGCAAGGGACCTGGACAAACCCATTGTGAAGCGGGGCAGGGAAATGTTTTATGAAGCCAACTGCCAGCAATGCCACAAGCCCTCATGGACCACCGGCAAATACGACTATATCCCCGGATATGAGAACCAGAAAATCTGGCCCTATACAGATCTTCTGATGCACGACATGGGCCGGATCAATGACGGCCTGAAAAAGACCTACCGGACCCCGCCGCTGTGGGGGAGAGGCCTGATGAGAAATGTGGTTGACCACTCGGACATGATGCACGACCTGAGGGCCAGAAATTTTGAAGAGGCCATCCTCTGGCATTTCGGGGAAGGCAAGGACTCCAGGGAGGCATTCCGAAAGATGAGTGCCAAGGACCGCAAAGCCCTCATCGAATTCTGCAAATCAATTTAATCCGGCCCGAACCGGATTAACCCAGCGCCGGACCGGTATTTCTCTCCACCGGTCCGGCGTTTTTCCATAGCCCATCTGCCGGACCACCTCGGTGCAGAAGGTCAGGCCTTTGATAATGAGTCCACGGCCCTCAGTAACCATCACCCAACGGCACCGGTCCTTGATCTGGTTGCGCCATGCTTAGCTTTTGCTAGGCCGGGAGTTTATTGCCTCCCGGATAATCTGGTCGATCTTTTCAACGGCATCGCACTGAGTTTCCTTGTTTTTCCTTAACATGATCATACAAAAACATATTGGAACAAACAAAATAATTTAAAATACTAAATATTGTTATGTTTAACTTATTTTTCTTGACATCATTATTTATTCGAGCTATTAGCCATTGCTAACAAAATTATTAAAAAACATACAATATTAGGAGAATATATGAACTCATCGCAAATTTCAAAGGCTTTGACCTCCCTTTTTTCCATTGGGCAGCCCGCCTTTGTCTGGGGCCCCCCGGGCATCGGGAAGAGCCAGGTGGTCAAACAGACCGCCGAAGCCATGGATCTCGAACTCATCGACATCAGGGCCATCCTCCTGGATCCGGTGGACCTGAGGGGCCTGCCCAGGATCAACGGAGAGGGGCTTTCCCAGTGGTGCGCCCCCGCCTTTCTTCCCCAATCGGGCAAGGGGGTGCTCTTTCTGGATGAACTCAACGCCGCCCCGCCCCTGGTCCAGGCGGCCTGTTACCAGCTGGTTCTTGATCGCCGCCTGGGGGAATATGAACTGCCCCAGGGCTGGTCCGTGGCCGCCGCAGGCAATAGGGAAACGGACAGGGCCGTCTCCCACCGCATGCCCTCAGCCCTGGCCAACCGTTTTGTCCACATAGATTTCGAGGTGGATGCAGACCAATGGCTGGGATGGGCCGCCGGGGCTGGGATAGCCCCGGAAGTCACCGCATTCATCCGGTTCCGCCCGGGGCTTCTCCACGATTTTGACCCCAAAACCGATACCAAAGCCTTTCCCTCCCCAAGGTCATGGGAATTTGTATCCCGGCTCATGGCTGGGCGGCCGGAAACGGAAATCCTGAAAGCCCTTGTCGCCGGGGCCGTGGGACCTGGGGCCGGTGCCGAATTCTGCGGATTCCTGGATCTGTGGGACCAGCTCCCTTCGGTTCAAACCATCCTTTCGGATCCGCGCGGGATCAAGATTCCTGAGGATCCGGCCGTGCGCTACGCCCTCTGCGAAATGATGGGGGCGGTCCTGACCCCCGAAAATGCGGAGGCTATCCTCTCCTGGGCCGCCCGGCTGCCCGCTGAATTTTCCGTACTGCTCATGCGGGAGGCCGTGCGCAGGGACGCCGGCGTGGTCAACACGCCTGCCTTTGCCGGCTGGGCAAAACAAAATGCTGAAGTGCTGGTGTAACCCATGGATGACAGCCCCAAAAAAGATGGACGCTCCGGCCCCGACCCAAAAGCCCGGGGAAAACTGCTGAGGGCCAGGGCGGCAATGGTCCTTGACCATCCTTTTTTTGCCTCCCTGGCCCTGCGCCTGGACCTCAAGGAAGACAGGCGATGCGCAACGACCTGGACAGACGGAAGAACCTTCGGGTACAACCCTAACTATATCAATATCCTTCCCCGGGAAAAGCTGGTGGGCCTCACGGCCCATACAGTGATGCATCCGGCCTGCGGCCACCACCAGCGGCGGGGAGAAAGGAATCCGGACCTCTGGAACCGGGCCTGCGATTACGCCATCAACCCCATCCTCCTTGAGGCCGGCCTCACCCTGCCTGACGGATTTCTCAACGACCCGGCCCATGAGGGAAAATCGGCAGAACAGATATACACCCGCCTGGCCGAGGGAGAGTCCGACACCGCCAAGGGAGAACGGGAGCCGGACAACGCCACTAAGGGAGAGCGCCCGGACACGGAAGAAACACAAGAGGACATATCCGGAAAATCGAACCCGGATGAGGCAAAAATGACGGACCGGGATACCCCCGATCCGGAAAAACCGGAACCCGGCCCGGCCGGCGAGGTCCGGGACGGCGACACCTCCCCCGGCGCAGGTAATGAAAGGGAAACAGACTGGGAACAGGCCCTGGTCCAGGCGGCGGCCAATGCCCGGTCCATGGGCCGACTGCCCAAGGGGGCAGAACGATTTGTAAAAGACCGGTTTTCTCCCGCCCTCCCCTGGACCGACCTGCTGGCCCGATTCATCCAGCAGTCCGCCCGTTCTGACTACACCTGGTCCCAGCCCAACCGCCGCTATATCCACCAGGACCTCTATTTTCCGGCCCTGGTATCGGACCAGCTGCCGGAAATGGCCGTAGCCGTCGACACCTCGGGCAGCGTGCGCCCCGAAGAACTTGAACGTTTCGGCGCCGAACTGTCGGCCATTCTCGCCATGAACCCGGCCCGGACACACCTCCTTTACACTGACCTGGGAGTAAACCGTCACCAAAGCATATCCCCCTGGGACCTGCCCTTTGATTTTACCCCCAAAGGGGGCGGCGGAACCGATTTCAGGCCGGTCTTTAATTTCATAGAGAAGAATCATATCACTCCCTTCTGCCTGGTCTTTTTTTCAGACATGGAATGCCGGCTATTTCCGGAACAGGCACCGGATTTTCCCGTACTCTGGGTAAAAACCGGAGACGGGGGGCATAAACCGCCTTTTGGGGACCTGATTGAACTAACTGAGGAAAAATGATGAAAATCAACTGGAAGATAAGAAAAAAAAGAGGCAACTACAGGCCTGTTCTGAACTACACCATGACATTGGAGCCCTTTGAAAAATCCCTGGCCATCCAGGCCGTATCCATCCAAAGCTTCATTCCCGAAATCCCCCGGCCCCATGAAAGCTTCTGCCTGCCCGGAAAGAATGAACGCCATCAGGCCTGGATTCCGGACCGGTTCCATTGCCTTCAGGTTCCTTATTTTAAATCCGGGGAAACCAGGGGATTCATCCGCCTGCCCTACAGGGCATCCGGCGAGTATCCGGAAGTGGAAGCCTCCTTCAGGGAATTGAGGGACAAATATGAAGAAAAGGTCTGCATTGCATACGGCCAGGCTCCCTTTGAAACCGGGGGGGAACTGGATATCAGTTCCCATACCCGGGAAGTGGTGGCGGCCAGGGTCGCCGCCGACCGCCTCCTTGCGGTTTTCAATTAGCTATCCACTCCAAACAAAACAGACCCATTAATTCAGGAGTAATCATGAAATCCAATTTCCACCTGGAAACATCAAAAAAGAACAGCGAATTCCATATCAACCTCCACGGCATATTTGACGGGGCCTCGGCCTTTGAACTCCTCGGCGTGATCCGGGACGGGGAAAAACAGGGACTGACCATGTTCATCGATACCAGCCACCTAAAACAGGCCCTTCCCTTCGGCCGGGCCATCCTTGAGTCCAACCTGCCCAGGAACGAAATGCGCACCAAACTCAACTTTAAAGGGGCCCGGGCCGGGGAAATCCTTCCCGAGGGATGCACCCTGCTCATCCAGGGCCATAAAAACAGCCATACGGGCGGCCATAAATGCACCGGCCAATGCAAAAACTGCCGGTGCCGCCGGGCCATATCCCAGGCCTCTTCGATAAAAGTATCCTAAACTTTAAGATCTGCGGCGGTCCAGTCCGGACCGCCGGTCGGGATTGACCCGACGTTCAAGCTTAAAATCCCGGGGGATATCCTTTTGGCGGCGCTGGTAGGTCCGCCGATCCTCCCCGGAGCGCCGTTCCGGACCGGTATAGGCCGGTTTGTCCCCTTCCGCAACAGCCTCATCTACCATGACCTTATACGAGGGCCAGAGATTGTCCTCCGGAATATCGATCCTGAAACGGTATTCCCGGCCGCAGAGCAGCCGAATTTCTTTCTGACCGCGCTTTGCCAGCCGGATATTGATTGCCATATCGCCGTACCCGTCGTGGGCCAGCAATTCCCGGTAAAGGGTGATAAATTTTTCCAGAAAGGCCAGTGGATCACTCATTTCAATATACTCCAGACATTAGCGTCCAATTAAAAAAAGACAATCTATACCCCGCCAGATTTTTTTTTGTGATGAAGATCACAAAACTGAAAAAAATCCCGGGTTAGGATAGCGGCCGGACATTTTCAATTTCCCACTATGAACATGAAAGGAGAACACCAATGGAAATGATTTCCTGGACCATCCCCCTGGCCATAATGACCGGATTGACTATTACGGCATACAAATACCCTGAGGCCTTCAGGAGCCGGGTTGCCTACCCCCTCCTGGCATTGTCCATACTGGCCATTGTCTTTGTTTCGGTCTTTAACCTGGGCAGCCTGGGGTCCAATGTGGGCAGCCTGGTGGAAGAGGTTACGCGGTCCGATGCGCGGACAGCGGTCATACAATTCTACGCCGGCCGGGTCAGGGAAAGATACAGCCTGCAGGTCACCACTCTCCTGGGGGGGATGACCGTAGCGGCCTATATCAGCCTGTTGATTTACCTGCCCGGAAAGCTGAACTTTAAAAAATAAAAAAACGCTTGACACTTTCACACAACGCTTCTATTGTTAGGCAAAACTAAACTTTACTCCACATCCAAACAGTCGGAGTCTTTAATAAACACATGAATAGACACGGAGAATATAATGAGCAAGGCATTGATTATCTACGGATCCACCACCGGAAACACTGAATTCACAGCAGAAACAATCGAATCCGTTCTTTCGGACAAAGGCTATGAGGTGACCCTGACCAATGTCACGGATGCGGAAGCCGGACTTCTCAACGACCCCTACGATCTATATCTTCTAGGCGCCTCCACCTGGGGGGATGCGGAAATCGAATTCCAGGAAGATTTCGAGCCTTTCTATGACAGCATGAACAACGCAATTGACCTGACCGGAAAGGCATTTGCCATTTTCGGGTGCGGAGACTCATCCTACACCTATTTTTGCGGGGCCGTGGACGCCCTGGAGGATAGGGTCAGCAAACTCGGGGGCAAGGTCATCTGCGAATCCCTGAGAATAGACGGCGAACCCGAAGAAGAAGAAATCGATGAATGGACCCAGGACGTGACCAATGCCGCATAAAAGACAGACTGCAGAAACCCGCCGGGAGAAAACGGTTTCCAAAAGCACCTTGAGGTCCCTGCTAAAGCTCATCGGCAACCTCAGCCGCACCGGCATGAAAGCCGGAAATAACGGAGACTTTAACAAAGCTTTCTTAAATCTTGAAGATGCCCTCTCCCTGTCCCGGGAACTGGATAAAAAATGCCTGGAGGCCAAGCTCCTGAACAATATAGGGATTCTTCATACCATGAACGGCAGATGGGACAAGGCCATGGCCGCCTATGACGAATCCATGGACCTTGTCTGCGACCATTACGGAACAGGCAATTTTCTATATAAAACCCTGCAGAAAAACATCGGTTACCTCTTTAACCTGGATGTTGCAGCCTAAACCAGAACAATGGATGCCCGGCCGGTTCCCTCAAGATGCCCAACCCACTGCCGGCCGGTGCATCACCAAAATAAAAGGATATAGACCATGTCCGGAAATTCATCAAAATTCTTAAACATGTGGGAAATTGAATCACATTTTAAATGCCCGGTGGCAGGCGCAATCCTGAGCGTTGAAAAGCACAGGGACATTCTGAAAAAATGCGGATACGATGTCTCCGGACTCAAATCCTATGAATATCACCAGCTCATCATGTCCCAACTCAATGACAGAAACCCGATCTCCGTAAAGGTCAACAATGTCATCCGCAGCCGTGCAAAGAAATGGATGGATATGATCGAGGGCATGGATGAGACGCAGATGCGCCGCCTGTGGGACCAAAACCTGGAATCCGGCCAGGTCGGCCCCCTGATGTACGCCATCGTCTCCTACGAAGACAGCAATCTGGATCTCCTCCAGGACGTATACGGCGAGGTTCATATGATGGCCCACGCCAACATGACCGGCATTTTCAAGGTACGCAAGGACCTGGCCGGCAACCGGGATGCCCTGGACCGGGAGAAAAAAAAGCTGAAGATAAAAACAGGGGAAAACAGGGATCTGGTAAAGCTAAGAAAAAAAGACACAAAGCGGATATCAGACCTTGAAACGGAAAACATCCGGCTGAAAAAACAGGTGGGGGTCCTCGAGCAGCGCCTGGCGCCGGAAACCCCGGCCAATGCCAACCGTATAAAGGGGCTTGAAGCCCGGGCGGCCGCCCTTGAATCCGAGCTTGAATCCGAGCTTGAAGCCCGGGCCCTTGTCCTTACCGATAAAAATGCTGAAATCCAGGCCCTCAGAATGGAACTGGCCCGGGTCCGAAATGAAAACCAAACCACCCGCCGGGAAATGGAAGCCTTTATTTCCGCCCTGGGGGATACGGCACCGCCCCCCTGCCGACAGACAGATTCAGGATGCAGAAAAGAGGCCTGCAGCCACTACCGCCTATGCGCCCGCCGGATTTTCATGATCGGCGGCATCACAAAAATGAAAGCCTATTATAAGGATATCGTTGAAAAAGCCGGCGGACAATTTGAATACCACGACGGGTACATCAAAGGAGCCGGAATGGACATTGAGGCCAGGGTCAAGCGTTCCGACCTGGTGCTCTGCCCGGTCAACTGCAACAGCCATAACGCCTGTATCCAGGTCAAAAAACTCTGTAACCAGCACAAAACCCCCCTTAAAATCCTCAGCAGTTCCAGCCTTTCCGCAGTCAGCCAGGCGGTCTTCTCCCAGGAAAAAACAACAACTCTCAACTAAGGCTCACCATTTTTTCCCTCTCCCCGCCAGGCAACAGTGCCGCCCCGGTTTCCCTTCCGGGGCGGCACTTTCTTTTTCCGGTTCTCCTGCCCTTTTGCTGCCTGCTCTCTGGACAAGGCAGGGAGTATTCTCTGGGCGATGGCCCCAAAACTGCGGCGAGAACAAATTGCCGGCCACCGACGACGACCGGCCACACCGCTTTACATTTCTATGAGAAACGCATCCTTGATCTCATCAAATTCCTTTATTTTCGCCACCAATTCCTCGGGCACATTGTTGTCCACCGAGAGGAACATGAGTGAGTCATCCGCCCCGTCAGAAACAATCATCTTGGAGATATTGACGTTGTATTCAGCCATCTTGGTTCCCACTTTGCCGATGACGCCGGGCACGTTCTTGTGGGGGGCGTAAAGCAGCCTGCCCTTGGGGTCCAGATCGAACCGGTACTCGTCTATCTTCACTATTCTGGGGTACTTGCCGTCAAACACGGTGCCTGATATTGAAAGGATGTTGCCGTCCTCTTCGTGGGCATTGAGGGTAATGAGATTGCTGAAGTTCTTGTGGCTCATCTTAAGACTTTCCACGATCTCGATACCCTTCTGCTCTGCAATGAGGGTGGCGTTCACGAAATTCACTGTTTCGGGAACGCTTCTTTCAAGCATGCCCTTGATGGCCATAAGAGAAAGGATTCTCACGTCCTCTTTATCCTCTATCTCGTTTCCGGAAAAGCTGATTTCGATTTTCTTCAGGCTGGTCTTGCTGATCTGGGAATAGAGCTTTCCGATCTTGCCGGAAAGTTCAATGAAAGAACGGAGTTTTTTGAATACCGAATCGGAAACAGAAGGGATGTTCACGGCGTTCTTCACCATCTCGCCCTTGAGGCCGGCCAGGACCTCGCTGCCCACTTCCATTCCCACCCTGAGGGCGGCTTCATGGGTGGACGCGCCCAGGTGGGGGGTGCCAACCATCGTATCGAATTTATAGATATCATTGGCATCCTGGGGCTCGTTGTCCCAAACGTCCAGGGCCACGGAAGCCAGCTTGCCGCTTTCAAGTCCTTTCACCAGGGACTGCTCATTGAAAAGGCCGCCGCGGGCAACATTGACAAGCCTGACACCGTCCTTCATCATAGCGATTTCCCTGTCGGCTACGATATCGATGGTTTCCTTTGTCCTGGGTGTATGGATGGTGATGATATCCGCTTCCTTGCATAACGCTTCCAGGGATGTCATCTTCTCAGCACCGTATTTTTCGAACCTGGAATCCGAGATATAGGGATCATAGGCAATGATCTTTTTGGGATCAAAGCCGGCCAATCTTTCGGCCACCAGTCCGCCGATCCTTCCAAGTCCGATGATACCGATCACCTTGTCCAGGAGTTCGCTTCCGGAAAACCGCTTTCTGTCCCAGCTTCCGGATTTGATAAACCTGTCGGCCCAGACGACATTGCGGGCGCTGGACAGCATCAGGGCCATGGTATGCTCTGCCGCAGAAACAATATTCGACTCCGGGGTATTGGCAATGATGACCCCTTTTTTGGTGGCGTAATCGATATTGACGTTGTCCAGACCGGAGCCGCCGCGGCCCACGATTTTCATGTTTACGGCCGTGTCGAGAAATTCCTCGTCAATGATGGTTTCACTGCGGATGACTATGGCATGATATTCCGGAATTATTTCCAGAAGCTCCGCCCTGGGCAGTTTATATTTCACGTCCACCTGGCAGCTCTCTTTAAGAACGGCAATGGCCTCTTCATCCATAAGTTCAGCGATAAGAATTTTACACCCGTTTAAGCCCATAGAAAAACCCTCCTGGATTTTAGAATTAGGATACGTCTATAATTATGGAAATCAATACCTGCGGACAAACGCCCCGATTTTTCCAATGGCGTCTGAAGCCTCCGCCAGAAAAGGGGCAAACCCTTGAAAGACATGGGGCATTCCCTCCCATACGTCAAGGGTCACATCGCACCCCTGCCCGGCTGCATGCTTTGCCAGCCGGGTGGAATCGTCAAGCAGGACTTCCAGATCACCCACCTGCAACAAGATCGGGGGCATGCCCCTGTAGTCACCAAACAATGGAGATGCATAGGGATCCGCCGGTTCAGCATTCCTGCCCAGGTATACCGGGATGAGCGCAGGTAAAACCGCCGGATTGATGATCGGGTCTACCAAAGCCCGGGATGCCAGCGAAGGGCTTCCACCGGTGAAATCGGTTGCCGGTGAAAGGGCAATCACTGCCGTTGGTAAATTCATTTCTGAGTCTTTGATTTTCAGGAGGGCGGCCAATGCCAGATTCCCCCCTGCGGAATCCCCCATTAAAAAAGCGGCCGAGGCGGGTGCCTGTCCGTCCGGCCCGTTTTCACGCATCCATTGGTAGGCCTGAACACAATCTTCCAGTCCGGCCGGGAACTGATGCTCTGGCGCCAGGCAGTAATCTACGGAAAGGACGACGGCGCCGGCCGCCCGGGAGATGCGTGACAAAAAGGCCCGGTATCCGGAAAGCGAACCCGAGACCCATGAACCGCCATGGATGTAGAGAATCCGCCGGTGCGGATCAGCACCCTCCGCGATCACCCATTCCATTGAAATGCCCCCTGCCTCTACCGGATACCACTTCCCCTGAACCATCGAGGTAGAAGGGTGAACTCGAAAATACTGGTCAATCAATTTGCGCCGGGCATCCATATCAATATCATTGATCAGCTCGAATGCCCGAGCGGCTATTGCCCTCAGATGCGCCAAAACTTTATCAATATTACCCACATGATCACCTATCGATTGCGTCTATAACTGAATCCGTTTTTATAACAAGATTTCAGATATTTCAGTATCAGGCAAGTAAAATCATTGTGATATTGTCACGCACCCTTGAATTTATAGGATTGCCGGTTAATGCCCCTGGGCCTTTGGGGTTTTGCGTTCATTGTCAATCTGGAAGGTCAGGGTGGCGGTGAGCTTCATCTGAAGGTAGTTGTCCCTGTCCGCTTCAGGGGCATCCTTTTTAATAAAGTAGCGTACAAACCACCGGCCCGCATGGGGGATGGGGATGGAAAGCCGGCTGCCTTCCACCGGGGTTTTGGGGTAGAAGTTGTCTTCGGCAAGGGTGGAGAATCCCAGGTAGGTGGCGTCCCAGGTCCCTTTTCCGGCATAGGGTTTGCCGTCCAGCATGACATCCAGTTCCAGGGGGTCACCGGGTTTCAAGGTGAAAATATCTTTCACCGGCACCAGTTCCAGGGGCAGGCCCACGGCAGCCGGAAATTCCTGGGACGGGGTTTTGCAGTTCACGTAGGTTTTGGCGTACTGCTTGGCAAAATAGCTTTTATGGACTTTTCTGGCCCTCTCTTTAATCCTGGCCATGGGTTTGATGGTGTGCCGTTCCCTGCCTTTTTTATCGGTGTAAACCGTATAATAGCCCGGGGTGGTTTCCGCGGTCAGGGTCCAGGTGCCCGGGGTGTTGTAATCCACCATATAGGAGTGGAGCCCGGTCTCGTTGCGGACCGCCATGGGGGTGGCGGTGCCGTCGGGGGCGATGACATTGACCCTGTTGAGCTTTTTCCCCCGGATGCCGTCGGCCACGGGTACATAATGGCCGTAGCAGAAGAACAGAGGCAGGGATTTGCCCGGGTCGGCAAAATAGCGGGTGGACTGGATATACAGGGAATGGGCCCGGACCTGGGGGGCGGAAAAGAGCAGGAGGCCGGCCGCCAGGGCCAGGGCCGGTTTCATTAAACTTTTGCAGAGGGGTACGCGTCTCATTTTGCATCCTTTTTTTACAGGGTTGCCTGAATAAAAAAGGTGCCGGATTCCCAGCGGAGAATTTCACTAAAGTTGGGGACAATGTGAAACATAAGGGGGAACCCGGCACCCGGGGAGTAAGGGATAAATGAGAGGTTATGTCCGTCTTACTCCATAGTCGTATTTACGAATCTGCCTATCGCTTTATTACAGGCCTTATTTACATATCCTGGGCGTTGATCCAGATCACCGCATCCCTGGAGCATTCTTTGCCCTTGTACTTGTAATCGGGATCCAGGCCCAGGGCTGCAAATCCCCACCAGCCGGCCTTGGGGATACCGAAGGTGAACACCCCGTTTTCATCGGCGAAAATGGTCTGGAGCACAAAGGCATCCTGGGGGGCTTTGGCCTTGGCTTCCTTGGCAAAGGCTTTTTTGGCCAGATCGGGCGCGTGGTTCAGGTATTCAATTTCGATTTCCGCGTTGGGAACGGGCTTGCCGTTGAACAGCACCCTGCCCTGGAAAACATTGCCGGTCCAGCGGTCATAGGGTTTGCACAGGGGAACGATTTCTGTGGGCAGCCCAACGGGCTCCATCCAGGCGCCGGGCTCTCCGCCAACGTTCACGATAACCTTGGTATTCTGTTTGATATAAGCGCCTTCTTCGGCTTCAAAATAGGGTTCCGGAACCAGGCAGAAGATATGGTCACCGCCCCTGGCGCTGTACTCGGTTTCAAAGGCTGCACCCGAATTGGTGAGGCTGGTCCAGGTGATGGGTTTGAGGGTAGGCAGCAGGTCGGTTTTCTTGGGCGCATTTTCGCCCCGGCTGCGGACCACAAAAAACTGCTCGGGTTTTCCCATATCCATGGTGTGGCCGGCCTCAAAGGGATGGGTGAAAACCAGGGCCAGGGGGATTTTACCCCCCTTGTCCATGGCGGCTTCCGGGGTGTAGATCATCTGGAAGTGGGCAAATGCAGGGGCGGTCATGGCCATGATGGCGACGCCGGCTGCGGCAGCAATCAGTTTTTTCATCTTTTTTCTCTCCTAGGTTATTTTATGGTTTCCGGCACAACGGTACCGGCTATTCGGTAATTTCCTTGCCGTCAACAACCACCTTATGGCCTTCACCGGCATCAAACACCACCTTGTAGGCAGCGGCGGGTTTGTCAAAGGTGTACTCACTGTCTTGGCTCATCTTGCCTTTGACCAGCACCTTGCCGTCCTTGTCTTCCACCCGCATCTCAACGCCCGAGGCAGAGGATCCGTCTGAAAATCCGCCTTCGCAGGTGATGGAGCCGTCTCCGTTGTCATAGCAGGAGCATAGGGGGGTGTGGGCCTGGCAGACCGGTGCACTTAAAATGCCAAGGGCCAGAAATGCCGTGATAAGCAGCTTAATTTTCATTACTCTCTCCTTAGTTAATTTAATCCAGCGTACAATTACAAAAAATACTAATTTTTGATATAAGATCATATTTGTTAGACATGACTTACTCGAAGGAACGGATCTTATTTTTCATGAAAACCAACCATTGTCAAGAACTTTTTTAAGAAAAGTTAGGAGAAAATAACTATCCCTGATCAGAGGACTGCCAGAAGAAAGAGGATGCCCATTGAAGCGACCCCGAGCCCGGCCAGGGATTCGAGACAGGATTCCATTCGGGCGGCGCCGGCACCGGCCGATACACCGCCTTTGACAAGGAGCCCTTTGCCGAATATCCCTGCAAGCACCACCGAGGAAAGGGTGGCGGCCATGCCCAGGGAAATGGAAAGACCCATGAGTACGCCGAAAAGGGTAAGATCCATGGAGATGCAGAACAGCATGGCCATGACCACACCGGGACAGGGGATGATTCCCATGGCAAGGGCGGAGAGAAGGGAGGGGGCGGTCATGCATTCAGACGCCTGCGCCCCTGGCGGAAAAATCCATTTTTTAAGGGAGCGGGCAAAGAGGAAGAGCCCGAGCAGGGCGATCAAACTATAGGAAAGAATCTGGGTGGCCCGGGTCACCGACTCCAGGGAAGATCCCACCGAGGCCTGGAAGATAAATTTTACGGCCAGGACCAGGAGTACCCCGGACATGCCGTGGCTCAAGGCCAGTACATTTCCGAAAAGCAGTCCCCGGACCACCCCGGGCCGGAATCCGAAAATATAGGAGAGGGCCACGGCCTTGCCGTGGCCGGGGCCGGCCGAGTGGACCATCCCATACACCAGGGCCGCCCCCAGCACCCAGACCAGGGGCATGGGATTATCCCGGGTCCGGGCCTCCCGGATCCATCCCGCCATTTTTGCCCGGATCTTCTGCTGGGCCATGGTGATTTTCATGAGAAAACCGGGTTCGGCACCGGCCTGGGGGGGGCGGACCGCCTCAGTCCTGGGCGGAGCAGCCCCTTCTTTTTTCTGGGTAAAGGGGTTGGCCCATGCAGTGGAGAACAGGGCCGTCGCAATCAGCATCGACAGCAGAAGAACAATGCCTGGTTTTTTCATTATTTTAACCTGAAATTCAGAAACACGGCCCAGGGATTGACCATGTCAAAGTAAATGGATGTGGATTTATCAATCTTTATGGCGTGGTTCACCTCAAATCCGCCGGCATTAACCAGGGTCACGGGTGATTTCTGTGCAAAATAAATATCCGAGTAATATTCGGTGTCATAGGGAGACACCACGATTTGCTTGGTTGTGGGAACGGCGCTGACATGGCAGGGGATAAAAAATTCATACCGCAGCTTTCCCTGTTCCAACACGGCATTGAACTTTGTTGTGAACGTCACCGGGAAGGGCCTGCCCTCTATGGAAATATGAATATAATACCCGTACTCGGCAATATACCCGAAGGCCTTTTCACGGATCACCGCCACCTCTTCAGGGCTCAGGCTGCCGTTTTTGTCCGTGTCAAAATCCTCGGCAATCATCACGGAAAACATTTCATCAAAGGTCCAGTTCACCTTAAAACCGGCCAGCCCCCTGTCGTCGAAACAAATGTCCATGCGCTGTTCTATAAAGACATGGGGATGGGCATTGATGACAGAGGGCATCACAAAAAGAAGACATGCGGCCAGTCCGGCAGCCAAGTGCCGGGCCATGGAAGTATAAAATCTCATGGCCCGGTTTTATAGTATAGTTTTCCTTTTTTTTCCACCCCGGCCGTGGCCGCAACACCTTGCCGATGCCGGCGGGCGGCCGGGTAAAAACCCCACCGCCCCCCAAAAAAAGATGATGCCTGAAATGGAATATCCATAAAATCATTTGGCTTGACAACCCCTCCATTCTATGAGAATTAGTCACCCCACTTTTTTTACACCCAAACAACAAACAAAAGCTACAATAAAATAAGTTAGGAAAGCAATCAAAATGAAGAGATACCGTATTGTACATAAGATATCCGGTGGGTTTGCCGTTTTACTGGCCTGTACCCTGCTCATAGGCGGGGCCGCACTCTATACCATGTTCATGGTGAAAAAAAAGATGGAAGTAAAGGATGGAATGGACCGGGTGGTCGCCGTAAGCGTCCAGGCCAGGCAGGCGGCCCAGCACTGGATGGTCCACAGGGAATCCCTTGCCCGGCAGGCCGAGAATGAAAAAAAGAGGGTTGAAGGGGATAAAACAAAGGACGGCGGCCCCCTGGCCCGGTATGACGGGTTAAAAAAGCAGATGGCCGACCTCAGGACCGGAATGGAAGGTTCAGGGCTTTCCTCCCTGGACAGGGCCTCCCTGGATCAGATTCTCAACGCCTTCCATGGCTATGATGCGGCATTTACATCCGCCCAGGAACAATTTATCCGGGGTGTATCCCTCATGGACCGGCTCAGGGAGCAATACCTGGCCATACTGGGCAAATCCCTCTCCCTTGAAAAAGCGGTGAAACGCCAGGAAAAAAAGCTGGAAAAAAAAGCCGCCGCCCTCAGGGAAGAAACAGCCGGCAGTACAGAAGCCGACGGCAACGGCCTTGCCCGGGCATTTGAAATTATGGACGGCATGAATCAGATATCCCAGCGCCGGGCATTTGCCGCCCTATTGATAAACAAACCCCTGGGCTTCCAGGAGATGGCCAAGGATTTTGTGCTTTACCAGGACGACACCAGCGGCCGGGGGCTGATATCAGACATGGAAAAACTGATGGGCATCGATAGGGCCGCCACCATGGGGGCCTCCCTCCCCCAGATAAAGCCCAGCTTCCCATCGGGGCGCGAGGCAAAGCTATTCGCCGGCATCACCCGTGATACCGGTATCTACCTGGAGACCTTCAAGGCCTACTTTGACCTGAATTTCACCATCCGGGACACCATGGAAAAAATGGATGAACAAAGCCGGAACCTGGAAAAGATTGTACAAGCCGTCCGGGAAGAACAGATGGAAAGGCTGGGTGCATTCCAGCGCAATGCCGCATTCTGCCTGGTGGGGCTTATCTTTCTGGCCCTGGCCGCAGGGGGAACGGCCAGTTTGAAAATCGTTGGAAATATTGTCCCCCCCATCCAGGCCCTGGCCGATATGGCCCAGCAGCTATCAACGGGAAACGCCGCAACCGATGACCGCAGGCGGGGCATCCTGGACAGGATCAAGGCCCGGGGCGATGAACTGGGGGATACCGGCAGGGCATTTTCGGCAATGACCGATTATTTTAAGGCCAAGGCGAATCTGGCTGCCGATATTGCGGACGGGAATTTACAGGCAGAGGCGGCAAAGGCTTCCGGCCAGGATATGATGGGGCATGCCTTTGAGAAAATCATTGAACGGATGGGCGCACTGCTCAGGGAGGTCAAATCATCGGCCTGCAAGGTGAATGAAGATGCGGCCAAGATCAATTCGGCCAACATGACCCTGTCAGAGTGGACCGGAAACCAGGCCCTATCCATCCAGTCCCTGCGGGAGACCGTCCGGGAAATCTCGCTTAAAAACACCGAGAATGACCGGATCGCCCGGGAGGCTGACCGCATTGCCGTTCAGTCGTCCACCCTCACCAGGGAAGGAAAAGAACAAATGGGAAATATGATTAATGCCATGTCGGATATTGACCGGTCCAGCCGGCAAATATCCGACATGGTCACCGCCATCCAGGACATTGCCGACCAGACCCGGCTGCTGGCCCTGAATGCCACCATTGAGGCGGCCAGGGCCGGGAAGGCCGGCCGGGGATTTGCCGTAGTGGCCGGAGAAATCCGCAATCTTGCGGCCCAGAGTGCGGAATCGGCCATGGAAAGCAGCCGGCTGGTGGATGAAACCCTGGAAAAGGTGGCCAATGGCAACCGGAATGTCGAAAATGCCTCGGCCGCCCTGGACCGGATTGAGGGCATCATCCGGGAGATCAATGGCGCCATGGGCCAGGCCAGAACCTCTTCCCAGCTTCAGGTCAAAGAGATCGAAAAAACCCTTTCGGAATTGGAAAATGTGGAGACCGTGGTGCAGAATACCGCAGCCAGTGCCGAGGAAACCGCCCAGATTTCAGGGTATTTGAAAGAGCAGGCCGGCCAGCTTGAGCAGAGCCTTGAAACCTTTAAAATGAAAGATCAATAAAAAATTAGCCTAATCAAACAAAAATATCTTTCTTTAATTTTGTTATTGATATCGTTTCCAGTTTATTATATCTAATGAAATCATTTTTCCAATAAAGATTAGTGGAGGACAAAATGCCCGGACAAAAAAAAACAATGTGTGGAAGAAAAAGATGCTGCAGGCTCAAGGATATCAAGCCCGGCCGGCGGGCCAGAATCCGCTGCCACCATGCCAGGGGGGCCGTTCGGCAGCGCCTGCTGGATCTGGGGTTTGTTCCGGAAACCGAAATTGAAGTGATCCGCAGGGCCCCCTTTGGCGATCCCATTGAATGCTGCGTTGCCAATTACAAGGTGGCACTCAGAAATTCCGAAGCCGGCCTCATCGAAGTCGAAAGCGATTAATCCAGATCCCAATAGAGATATAACCCAATGACAGATACCTCCCAATCCGGCCCCCAAAAATTATTGGTGGGCCTGGCCGGCCAGCAGAATGCCGGAAAATCAACCACATTCAACATGCTCACCGGCGCCAACCAGCACATTGCCAATTACCCCGGCGTCACCGTGGATAAAAAATCAGGGTCTTACCGCCACCGGGACATCCGGGTGGAAACCGTGGACCTGCCCGGCACCTACAGTCTCACCTCCTTTTCCCTTGAAGAGCGGGTGGCCCGGGATTTTCTTATATCGGAAAAGCCCGACGTGATCGTCAATGTGGTGGATGCCTCATCCCTGAAACGAAGCCTCTATTTTACCTTCCAGGTGCTGGAAATGGGGTTTCCCGTTGTGGTGGCCCTGAATATGATGGACGTGGCCCGACGCAATGGCACCAGTGTGGATCTTTCCGCCCTGGAACATAGGCTGGGCGTCACCGTCATCCCCACGGTGGGCCGCAAGGGCCGGGGAAAGACGGAGCTGAGAAACGCCATTGCGGACACGGCTGCCCGCAGGGCCCACCATCCCCTGCACATCACCTATGAAGAACTTGAACCCGCCATTGAGGCGCTGAAGCAGAGACTTGAAACAAGTCAATTGGCAGAAAACTATCCCACCCGATGGCTGGCCGTAAAGCTCATCGAAGGGGACAGCGAGGCGGAACGCATTGTCTCCCAAGGCCTGGGGGAATACTGCGAGCCCATCAAAGCCGCCCTGGAAATCCGGAAAAAATTCGAAGACAGCCATTATATGAGTGTCCCGGACTACATGGTGGGCTGCCGGGACCGGCTGGCCACGGATATCATCTCCACCTGCGTCGCCGAGGCAAAGGACGGCCGGGACAGAATTACCGAGGCCATCGATAAAATTGTCCTCAACCGATTTGCCGCCCCCCTCTTCCTCATTGCCACGGTATTTGTGATCTACCAGCTTTCCATCGTCAAGGGGTACGAGCTGACCACCTATTGGTGGCCGGTGCTGGCAAAGCTCCGGGCCATGGCGGCAGGCGTCCTGCCCGCAGCCGGCCTGCTGGAGGATCCCTATATCCGTTCCATGGGCCTGTGGATGGTGGATTCCGCCAATGCCCTGCTCAACTATATCCCCATTTTCCTCATCCTCTTTTCCCTGATCGCCATCCTTGAGGACAGCGGCTACATGGCCAGGATCGCCTTTATCCTGGACAAGCTCTTCCATGCCTTCGGGCTCCACGGCCAGTCCACCCTCCCCTATATCCTGGGCGGGGTTTTTGCCGGGGGGTGCGCCGTGCCCGGGATCATGGCCACCAAGGGCATCCCGGATGAACGGTCGCGCATGGCCACCATCCTCACGGTGCCCTATATGAACTGCCTGGCAAAAATCCCCTTTTACACCCTGCTCATCAATGTGTTTTTCGCCCCGTACAAATCCTGGGCCATGCTCTTTTTATCCACCATCACCATTTTTGTGGCCCTGCTGGTGGCCAAACTGCTCACCGCCACGGTGCTGAAACACAGGGAAACCGCCCCCTTTGTCATGGAACTGCCCAAATACCACCCCCCGACCCTCTTCGGCGTGGGCCAGCGGGCCGTTGAACGGACCTGGCAGTACATCAAAAAGGTGGGCTCCATCGTCATCGCTGTATCCGTCTGCGTCTTCACCCTCCTGCAGTTCCCCGGCATCTCCCAGGAAAAGCAGGCCAATTTTGAGGGGCAGATGGACAAGGCCGTGGCCACCTTCCACAAAAAAATCGCCCATACCCAATATGCCGACCGGTTCAGGGACGAGGCCGCCATCGTCTCCATGATCAATGTATACAACGATTTTAAAACGGCAAGGCTCACCACAAAGGGGGCTGAGGCTTCCAAGGCCCTGGCTGAAAAATTCCGGGCCGATTACCCGGAGCAGTTCAAATTCCTCAAACCCAAAAAGGACAAGGATGCAAAAGCGGTGAACAAGGCCCTGCGGGGACTGGTATCCAAACGCAAATCCCTGCGCCGCCAGATCAAGGAAGAACAGATCAGCACCAGTTTCCTGGGCATGGTGGGCCGCTCCCTGGAACCCGTCACCCAGTGGGCCGGGTTCAACTGGAAGATCAATGTGGCCATTCTCTCCTCATTTGCGGCCCGGGAATCCTCGGTGGCCACCATCGGGGTGCTTTACCAGCAGGGGGCTGATGAAAATAAAAGCCTTGAAGACCGCATGGGCGCCGAGGCGGGCCAAGGGGGACTCTCTCCCCTCCACGCCCTGGCCGTCATGGTCTTTTTCGCCCTCTACCCGCCCTGCCTGGCCGCCACCATCATGATAAAGGTCCAGACCGGTTCCTATAAATGGATGGTCTTTTCAATGGTCTTTCCCACCACCCTGGGATTCATCACAGCCTGTTTGATCTATACCGGCGGCAAGGCCCTGGCCCTCTCCGGCATCCAGATGATGGGCGTGTTCTACGGAGCAGTGGTGCTCACGGCGGTGTGTACGGGCCTGTTCAACTCCTGGAAAGGGCAGCCCCTGCCCGCCCCTGAAGAGGCCCCCGGGCTGCTCTAAAAAAACAAAGACGGGGAGTCCTGGCAATTGGTGCAGGCCTCCCCAAATCCATACATCACCAGCAAAGGAAAAAAGATGACCCGATTACCCCAAATCCAGACAGAATACAGAACACTGCACAACCTGCTCAATCTCAGCTATCTGCCGGCCATCCTCAATGCGGCCGTGGATATCGGCCTTTTCCAGGCCCTGGACGGTAATGAAAGCGATATTGACCGGCTCTGCGAGAAACTCAACACCGAAAAAGGAATCACGGCGGCACTGTGCAATGTCCTCATGGCCATGGACCTGATCCGGATCAGTCAGGGAAAATACCGGCTGGCAGCGGTGGCCCAGGAATTTCTGGTGGAATCCTCCCCGGTCAACCAGCTTCTCGGGATCCGGCAGTACTCCGGCAGTTCAGGGCCCTTTGACCACCTGGTTAATGCGCTCAAGGGCGAAATCCCTGAATTCAACCCGAAGATGTGGGCAAACAAAGCGGCGGCCCAGCGGATGGAACAGGGCGCCAAAGCCGGGGCCATACAGAATGTCGTGGAATTTGTCACCGCCCTGCCCGGATTTCAGAGCCTGCACAGCCTCTGCGATCTTGCCGGTAATATCGGCCATTATTCAGCGGCCATCTGCGCGGAAAACCACACCCTTACCGCCCATGTCTATGACCTGTCCGAGGTGGTGGCCCTGGCCCCCGGGCTCAGGAAGGGAAAAATTGCAGAGCGGATCCGTTTCCATGCCTGCGATCTCTCCCGGGAAATTGATTTAGGCCGGGGATACGATCTGTTTTTCGTCTCCCATTTTCTTTACGGCCACGGTGCCGAGAATACCCTGATACCGCTTCTGCGAAAGATCAACCAGGCCATGGCCCACAGCGGCTATTTCGTATCCCATCACATTTCCGGAGACGGGGACGGGCCCCTGGCCCTGCCCATGGCCATGGTCGAACTGATGACAAAAGCCATGGGATATCCCACCCACACGCTGCCGGTGGACCGGTTGAAAGGGGCCCTGGCCGAAGCGGGATTTGGCGAATTCATAGTCAAGGAGCCGGATCAAACGCTGGATTATCCCACAACCTTGCTGGCCGCAAAAAAGATAAAAGAATCAGAATAACCTGCTGCAGGGCAGCCGGAATCCCGCATCTCCGGCTGCCCCAGCCGATGGCGGTCTTTGGCCGCCCCCTCCTACCCCCTTGCCAGCAGCAGGCTTTTTCCCCCTTTTCCCCGGGGCCTGTCAGCGATGGAGAGCCCATTCTCCTCTGCCGCCCCGGCAATTTCCTCGAACCGGGCCCCTGAAACATGGAAAGGGGGCTCCACAACGAGGAACCTGCCCCCCGGTGCAAGGTGGGGGGCGGCCTGGGCAAAAAAGGCGTTAAAATCCGGGGTCTCGTGAACCATATAAAAAGCCAGGATGAAATCGGCTGAAACGGCCGGATCAAGGGCCAGGTCTGTTGAATGGCACTGATGGAGGCGGATGACATGGGACAAATTTTCAGCCTCTGCCTTGGCGCCCACCTTGGCCAGCATCTCTTTCTGGAGGTCCACCGCAATCATCCGGCCGCCCTCCCCGACCATTTTCGCCATTTCCAGGGAAAAGAACCCGGGGCCGCAGCCAAGGTCCAGAACGGTATCCCCGGATGAGATATAGGGGCCGACGATCTTCCGGGGATCCTGAAATAACCTGCGGATAAAATTATCCAGAAAAAATGAAATCCTGTGGCTGCATACATCGCCTTTAAATGCTGAATTATACATGGTGAATTCCTTTTAATATATTGTTTAGGTAGTATACACTTTAGGCAAAAAAAATCATCCGGCTGCGCCGGTTCTGCGAACCAGAAAATCCTCCACCCGGCCCAGAAAATCAAGAATCACCTTAACATCGTTCCCATCCAGGGCATGGAGGTATTCACTGAACCCCCCGTCCATGGTTTCATGCCAGTGGCGATGGGCCCAATAGGCGGTCTTTCCCTTGGCCGTCAGGGTCACCACCACCCGGGCCAGATTTTCAGGATCGGGGGATTTGACGGCCAGCCCTTTTGTTTCAAGCCGCTTTAGGTTTTGGGAGACCGCGCCCTTGGTCACGCCGAGGCACCGGGCCATGTCCGTCACCCCCATGCCCCTGTTGTCGCCGATGATTTCAATGAGATGGATTTCCGAATGGGAAAGGTCCTGGTCGGTTCCGAATTTTTTGGGCGCCCTGTCCAGTTTCAAGGCCAGTTCCATGAGGGACTGGAATTTACCGTGGATCTTGAGGATATCGTTCTTCATGGCAAAAACGTATACCAGCTAAACACACATGTCAACACAGGAAAAAACTTTTCCGTAAAAACAGCAGGCAGGCCGGGATCACCGGCCGTCGGATCCGGACCCCCGGCCTGCCCTCAGCATATCAGCAGCTGGGTATCAATAATAGGATGCCAGCTTGTAAATCCGCTCCAGGCGGCTGAGGAACCCGTCATTTACCTCGGGATAGTGGGCCAGCCCTTTGAAATATTCTTTTCCGTCCACTGCGGTCATGGGGCAGTCCACCTCAAAGCCCTGCTCTTCCAGCGCGGTTCGCCAGCTGTCTGTGTCCCCCATGAGGTCCTCTTCGGCATGGAGGCCGGCAAAATACATCATGGGGATGATTTTGATCCGCCGGTATTTGCCGGCAAGGTCCTCCCGGGCCATCCTGGCGAACACGGCCCCATGGTCGGGCACCCCTTCAACGGCAGCCACCCCCACATTGGGGTAGCGGTCGGCCAGCAGCCGTTCCAACCCCAGGTAAATGATATTGGCAGGATCCGCCGCCAGGGGGGTCCCGTGGATGGCCATCAGGTTATACCCCTCCTGGGGGCTTAAGAATTCGGGTTCAATGGCGTCAAGGATTTCATTTACAAACTCCCAGCGGTGGAGCAGGCTCTCTCCGAGGAAGACCCGCATTCCCGGAAAAAAGCTGCAGGTCTCCGCCAGCTGCTGGTACTCGGTTCCCGGAAAAATATGAAGGGCCTGGACCACGGCCTTGCGGTACCCGTCGGCCTCCACCCGGGCAAGGGTCTCCTGGAGGCTGGGCAGGCCGAGTTTTTTGCGGATGATCTCAGAGGTATAGGCCCAGTAGATTTTCTGGTCCGGGTAATGCTCGGCCAGTTTCCTGGAGAAAAGGTCAAGGGCGATTTTTGCCCGGCTGGTACTTCCGAAGGCGGCAATGACAATGGCCGGTTTGGGCTGCAGTTCAGGCAGCCTCATCTTGCGTGCGATATATCCGTTCTGGTGCATACAGTCTCCCTTTGTTTGGGGAAACCGTTTTTATTCCCGGATTAATGAAAACACCTTTTACCATGGATGCTTTGCAATTATTCAGGCAGGTCTTCTGACTTCCGGATCATTCTACTTGCTGCGCCTTCCCGACAGGTGTCAGTGACCAAATGCAGCCCTCGTCCCCGGTTACAGCGGCGGGCCCGTTCCGGAATTCAACCGGATTCCCTTTTCATCCCCGGAATGGGGAACCTGAATACATACCGGCGGTTTATAGGATGCAGCATCTGTTTTGTCAAGAACAACCCATGATTCCAAGTGAAAAGGCGGCGAATATGCCAGGTAGGCCTCCGGGTTCAAAAAAATGGGGGAATGATACGGGTATCAGCTAGTGCCCGGTAGGAATGGCGGCCTGAATCACCTGCCCATAGGACCCGTCTGCCTTCATTTCAGCCAGGGCGGCATTGAATTTTTCAAGAAGGGCTTTCCTCCTGGCCTTTTTGGCGAAGACAAGATAGGTCCCGTTCACTGCCACCGGCTTGGGCAGGGCGACCACCTGGTCCTGGATGCCCGTCTGCCGGATGATCAATTCTCCTGTCAGTTTAATGGAAAACAGGCAGGAGATATTTCCATTCAACAGCCTTTTAAAGGTGACATGGTCATTGACGCCGGCCCGGATCATTACATTCCCCTCTTTTCTGAAGCGGTCAAAGGCATCGCCGTAGCTCCATCCCTGTAAGACACCGATGGTTTTCCCTTTCAGATCGGAAAGGGTGTTGAAGCGAAAGGGGTGATCTTTTCTCACATAAATCAATACATTTTCCGTATAAAGGAGATCGGAATAATCGAAGATTTTCAGGCGCTCCCGGGTTTTATAAATCCCCCCGACCCCGGACAATCCATCCCTGCACATCTTCAGTGCCCGTTTCCATGGATAGGCTTTCACCGCCACCCTTCCCCCCATGCGCTTAAATACGGCAGCAATCAGTTCCGGGTAAATTCCGGCAGCCGCATTGTTTTCCTGGTACATAAAAGGGGGGTTGCCCTGGTCAACGGAAACAACAATCTTCTCTTTTCCAAGAGCAGTGGAAGATGAAAGAACACCTAAAACAACGCAGATAAAGGGAATTATTTTTTTAAGGACTATCATTCCGGTGTCTGGTTAACCGCTCCTCCCCAACCAAGGGTATTTTAAGACGCCATTAATAATTATGGAATCATTCCGGGGGCCCGGCAGGATTTAAACCTATCAATTTCCTATGTTTTCGTCAATCAGGCAAAAATTTTCGGCCAGGTGAAAGGGCCGGCCTCTATGGGCGTCCCGATCGGTAGAGGCGTTCCTGCACTGACCGGGGCGTGGTCTTATCCAGCACAACGGCAATGAGGATGATACCCATGCTGTTCACGGCCAGCCGGATCAGGGTATATTTCAGGCCGATGCTGGAGGCCTCAAAAAGGATCATGGGCAGCTTTGTGGTGGACCAGGCCCCGATGAATATGAAAATATTAATCAGGGAGGCCCCTTTTTTCAGGAGCACTCCTGCAATGGGGAAAGCGATATACAAGGGACCTGCTGCGGCAGACCCCATGACATAGGCCAGAACCGCCCCTCTTATGCCGGATCCCGGCCCCATGTGCGGCATGAGCTTCTCCCGCTCCACCCACACATCCAGCAGGCCCAGCAGGATAAAAATCGGCGGAATAAAGGTAATCAGGTCCAAAACCGCATTCCATTCAATGCTGAAGGCGGCAATCCCCTTATCGGGAAACACCAGGACCAGGCCGGCGTTCAACGCCAGCAGTGCCATTGCAAACCGATACCGTTTCATCACAGCAGCCATTACATCAGCACTCCCATCACGATTGCACAGACAACTGAATGCCCGAAGGCCAGCATTGTCCGCCGGATGGCGATTCCTTTGCCAAAATAATCGATTTCCATGGGGATGGTGATAATGCCCACCATCATCAGGGCGGTGATGAACATGGTAATCTGCATATATCCGGCCCCGGCCGCAAGCAGAGAGGCCGCCAGGGGATAGGCCACAAATGCGGGGATAAATACAATGGATCCCACCACTGCGGCAATGCCCATTCCGAGTATTCCGGAGGACTCTCCCAGCAGCCTGGAGATGGTGGACTCATCCAGAAACGCCAGGGATATTCCCATGAGAACAATGATGCACAAGAATTGCGGCAGGATATTCTCCAATGACTTCCAGGCCTTTTTCAGGGCCATGCGGGTCTTGGTTTTACTTTTCCTGAAAGAGAGCACAAGGCAGACGGCGGCCGCACCGTAAAGCGCCAGGGTAAACATATTCGGTTCCTTGACCTTTTTCGTTAAATGCCATCCTCCAGCTTGGGAGGTAGTGCATTATTTTGCGTTTCCCCCCTAAAGTCAAGGCGATAAAACCGGTGGCCGTCCGGGGCCCCCTGGACATTGGTCCGCGTCCCAGGGCTGGGGAGGGTTGGGGATTTTTGGAATGGCAGGCGTTCCGGCCGGGATAATCAATTAAACTTTTTTAAAATTTTTTCATAGGCATTGCTACGTTTCAGTTTTCCCAGTGCCCTGGAAAAAGTCTCAGACAATCCGCCATGGTTTTTCTTCTTTGAGAAACCTAAATAAAGCGGTTCCTTTGATACGACTGGAAATAACGGGGCAACCCCATTCTCAACGCCCATTTGCTTTACCAGCATTTCTATCACCCGGTTATTGCCAATTATAAGGTGGCATCTCTTTCCAAGAAGCGCCTTGATCAAAGAGGTTTCCGTTTCCAACCGATAAATATTGTCCAGCTTGGCGCTGTCAAACACCGGTCCATAGCTGTAATTCCGTATTGCCCCGATTTTAAGGGATGACAAGGCCCCAAGATCTCCATCATACGTGAGGGACGTATTGTTCAATTTGAAAAACTGATTGATTTCATATGCAAGAATATTGTTAGAAAAATGCATAAACCGTTCTCTTTCCGCAGTTTTAAAAAGATTCATCATGGCATCGGCATTTCCCGATTCCACCATGCGGAGGCATCTTGACCACGGGTATTGCTTGAACTTGATTCCAATATTTATATCCTCAGCAACGGCCTGAATAACCTCAATTATGAATCCCGTCTCATGGCCTGATTCATCCATAAAATGATATGGGGGGAAATCCTGGCCGCGAACGATGGTTATTAAGGATTGCGCATTCGCCACCTGGGTGGAAACGAACAACAAGACAGACACCAATAAAATGTGTTTCATGTTTTTATCCCTTGTGCACCTGTACTGCCTTGGTCTTTGCCCATGGCGGACTGCCGGTTAAGATGGAAGTGCCATAAGAACAGGGGAGACTCCCCTCTTTTACGAATTGCTCAGTCCGGCCGTAAAATTTTCATCGGTACGCCACTGGACATGTCTAATGTGCTGTGTAAAATTATGGATCATTGTAGATGCTTGCAACATTTTTTGCAACAATGAGGTCAAGGCGGCTTAAACGGCACCCCATCAACTTATGTGATCCGGAGAATTCAGTGAACAATATTTTTAACGGTATTCCAGAACAGATTCCCGAGGAAATCTTCGAGGATATTATCAGAACAGATAATATCAGAATCGAAAGAATCGTCTCAAAAGGGCAGAGCTCTCCGGAAAAGGGGTGGTATGATCAACCTGAAAATGAATGGGTAATGGTGCTTTCGGGCTATGGGATTATTGAATTTGACGATGGCCGAATAATCACCATGACCAAAGGGGACCACCTCAATATAAAGGCAAATGAAAGGCACAGGGTGAAAGCGACATCACCGGATGAAGCAACCATCTGGCTGGCCGTATTCTACACCCCATCCTGAAAAGCCAAGGATTTGACACACCTGGAAAAAAATGCCGTATGGCCCAAAAATTGTTAAAACACTTGCCCCCTGCAGGGTTTGTGGTTATCGGTTATACTCATTCGGGCCTGGGCTCCGCCCTTCTTTCAATGGTATAGTTGACAGGATACTCGGTTTCATATTCCAGGTATTCCCTGGTCTGATGGACCAGATCAGGAGAGACATAGTTCTTTGCCGCCAAAGTAAACACCGCTCCTTTCATACCCGGGTTATAAAAAATAAGGTTTTTTTCCAGCATTTTTCTTTCCATAGACACCTCCTTATCACATGCAGAGGGCAAGCATGCCATGGTAACACCATGCATAGACATTCCAGGAACAGATTCATTTTTAAGGTTAATAAGGACTTCGGGAGGGAAACGCTTTGCGTAATTTTGTTTTTTCGACCCAATTCCAAATCGGCTGGAATTTCAGCAGGGTGTCACCTATATCCATCATACCGCCGTGGAAAAAATTGTCAAGAATTGAAAAGGGTTGGACACATAACAAGAAAAATTCCCCTGTAATCCACCTTGTAATCCAATTGCAACCGACTTGCAACCTACTTGCAACCGACTTGCAATATTTGAACAATCAGCTTAATTAACAATGGAATCAACCGCAGCCCCCAAATGCCCGATTCCGGCGGCGGTGTAATTTCAATACAGAACCTGACCAGGGCGTTTACCGGTGATTGCCATGCACATTGACTATTTGAAAAACAGCCCCCATTTCGCAGAAGAACTAAACCGCCTTTGTTTCAATGAGTGGGGCTATTTGTTTCCGGGCTCCACATCAGAAGAATGGCTTGCCAGATTGAAGGATCGAATGAATGACAAGGCCATTCCTCTGGCACTGGTTGCCAGCAGGAAGGATGAATTTATGGGGACGGCCTCTTTGTTCCAGTGCGATATGGAAGACAGGCAGCATCTCTTCCCCTGGCTTGCCGCTGTCTTTGTAAAATCCGAATTCAGGAATCAGGGAGTGGGAACGCGGCTGCTCAACTCAATAGATGCGGAATGCCTCAAACTTGGATATGACCGCTATTACCTGTATACCGGCGAAGCCAGAAACTTTTATCTAAAGCGCGGATGGGCCGTGATCGAAGAACGCAGATACCATGGGGAAGAGGTTGTCGTCATGGGTAAAACCATCAATTCGCCGCCTGTGTAAAAGCGTTTTTACTCCGGCCCCTGAAAAACCGGCTGAGGGGTGAATACAACGGGGACACAGGGGTAACGCATTTAAGAACCGGAACAAAAAAAGGGATAGGAAAACATAGGCACCGGCCTTGAACGGTGACAGATTTCGGCTTGCGCTTTTTATTCCATGGATTTAAACTATAACCAGTCCGGCACAATGCGGCGATGTATCAAGAAAAACACCTTCAGTGCGGCGGCTCTCTTTTCAAGTAAAATCTCCAGGGACCATTCAACTCCATCTGATGTGTCGGGCTTGGCCTGACAGGCTGTGGGATATACATAAAAAGGAGAGGGCCCATGATACCATCAACAAGCCTAGGGCGCTTACACGAATTATTCTCCAACGTAGCCCATGATGAATGGGCATTATTTGCATGCGGCATTCTTGCCGGTATGACCCTGTGGATTATTTTCTACCGGCGATTCGTAAAGCAGTTCTTTCACCGGCTGGAAAAACGGATAAAAAAAGAGGTGCTAAACATACTTGCCCAATCTGCCGTGGGCGCTGTGATCATCTTTTTCAACGTATTGCTGGTCAACCACGGCGAGCTGAATCGTAATTTTCTCTTGGCAGCGGTTGGGCTGACCGGTTTTTTATTCGGCTTATGGGTGTTTATACCGGCGGAAAAGAGTTCCGATCAGCGCCTGGATTCCTAAGGGATGCCGGGGTAACGAACATGAGTTTTAACGAGGGAGGCTGCATCCATGATACAAGTTGATTTGCCGGCCGCATTTGCCATCGGCCAGACCTATGCCCTGCTTTCAAAAAACTATCTAAAGACGGAAGACCATCTATTCACCAGCAAGCCCCTGGGGATACTGAATTTCTATCTTGGCTGCGGCTTTGTGCCGGGCGGACTTTATCTCATCTCCGCATATCCGGCATGGGAAGCCATGTACAAAACAGCCTGGCTGGACACCCCGTTTAATAATCCCCCGGTGGCCTATTTTACGGTGATCTTTGTGATACTGATGATACTGCTGGGAAACATGGGGTATATTTTCGGCCATTGGTGTTACAAAACCGGCAAAGACAGCCTCGTCCCCCTGACAATGGGGGCGGGGTATGTTTTTACGGTATTGCCTTTTATCCTGGACTGGGGAGTATGGATGAAAATAGGCACCTATGAAGAGGTGGTCATAAAAGGGGGCGGGTACAGTTTCTGGGAGCCCCCGTTCTTCTTCGGTTGGGCCATTATCATGGCCTGGCTTGGTCTAACCACAATTGGGACCGGCATCTGGTTTAAAAAGAGAGCTGATACATTCCGCACCCGATCAATCCATATACGCTCCTCATCCTAGATGAGCCCAGCCGCTCCCTCTGGCAGGCAGTGGGGATTTGTGGTACAGTCAACCCACCGGTTTAACCAGACGCAAAAGGAACACATATGGAGCTTCACCGCCTGTCCGAATTGATTGTTGAATTCTATGAAAAACTCTCCTCCTGGGAGGAAGCCGTGGTCCGGGACAGCGGATTGACCACGGCCCAGGCCCATACCATTGAAATGGTAGGCCATTCAGGTCCCATCAAGATGAAGGACCTGGCTGAAAAAATCGGAGTGACCACCGGCACCCTCACCGTGGCCGTGGACCGGCTGGAGAAAAAGAACCTGCTCAAAAGAAAACCCCACGAAACAGACCGCCGTTCCTTTATCATTGAGCTGACCCCCGAGGGGGAAAAGGCCTTTGAAGAGCACCACAACTTCCACATCCAAATGACCCAGGAACTGGTCTCCGGCCTCAGCCCCGAGGATCAGGACCACTTTTCCCGGATCATCAAAACCATGCTCACAAAAATTTAATCCCCGGTCAAATCAAAGGATCCGTCAGAAACACCGCCGTGGCCGTCAGTCCGATCTGCTTTTTGCTCAGGTGGTTGTCCCTGGCCCGCCCGGCCAGGTATTGGCGGATCAGGGGGCGCAGCTCCTCTTCGGGCCGGCCGCTGACCCGGGTGAAAAAGGCCAGCTGGTTGTCCAGTTCATTTTCCAGGGGAATGGTCTGGTCCCATTCCACCACGTCGAAACAGATCTCCGGGAACAGCCCCCGGGAGAAAAGCAGATTAATCTTGTAAAGGATGCTCTGGGGCTTGTCGTCCAGGGGGCGGTCCATGATTTGTTTCCAGAGGTCCATGAGGATGGGATGCTGGCGCCGGGCGGCCCAGCCCCGGACGGCACAGCCTTTGGATGCGCATTGGATCATCTTGTCAAAGGCCTCTGGGGTGGCCACCCCCGGGGACATGAAGGCCACCACCAGGTCAAAGGCCTTTTCCCAGCCCCGGGCGGCGATATCCACATTGTGCCAGTCTTCCTGGATCAGGGTAATCCGTTTCTCCAGCGCCGGTGTCAGGTCCGCCCGGACCCGGTCCAGCATGCCCTGGGAAAAATCCATGGCCGTCACCCGGGCCCCCCGCTGTGCCAGTTCAATGGCCATCATGCCGGTGCCGCAGCCGATGTCCAGCACCTTCATGCCTTCAAACAGCAGCCCCTTGGATTCCAGCATGTTCAAGGCCTTTTCCATGCGCCGGTCCCGGACCTCCTTGGGGTTGGTGTTGTAGGTGGCCGAGGCCTTGTCCCAGTACTGGGGGGTGGAGAACCCCTTGTGCACCGCATAGGTGTCCCCTGCCCGGTCCCCGGTCCAGGCCTTTATCCAGAATTCATCATTAAATATATTATCCATTTATTTCCTTTGGCACTTCGGTGGTTTCCTTGCCGGCAAAAAGGCCGGTGACATCTTTTACCACAACATAGAGGGCCGGCACAAACACCAGGGTCAACACCGTTGCAGCAATGAGGCCGAAACTGATGGACACGGCCATGGGGATGAGGAACTGGGCCTGGAAACTGGTTTCCGTCAGCAGGGGAGCCAATCCCGCCACGGTGGTCACCGAGGTCAGCAGCACCGGCCGGAACCGGTTCTGCCCCGCCTCCATCACCGAATCATAGATACCCATCCCCGCCCTCACCTTTGAATTGATAAAATCGATGAGGATGAGGGAATCGTTGACCACGATGCCCGAGAGGGCAACGATGCCGAAGATGGAGATCATGGTGATGTCCAGGTCCATGATGAAGTGCCCCACAATGGCCCCGATGAGGCCGAAGGGGATGGCGGTCATGATAATCAGGGGCTGAACATAGGACCTGAACTGGCTGGCCAGCAGCACAAAGATGACCATGGCGGCAATGGGAAATGCCCGGATAAGGCTGTCGATGGATTCCTTGCTCCGCTTGGCCTGGCCCTCCAGGTCGTATCGGATCCCGGGATACTTATGCACCAGGCCGGGCAGGAAGTCACCCTGCAGGTCTTCCACGATTTTCCGGGCATTGGCCACGTCCTCGTTAAGATCTGAGATCACGGTGATCACCCGGTGGCGGTCCACCCGTTTGACAGCGGAATATCCCCGGCCCGTCTCAATATGCGCCACCTGATTCAGGGGAATTTCCCTGCCGTCCCGGGTCCGGATCCTCAACTGGTCGATGCTGGCTTCGGTTTCCCGCTCTTTTTGGGAATACCGGACCATGACCTTGATGTCGTTTTTTCCCCTCTGGACCTTGAGTACTTCATCCCCGTAGAACCCCTGGCGGATCTGGCCGGCAATATCGGCCATGGTGACCCCTAAATTTTCCGCCCCGGGTTTAATGTAAATCTGTTTTTCCATTTTCCCGGGGCGGAAATCATCGGTGATGTCGTAGGTGCCCGGGTATTTGGCGATTTCTTCCTTGAGTTCCTGGGCCGCCGCCTCCAGCTGGTCAAAATCCGTGCCCTTGAGGCGGATCTCGATGGGGTTTCCCCCGGGGCCGCCGCCGATGATATTGAAGGTGAGCTGCTCGGTACCCAGAATATCCCCGGCAAACTCCCGCCACTTGGCCGCCACTTCCGGGGCGGAGATATCCGGCCGCATGGCTGCCGGCTTGATCTCTATCCAGGCTTCCCCGCAATGGCCGCCGTATACCGGGGGTTTCCAGTCCCGTCTCGGAATGACACCCACCAGGGAAAAGGTGTTTACAATGAGATCTTCACCGTTTTTCACCCGGTCCCTGAAATAATCATTGAGTTTAAATGCCCCCTCCTCAATTTGTTTGATGGTATTTTCCGTATTGGCAAAAGGGGTGCCCAACGGATAGATGGTTTCGGAAATGACCCAGTTGGAGTCACTTTTGGGAAAAAAGGTAAAGGGGACATGGCCGCCGGCGATGAGCCCCAGGCAGACAATGAGGCAGCCGGCACCCATGGAAAGGGTGAAATACCGGTTTTTCACGCAATAGGCCAGCATGGGCAGGTAGAGGCCGTGGATGGTGCGGTTGAACACCTGCTCCACCCGGGTGCGCAGGGCGGTGTGGATAAAGAGGATATCCTCCTTCAGCCATCCCATGCGCAGAAAGGCCAGTTTCCCCGCCCGTTTTGGTTTCGGTTTTCCGGGCTTGAGCGCCCCCTCCAGGTGGGCCGGCAGGATGAGAAAGGCCTCCACCAGGGAAATGGTCAGGATGCAGATCACGGCCTGGGGCATGATGGAGATGAATTTGCCCATGATGCCCACGATGAACATCAGCGGGGTAAAGGCCACGATGGTGGTGGCCACGGCCATGACCACGGGCCAGCCGATCTGGTCCATGGAGTCCATGACAGCCTTTTTGGGGGATTTGCCCATGGAATAGTGGTAATAGACATTTTCCCCCACGATGATGGCGTCATCCACCAGGATCCCCAGGGTCATGATAAACCCGAACATGGAGAGCATGTTGATGGAGGCATCCATATAGGCCAGGACCAGGAAGGCACCCATGAAGGTGATGGGAATCCCCGAGGCCACCCAGAAAGCCAGTCCCAGGTTCAAAAACAGGGCAAGGACCACAAAAACCAGGATAAATCCCTGGAGGCCGTTTTTAAGGAGCAGGTCGATGCGGTCCTGAACCATGTCGGCCATATTGTACCAGTGGCCCAGGGAGATCCCCTTGGGCATCCGGTCCTTATTGGCCTCCAGGTACTGGAATACCCGATTGGATATGGTGATGGTATCCTGGGAATCGGTCCGCTTCACCACCACCATGGCCGCCGGCTTGCCGTTGAACCTGGGCTTGATGTCCCTGTCCTCGAACCCGTCCGTAACCTGGGCCACATCCCCCAGCCGGACAATGGTGCCGTCGGCCCGTGTGACAAGGGGGATTTCGGCAAATTCATCCCCTGTATATTTTTTCCCCTTGGCCCGTACCAGGAATTCACCACCAAGCGTCTTAATCTTTCCGCCGGGCAACTCCAGGCTGCCGGTCTTCACCGCACCCACCACATGGTCAAAGGAAAGCCCGTAGGCCCTCAGGGCTTTTTCAGACACTTCAACTGAAATTTCAAAATCCCTTACCCCCACCAGTTCAGCCTGGGAGATCTCATCGGTCTCCACCAGTTCGTCCCGGATCTTTTCAGCGGTATCCCGGAGGATCCGCTCCCCCACATCCCCGTATACGGCCACGTACACCGCCGGTTCATTGTTTTTTATTTCCACGATCACCGGGTCTTCGGCCTCCTCGGGAAAGGAATCAATGAGATCAATCTCTGTCCTGACCTCATCCAGCTTTTCATTGATATCCGTTCCGGCGGCCAGCTCCAGGGTCACGGAGCCATGGCCTTCGATGGCCGTGGAATACATGCTTTTCACATCTTCCAGGCTTTTGAGCTGTTCCTCAATCTTGACACAGATGCCCTCTTCCACCTCCTCGGGGGTGGCCCCCGGATAAACCACCGAGACATCAATCATGTCCAGTGAAAACTGGGGAAACATCTCCCGTTTCATGGAGATGGCCGTAAAAAGGCCGGCCACGATGAGAAAAACCATCACCAGGTTGACGGTGACCCGGTGTTCCACGGACCATTTTCCCAGGGCTCTCATGGTTAATCCGCCTCCGTTTTAATGGTGACCGCCATCCCCTCCCTGGCCACGGGCAGGGGGGAGGTGACGACCTGGTCACCCTCCGAAACTCCGTTACGGATAAATACATGGCCCTCGAATTTTCTGATCACATCCACACGGCGGATTTCAAGCTTATTGTCACGGACGGCAAAGAGGGTGTTTTCAGACCGGAGCAGGTGCCGGGGTAACATAAAGATATCGGCCAGGGTCTCTCCTGAAATCCGGCAGCGGACAAAGGTGCCGGGTTTGAGACTGGCCAGGGGGCTCTTGCCCAGGTCCCGGTTTTCCGGCCGCCAGATCTCAATGGGGCCGATCTCAATGGTGAGGGGAAGGGTCCTGGTCTTCTCATCCACCCGGGCCTTAATCCGGGCCACCCGGGCTGTCCACACCGGGCTCACCCCGCCTTCCAGGTTGGCAATGGTAATCTCGGCATCGGGCATTTTTCCGGCCTCAAACACCGGCCGAAGCCATCGTATCTCCTCAAAGGGGATCCCCACGTCCACATCCAGGGCACCGGCTTCATAGACCACCCCCATCACCTGTCCGGGGTTTACAAATTCCCCCATTTCCGCCTGTTTGGACAGGACAAAACCGTTGAACCCCGCCCTGATCTCAGACTTTTCCAGAACCAGGTCCGCCTTGGCCAATTCGTTTTGGGCCGCAGCCAGGGCTGCTTTTTTCAATGCCATCCGCGACGGACTCAGGGCCAGGCCGTTCTCCACGGACTGGAGCTGGCGCCTGGCCGCCAGGTACTGCTGCTCGGCCTTGTCCAGGTTCGCCTTGGAAGCAAACTGGCTTTTGCTCAGGGCCTTGACCCGCTCCAGTTCCTTGAGGCTCAGCTTCATATTGGTCCGGGCCAAATCCGCATCGGCCTTTAGATTCTCTATTTCACGGGTCAGATTCCGGATATCGGCCCGAGCCTGTTCCAGGCGCACCGCCGCGCCCTGCCGGTTCAGAAGAAAACTGCGCCGGTCAATGCGGATGAGGAGGTCGCCGGTGTGGATACGCCCCCCTTCCCGGAAGGAGGGATGAAGGTACTCAATGCGTCCGCCCACTTCTGCGGCAAGGTTCACCCGGGTTCTGGGGACGACGGTGCCAAAGGCGTCCACCACCATCGTATGATCCTGGGAATGTACCGGGGTTACATTTACCCCCGGCGGTACTTTTTCCACGGCTTTTTTATCCGGCGCCTCCCTGGCCATGAAAAGCCAGAGCGCCAGGCCAAAGGCAATACCAAGAACAATGAACACCCGTAATAGCCGGAACAGAAATGAACCCATAACGACAGCTCCCTTTGAATGGAGTTGAATGTTTTTATATGAAAACCGATTGGCTGTGTACAGCCAGTCTCTTATATACCACTGAGAATGCTTTGAAAAGACAAGATATTTTTAACTATATATCTTCGGGTATCCTGATCCCGTATTTTTTTACCCGCTTCCACAATGTGACCCGGCTGATCCCCAGCCGGCGTGCAAGTTCCGACTGGTTTCCCCGGGTTTGCCGGAGCTGGGCAATGAGGGCGGCCCTTTCCCCTGCGCCTTCCGGTGCCGGGGACTCAGAATCCAGGGACTGGCAGATGTTCTCGATCCGGAATGAAGGCGGCAGATGTTCGGCTCCGATCCATCCCCCCGGACAAAGTACACAGGCATACTCAATGGCATTTCTTAATTCCCGGACATTGCCAGGCCAATTGTACGCCGCCAGCAATTCCATGGCCCCCGCCGACACCCCCAGGATGGGCTTATTGCTCTTTTCATTGTTCTGCCGGATGAATTCATTGATAATCAAAGGGATATCCTCTTTCCGGCGGTTCAGGGGCGGACAGGACAAGGGAAAAACATTGATCCTGAAAAAAAGATCTTTTCTGAACAGCCCCTGGCGGACCATCTGCTCAAGGTTCCTGTTGGTGGCGGAAATAATCCGGATATCAACGGGGAATGGGGCATGCTCCCCCACCCGTTCCACCTCTTTTTCCTCCAGAACGCGAAGCAGCTTCACCTGGGTGGACAAGGGGATATCCCCAATTTCGTCCAGAAAAATAGACCCTGAATTGGCGGCCTCAAAACGCCCTACCCGGTTTTTATCCGCCCCGGTAAAGGCCCCTTTAACATGGCCGAACAATTCGCTTTCAAATAAATTTTCATTGAGGGCGGCGCAGTTAACCTTTATGAACGGCTGCCCCTTTCTCGGGCTGTTTTCATGGACAGCCAGGGCCACCATTTCCTTTCCCGTGCCGCTCTCCCCCTGGATCAGCACCGGGGCATCGGAATCTGAAACCTGGCGGATCAGGTGGAACATGGTCTCCATGACCGGTGTTTTTCCAAGGATGCCGTAAAATCCGTTCTCGAAATGGAGAATCTTTTTTAAGGTATCTATTTCTTCCTGTTTGCGCCTGAGTACCGTCATATCCGTCAGCACCTCCACGGCACCAATCATCTTGCCCCGGTCATCGGTAATGACAACCCCTTTTTTCAGGATATAAACGGCGTGGTTATCTTTATTGGTAATGGTACAGTTTTTCAGCTTGGACTCTCCCACCGTGAAAAGCTTGCAGAAGTCAGGCCCTCTGCCCTTTCCGATAATTTTACATCCCGTACAATTGAGGATCCTGCAGGACTGCCCCAGCAGTTCATCTTTAGGGTAGCCGGTGAGCTTTTCAACCGACGGATTGACCGCCCGGATGATGCCGCCGGTATCCACCACCATAATTCCATCCTGCAACGAATCCACAATGTTCTTCCAATACCGGGAAATGTCCATGGGCACCTGTGTTCACTTAGGATTAACGATTGATACCTTAACACCTGTTAAGGTGTTAACAGATTCCGCCGCCGTCCACAAGCCCCTTTTTCCTGTTATGGCCTGAATTTAAAGGAGAAACAATGCGGACAGCCTTTTTCGGTATGCATTTTGCTCTTTTTTGGCCCTGCAAGGAAACAAGGGCGTCCTGCTGCCCAAAAAAAGCAGAAAAATAATACTACGTTTGGATGAAAAAGGAGAATTGGATGAAAAAAAACAGGCAAGTGATAAAAACGATTTTTTTATTGGCATTCTTGAGTTGCTTCCTATGGGCCGGCCCCGGTTCTTCGCCCCTGTGGGCCGATACCGAGGTGGAGACGCTGAAAAAGCAATTGGCCCAGTTGACGGAAATGATGACCCAGGTGCAGCAGAAACTTGCGGATATGGAGGAAGAAAAAGCCGAAGAAGCAGAGGCGATGGAAGAGATGGATGAACGCCTCAACCAGGCCGAACTGCACACCGCCACAGACAAGCTCTCCCTGGGCATCGAATTGAGAAGCCGGGGGGATTCCATACATTATGACGATGTCCTGACAGCCCCCGCTTCCATGATGACAAATTTTTTCACACCCGTGGGAAGCGGCGGATTCAACGGTGCGACGGCCACCCAGATCCAGACGGCACTGAACAATATGGCAGCCACCAATACCATTCCCGCAGCCGAAAAAAGCGATGTGGACAATGACGCGATTTTCACCAACCGGTTCCGCATCAATATGAAGGCGAAAATCAATCCCCAGCTCAGTTTCGCAGGCAGGCTGGCCGCCTATAAAGTCTGGGGGGACAGCTCCGAAGTCCAGTATTACAACGGCAGCATGAGTAATATTTCCCTGGACGGGACCACCTCAAGCCTGCCCAGCGGGGACACCATCCACCTGGAGAGGGCCTATTTCAATTATAAGCACCCCCTTGAAAACCTGCCCCTGAACTTTTCCCTGGGCCGCCGCCCCTCCACCGACGGCCCTCCCCTTGAATACGGGGAATACAGCCTTGAAGGCGGGTCTCCCCTGGCCCACATCATCAACTGGCAGTTTGACGGAGCCTCCCTTAATTTCGGCCTTGAAGACCTGACAGGCATTCCGGGGGCGGCATTCAAACTATGCTACGGCGTGGGATTTGAAAGCGGCTTCGGCAACAGCAGTTCCATGTCGGCCACCTCCCCGGTGGACGATGTCAACATGCTGGGCTTCATTGCCACCGCCTATGACGACGACACCACCAGTGCCGTCATTAATGTGGCCCATGCCCCGGACATCACCGACGGGTTCACAGGCCAGACCGTCATGCCCTTTACCGTCACCCAGAACGCCGACGGCACCTATACCTTTGCCCAGAACACGGGATCCTATATCAGCCGCACCGAGCCCACAACCAACATCGGGGACTGGACCGCCGCCACCCTGCTGCTGAGAACCAATCTGTCCGAGAGATTTGACAAGGACATTGATTTATTCCTCTCTTTTGCCTGGAGCCATACCAGCCCGGAGCAGACCTCCCAGCATCCCTTTTACAATCTTCTGGGCTACGGCCTGCTGAATTCCAACGGGGAACTTGAAAGCCGGGACGGCTACAGCATCTACGCCGGCGCCATTTTCCCCATGCCCTACGACGGTCGCCTGGGCCTGGAATACAACTGGGGGTCAAAATACTGGTTTAATTTTTCAGGGGCCGAGGATTCCCTGGTGGATTCCAAACTGGGGGCCCGGGGCCACGTATTTGAAACCTATTATATTCAGCCCGTTTTCGCGGACAATTTTTTCGTGAAACTCGGCGGACGCTATTACAACTATGAATACACCGGCAGCGGCAATCCGTTAGGTGCGCCGGTCGCCATATCCGATGCCAATGCCCTGGACACCCTGTTCCCGGTTGTTGATAAAGTCTGGAATGTATACCTGTCAGCCACAGTTAAATTCTAAACACTTAATTCAGGAGAAAAACAAAGTGAAAAAAATCATCCTTTTTATGGTGCTCAGCCTGTCCATGATCTGTTTATCCGTTGCAGCGGTTTCCGCCGGCGACGGCAACTACCGCAAAGGAAAATATTCCTTTCGAAAAAGCTGCCGCACCTGTCACAGCGACAGCGGTACAGCAGAATCCCTAAGCCCTGACAGCAAAACCCAGGCCCAGTGGAAACGGGTGTTCAAGCCCAACAAGTATAAAAAACTGGAATGCGCGGCAGAATGGGAAAAACTATCCGAAAAAGACCGGAACAATATTTTTTCCTACCTTCATAAATATGCATTTGATTCGCCGACCCCGGCCAAATGCAAATAAGGGATAGACAGCGTTAAAGGAAATCAACCGTGCCGCCGGCATTGAAAAGCAGCGGCACGGCATTCCCCCCTTCCGATCCAGCCCCATCACACAGCCGTATTGCCCGAATACAGGGTTACCCCCGGCGGCACTTTATCCAGGGAGAATCCCTTGGGCTTGGTCATCCTTGGATCCTCATAAATGGTTTTCAGCAGCCGCTCCCTGTGGTCGGGGTGGGAAATGCTGGCAATGGCAAGCCCCTTATACCCCCAGGGCAGGTCGCGCAGGTCGGCGATGCCGTATTCGGTGACAATGACCACCCCGTCGTAGGCCGAGGCGGTGAGGGTGATGCCCGAGGGGCAGGCCGTCACGATCTTGGATTCCCCCTTATGGGTCAGACTTTTCATGGCGATCACCGGGGTGCCGTATTTTTTATGGCTCAGGGCCCGGACAAAATCGGGCTGTCCCCCCACCCCGCCGTAGTAACGGGAAGGATCAATGAAATCCGCCCATACATTGCCGGAAAGATCCACCCCGATGGCCGTGTTCACCGATAAAAACGGGGCGCAGTCCTGGACGGTCCGGGCCGCATTGGTGTAGGTGCAGGGCCGCATCTGGACCTGGGCCCGCATGTCCACATAGTCGTACAGCGCTTTTGAGCCCATGATCAGGCTGGTGGTGGAATAGCCGGTATTGATCTTCTTTTTCTTATTGGTGATGATGCCCCTCTCCTGGAGATACATGAGCCCGTCCCCGTACAGCTCGGTCTGCACCCCCAGATCCTTTACCCCGGACCGGGCAATCACCCCCACCACCGCATCGGGGATTTTGCCGATGCCCACCTGCAGGGTGGTGCCGTCCGCCAGAAAATGGCCGCAGATCAGTTCCCCGATCCGTTTTTCCTCATTGGTGAGCTTTTCAAAATCCGGTGCATCAAAGGTATACACGGGCCTGACACCCTCCTCGATGATATAGTCAATGTCCTGGGCCGGTATGATGCTCTGCCCGTGGGTGAAGGGCATGGAAGGGTCCACTTCGGCAATGACCAGTTTTGCGGTCTCAAGGGCCGCATGGACGGCGTCCACGGAGAGACCCAGGCTGAATTCCCCGGTGGCCGGGTTCTGCCGGACCTTCATGATCACCATGTCCATCTCGTACCCGCAGCCTTTGCCCATGAGCCGGTCCATATTGGCCAGGGTACAGGGCAGGTAATAGGCACGGCCCTGGTCTGCCGCCTGCCTGACATCCCCGCCGGAAAACATGGAATAGGCAATGACCCGGTCCTGGAGTCCCGCCTCAACATAGGGCACGGGTCCATGGAGAAGAATGTGGAACATGTTCATGAAGGGCAGTCTGCACTCCTCGTCTTTAATGGCACGGGTAAGCGCGTCTATACTTGCCGTTGGCGTAGCCGCATTGGAACCGATATAGCAGTTGATATGGTCCAGACGGCCAAGGCGGCGGGCCACCACCTCGCCGATATCTTCCAGTTTAATTGAAACCGGTTTTTCTTTCATAGGATTTACCTCTAATGGAAATAGGGTTCTTACTTATGGAGACCCCAAGTATATTCCCATCCCCTTCCCCGATCAACCCCGGATTGGATGGACCGGGGCCCAGGCATTATTTTATTTTCGAGCATAATCCTGCCGTGGCTCGGGGAAACGCTTCCGTTTCAGTATTCCCGCCCGTCCTCAACGGGAATGCAGTAAATGGCCTACCCTCTTCGCCGTCCTGGCAGCCGGCAGCCCATACACCAATACAGCGTTCTTCCGCACCACGGCCTATCCCCCCAGACACCCCGGACCTATTATCGTATTTCTTTCCCCTTGCATTCCCGGTACGGATCAGGATATTCTTCCAGTTCGATTTCCAGATTCAACTTCTTACTATTCGGATACAGGGAAAATGGAAAACATATTGTTCTAACTTTCACAGATATCTCAACAAACGGATTAATTTTATGTCTATACGGTTTATTATTATGGATTTTTTTTCATTTACCATAGCTGCTAAAAAGCTGAAAAAAAGAGGGGAGGTAATATGAGCATCACAAAAGCGATTGAAATTTTAGGAGACGCGTATCGTTTTTCGGCGGTGGATACAGATAAAGTGATAAAAGAATTACACTTGCCCAAACCCGCTGAAATTTTAGAGGTCGGAACAGGGATGGGCAGTCTGTCAATAACCCTTGCCTTGAATGGTTATAAAGTGATTACCGGGGAACCGGGGGATGATGACACCATTTACGCCAATCAAAACTGGCGTCAGAATGCAGAAAAAGTTCAAGTTGATCATCTGATTGAGTTTCACCCTTTTAACGCCAATGACATTCCATATGATGATCATACTTTTGATGCCATTTTTTGCCAGGGGACACTTCATCACATTGAAGAATCCCAACGGATAAAGGTTATTCAGGAATTTATCCGCACCGCCAAATCCAACGGAGTCCTCTGCTTTTTCGAGCCGAATCAAAAGTCGATTGAGATGATAAGAAAAAGTGATGCGTCACATCCCGACGCTGCCGATCCGAACAGGTATACAACCGATTGTAATCTGGTTTCCCAAAAAATTGAGGGATTAAATTTTGATGCGTTTATCTTTCATAAACAGTGAAGGCACATTGCAAAAAGCATTCGGCCCAAGCAGAGGGCCCCGCGGCTGAAGCCCCCTTATCCATTGATATGATATGGCACTGTTTTAACAGGAGGTGACCTTGCAAAAAGCCCCAAATATTACCCAGAAAGAGACTGTGGATCTTCTGAACAAATGCTGGATGACCCATGACGGCATGTGGTTTTTCCACTGCCTGCAAGAATTTGGGATTGAGGTGGCAAACAAGCTCAACAAATCAGCGATAAAGTCGCTGTCTTCAATTGAAATTAAACGGGTGAGAAACACCTTGGATTGCATTCAGCCGATTGAAGACTATGATGAATTTAAATCGTTTTTTGACGAAGCCGCCCAATTAATGATTCCTGAATTTATGAATGTGAGATTCACCTATCCTGAACAAAACAAAATGGCATGGGAATTTAATCAAAATAAATGCTTCGCTTACGCAGGGATTAAACGGCTGGGCGTTATTGAACGGTATGACTGCGGTGTTCTATACAGAATCAAATGCTGGTTAGATGCGCTTGGAATAACGCATCGGTTTATCCCTGGAATCGGCAAATGCCATATGCATGTCAACGGGAGCTGCTCGGGGGAAATTCAATTATTTCTTTGCTCTGAACAAGAGTAGCACTGTAGATTCAGACGGCCCCGATGCCACCCGAAGCAGATATAAAAGCCTGGACTTGATCTAAAATGAGATGTCAGTTAATCTCCAATTTTGTCGACTAAAAGATGCTTTCCATAAACATCTTGATAAAATGGGCTATCATGGAAAGCTTAAAACAAAGTGATCACCTGGAATATTTTTTTCCAGGACGGAGTTGATAGTACGAGATAACATGGGAATTTTTTACAGTTATAGGGTATGTAAAATTTCCAGTTATCACCACTTTTATACACATCAAAGACCAACGTAAGAGGCCAGAATGGAAACTGATGATAAATCGAAATGGATTAATACCATTTTGCATGAATTAAATTTAGTTGGTGATGAAGTTGCAATTAAAATTGTTGAAAATTGTGGTAGAGAATGCATTAAATCTTCAAACGATTACAGTAAAATTCTGAAAGTTCGTCAGTCTGTTAGTACTTTCTCAGACGATGATTTAATATTTGAAATTTGCCACCGCGAGCTATACCAAAACAAACCGACCATTCAGAAACAAGGCAGTGATATTGTAATAGAATATCAACAATGCTCGTGTGGTATGGTAACAAGTGGAAAAATAAACCATCCTTTTCTTTGTAACTGTACAGTGGGCTATACAAAACAAATATTCGAAACTATTTATAACCGTCCAGTAAAAGTAGAATTGCAAAAATCAATATTAAACGGAGATGATATTTGCAAACAGGTAATAACAATATAATGTGTATAAAACGCTGGAGAGGAACCAGGCTTACTGCGCGGCCTTTCGGAAGGGTTTTACATTAACAAATTTTGTCTCTTTTCAACTGCTTCCGGTGTTCACGCCCGGCGGGTGAAGGGCGGCGCTAACGTCTTAAACCACATAGGATTTAAATAATGTTCGATTATACGTTTTCACATTGGGTTACCTTTTTTACAGCGGCCTTTTTGTTAAATTTATCACCAGGACCAGACATGGCGTTTATCCTTGGGCAAACAGCCAGGAGGGGCATCTCTTCAGGCTTTTCGGCCATGTTCGGCATCTGGTCCGGCGCGTTTATTCATGTTCTTTTTGCCGCCTTGGGTTTATCTGCGATCCTGGCCACATCTGCCATGGCCTTCCTGGTTGTAAAATGGGCGGGAGCAGCCTATCTCATCTGGCTCGGAATCCATGCACTGTGTTCGAAAGGCGTATTAATCTCCACAACAGATCATGCCGCTTCCAAAGGTCTGCTAAAAATTTTTAAACAGGGGATTTTAGTGTCGGTATTAAATCCGAAAGTTGCGGTATTTTTCCTCGCTTTCCTCCCGCAATTCGCGGTGGAAGGCGCCGGCCCGGTCAGTGCGCAATTATTCCTTCATGGGTTTCTTATCATAGCTACCGCCGCCTTTGTTGAACCGCCTCTCATTCTTATCGGGGGAAAACTGACCTCATATCTCAGCAACAATAAAAAAGTATCCCGTTGGATGGATCGCGGGTTGGGGGGACTATTTATCGGCCTGGGCGTCAAATTGGCGACTACCGATAAAATGTAATCCCAATCACTTCAGAGGAACGCATCGTGAAACCGTATTTTATCCTTATTCTGGCATGTCTGAATATCATCTCCTGCACCGCTACCACGCAGTTTGACAGGGCAGTGCAGGACGCATCCGTGGTGGCGCCCAAGGATGTGTACGACAACCTGATACCGGTCCGGCCAGATAATCCCGACCTTATCTTTCACCCGGATGGCAACCGGGTGCTGGTGGTCATGTGGAAGAGCCGGAACAGTTACGAGCGCTTTTACAAGGGAAAAACCCGGACGGATGGCGCGGAAGCCTATGTCACCTGGGTGACAACCGCCCCCCAGGTCCGGGCATTCGGCAGGAACTACCTTAAGACCCACCCCGGCACAGAACAGGCCGCCCTTGAGCTTCGGCTCAAGCAGTACCTGGGGCTGAAACCGGATTGGACCTATGATGTGTTTATCGAACTCTGGGTGGATCCGGCCGACATGTTCCGTCCCTGCATGGACCCGGAAGTGGACGATAAAAAATGCGACCTTTCATTTCCGGATCCCCTGCCCCGGGTGGCCGGAATCTCGGACTATGCCAATTTCTACAAAAACCTATATTTCCAGGATTTCAGGACCCGCCCCGGGATCCCCTGGACCGGGCTGGGCTATACCTATGACTGGGGCAATCCCAATGCCCCCTTCGGGGCCAGCGAGTTTATCCTGAGGCCGGGCGCCCCCTACACCATCCACCGGGTGGTGGACACCCGGGCATACTTTACGGACATCCCCTGATGCCTGACAGGCCCCGATGTCCAGGCAGGGGGGGGCAAAGGGGCAGAGCGGCGTCGGAGGCCGGACTGTCATGGACGACAAAGGCCGGCCGGATCGCGCTTCAGCGGTCAGGAAGACCGCTGAAGTTTAGCGGCGCGCCTTTGCCCTGCCCCTGCCGGGTTCCTCCATACGTTCATGGGATCACCCTGCAAGCGCGGCGGTGGTCATTTGATTTTTTGGTTAAAATCTGGTAGGTTTGCCACCCTTTTGAATATTTAACCCGGCGGTCACAGCTACCCGCCTCAACAAAACTGGAGAATTAACTTGAACGAACTTCTCTGGGCGGCCATGCTGGCCGTCAACTTCGGATGCATCCTCATCGCATACCGTTTTTTCGGACGCACCGGGCTGTACGCCTGGGTGCCCCTGGCGGCCATCGTGGCCAATGTACAGGTCATCAAACTGGTGGACCTTTTCGGCATCACGGCAACCCTTGGCAATATTGTCTATGCCTCATCTTTTCTGGTGACGGATATTCTCTCGGAAATTTACGGTAAAAAGGACGCCAGAAAAGCGGTTTACATCGGTCTCTTTTCCCTGGTGGTGATGACGGGGCTCATGAACCTGGCCCTGGCCTTTGCCCCGGCAGCCGATGATTTTGCCCAGCAAAGCCTTTCCACCATTTTCGGGTTCATGCCCAGGATTGCAGGCGCCAGCCTCCTGGCCTATCTCATCTCCCAGACCCACGATGTATGGGCATTTGAATTCTGGAAAAACAGATTCCCGGCCAAACGCTTCCTGTGGCTGCGCAACAACGCATCCACCATGGCCAGCCAGTTCATTGATTCTTCCCTCTTCACCATTGTGGCCTTCTGGGGGGTATATCCGACCGGGGCGCTGATAGAAATTTTCTGGACCACCTATATTCTCAAATGGGTGGTGGGGGCGGCGGACACCCCCTTCATCTATGTTGCCCGCCGGTGGTTCGATAAAGGAAAGATACCGGCAGGCAGCTAAAGGTTACCCTGCTGTTTTCTTTGCTGCGGAAGCGGCCTTGGCAGGCTTTGCCGGCGCCTTTGACTTACCGGGGGCAGGTTTGGCGGCGGATGCCTTTTTTGCCGGAGCTTTTTTAGCCGGCGCCTTTGCAGCGGGCTTTTTAGCCGGGGCCGCCTCTTTTTTGGGTTTCATCCCCCTTAAAAGGGGCATGATCTCATCCCTGCGCTGGGCCAGGAGGAGGGATATTTCTTCCTGCTGGTTCTCGTCAAGGTTCAGGTCTGCGTCTCCGAGGAAATTAAAAAGATTGTCGGCAATATCCAGCATCTTGTCATAGGCGTCTGCCTCTTTCTTTGTCACAAACGTCATTTTTTCCTCTCCATTCCTGACAACAATATATTTGACGATTACAGCCATATTATCTCCTTGCGGTTCTCTCCTTCGGGTTCTGTTTCCGGTGATGGACCCAAAACGGGGCGTTCAACTCATTTGTACTATCTCATAATAAAAAAAGAGGCCCCGGTAAAGGATTTTCCTGAACCGGGGCCGTACTACAGCCTAACGCATTTTGTCTAACACATATATTCCATTTATACTTCGGGCCGGGGATAGAGCCCTGCCCGCTCAACGATCTCGGGTACTTTTTCTTCCCATTCAATGGCCATGACATGGAAACCGGCCACGCCATCCACCTCCTTGAGTTCCTGGATGTGCTCAACGCAGATGTCGATGCCTTCCTGGGCCTGCTTGCCCTTTTCCACACCCGAAAGCCGCTTGATGATCTCATCGGGCACGTCCATGCCGGGCACCTTGCTCTTCATATATTTGGCCATACCCACGGACTTCATGGGGGTCATCCCGGCCATGATAAAGGCCTTTTCCGTCAGCCCCCGGTCCACGGCCCTGCGGATCCATTCCTTGAACTTATCTATATTGTAGATACACTGGGTCTGGATAAATTCCGCGCCGCAGGCAATTTTCTTGGCCAGTCTCGGGATCCGGATCTCGAAGGGGTCGGCAAAGGGATTGGCGGCCGCGCCCACAAACATCTTGGGCGGCCGGTGTATATCATCCCCGCCCAGGAACTTGCCCTCGTCCCGCATATACCTTACGGTCTGGACCAGCTGCATGGAATCCAGGTCATGGACGTTCTGGCCCTGGGCACAGTCGCCGAAACTCTGGTGGTCGCCGGAGAGGCAGAGCATATTGTTTATATTAAATGAGGCCGCCCCCAGAATATCGCTTTGGAGCGCCACACGGTTTCGGTCCCGGGTCACCATCTGGAGAACCGGTTCCAGCCCCTCCAGTTTGAGGTGGACACAGGCAGCCAGCGATGACATGCGGGTCATGGCAGTCTGGTTGTCCGTCACGTTGACGGCATCCACATGGTCCTTGATCAGTTTGCCCTTGTGCCGGACTTCTTCCGGGTCACTGCCCCTGGGGGGACCGCATTCCGACGTCACGCCCAGGTGGCCTGCTCTCATCACCTTTTCCAGCCTGCTTTCAGTCTTTACCTCGCTCATATCTTCACATCCTCCCTGGTTACGGTTCTGGGGCCGCCAGCTCTGTCGGTGGACCAGTCTTTGATAGGGGTAACCACTTCATAGTCATCCATCTTGCCCAGCGCCTTTAGCCGGTCGACGATGAGCTGCCATGCGCAGTCCGTATCCTTGCCCAGCTCGCATTTGCCGTTGGTGGAACCGCCGCAGGGGCCGTTGAGCACCCGTTTGGCGCACCTGGACACCGGGCAGATGCCGCCGGTTCTCGCCAGGATACAGGAGCCGCAGGCCTGGCATCGTTCGGTCCACAGCCCCCGGTCTTCATTGGCCCCAAGGCAGACGGTGTTCACCCCGGGCAGAATGGGGGTGGTCAGGTATTTTTCTGCGGTAAACTGAACCCCCACCCCGCAGGCCAGGGAAACCACCGCATCGTAATCGTCAATACTGCTCCGGATTTCTTCTAAGTATTCATGGTCGCACTGGCGTTCAAGGGTCCGCTCATCAATCACTTTTTCATTGCCCTGGGTGATGAAATACATGCGCAGGGCAGATGCAAGCACCTCCACTTCCTTTTTGCCCCCGGCCTCGCACACGGTGACGCATTCGTTGCACCCGAGGATGAGAAGGCGGTCATAGCCCTTCACCTCTTCAATGATCTCTTCAATGGGTTTTTTCTCTGCTATTATCATACCTATACCTCATATCAGCGGTTAATAAGTCATCTGCTTGATCATGCGTCTCAAGCGGCCGCACTGCTGGCCGTTTTCTGCTTTTGCAGCCGGATGGGGCTGGGCCCCATTTCCCTTATGTGTTCCACCATTTCCGTGGCATACTGGGCAAAGAGCGGTCCTTCGCCGGAGGAGAGGTTGTACATTCTCACCCGGTCTCCGCCCACGCCGACCGTGTCCAGCAGCCGGGCCGCCTGCTCAATTCGCTTGCGGGCCCTGAAATTGCCCTGGTTGAAGTGACAGTCCCCTTCCATGCATCCGACGCAGAAGACACCGTCGGCGCCTTTTTCAAAGGCCCGGAGTACATGAATCAGGTCCAGCTTACCGGTACAGGGAAGACGGATAATTCTAAAGCTTGTGGGAATCTTCAGTCTCATGGAACCTGCCAGGTCCGCGGCTGAATACCCTCAGTAATTACAGCAAAAGGCCAGGATCACCGGATCGAATGTGGCCGGATCGAATTCTTTTGTCATATTACCCCCTCCAGCAGGGATTCCACCTTGCTGAGCAATGATTCGTCTTCATACCAGTTCAATTTTATGGTTTTGGCCGGACATTCCGAGGCGCAGACCCCGCAGCCCTGGCAGAGCGCCGGGTCGATATAGGAGACCCCTTCCTCATTGATCACCGGCACATGGTAGGGACAGGACCTGACGCAGACCAGGCAGGATGCGCAATGGGACTGGTCCACTTCCGCCACCACCGCCGACAGGGTCAAGTAATCCTGGGCCAGGAAGGTGGTGGCACGGGAGGCCGCGGCCATGGCCTGGGACACGGTCTCGGTGATGAGCTTGGGACCGTGGGCCGTGCCGCAGATGAACACCCCTTCAGTGGCGGCATCCACGGGCCGCAGCTTGACATGGGCTTCCATGAAAAAGCCCTCGGGGTTCCGCTGGGTCTTGATAATGGTGGAAAGTTCCTCGGTGTCCGAGGCTTTCACCCCGGCACTCAGCGCCACCATATCGCAGGAGGCCTCTATGTGCCGGCCCAGGACATGGTCCCTGAAGGTCACGGTGAGGCCTTCGTCGGCCTGGGCCACCTGGGGCGGATCATCCCGGTCAAACCGGGAGAAGATCACCCCCAAGTTCCGTGCCTGGGTGTAGAACTCTTCCATCATGGAATACATCCGCATATCCCGGTAAAGAATAAATACATCCGTCTCAGGGTTTCTTTCCTTGAGGGCGATGGCGTTCTTCACCGCATTCTGGCAACAGATCCTTGAGCAGTTGGGATTTTCCTCGTTCCGGGATCCCACGCATTGGATCATCACCACCCGGTCCAGGTTGTCGGCCCTGCCCTCTTCGATGAGATCGGCCAGTTCCAGCTGGGTGACCACATTATCGCTCTCGTTGTAGAGGAACTCCTTGGGTTTATACTCGTTGGCGCCGGTGGCCACGATCATGACACCGTGGTCTATTTTCACCTCTTTCATGGCGGGTCCCACCAGAACCTCGGTTTTAAAGTTGCCCTTGTAGCCGCCGAATCCCACCACCAGGGCCTGTTTAAGCACGTCAATCTTATCGTGGTTTTCCATGGTGCTGATCAGATCCTTGACAAAGGCCTGGATGTCGTCCCCCTCAATGGTGTGGTGGAGCCGGTTGCCAAGTCCCCCTAAGCGGTCTTCCTTTTCCAGGAGGGTCACATGGAACCCCTGATCGGCCAGGCCCCTTGCCGCCGTCATGCCGGCGATGCCGCCGCCGATGACCAGGGCCTTGTCAATGATGGAAATCCGTTTATCGTGCAGCGGCCCCAGGGTGGAGACCCTGGCCACGGCCATGCGGATGAGGTCCTTGGCCTTGGCTGTGGCCTGCTCAGGTTCGTGGAAGTGCATCCATGAATCCTGGTTCCGGATATTGGCCATCTCAAAGAGGTATTTATTGAGCCCGGCCTCCTCCAGGGTATCCATGAAAATGCCCTCATGGGTCTTGGGGGTGCAGGAGGCCACCACCACCCGGTTGAGTTTATGCTCGTCGATCACCTCCTTGATGGTCACCTGGGTATCCTGGGAACAGGTAAAAAGGTTCTCGCCGGTGTAGACCACATTGGGCAGGCTTTTGGCGTAATTCTCAATGGCATCCACATCAATGATGCCGGCAATATTGATGCCGCAGCGACAGACAAAAACACCGACCCTGGGTTCTTCACCCAGGACATCCCGTTCTTCGGGCATGGTCACGGTTTTGGTCAGTGTGTGGCGGGCCGGGGCCAGGTGGATACCGGCGGCACCGGCGGATCCCGACGCCTCGGTCACCGAGGAGGGGATATCCTTGGGGCTCTGGAAGGAGCCGGAGACATAGACTCCCGGCCTTGAGGTTTCAAGGGGATTGAATGTGGCGGTCTGGACAAACCCGTATTTGTCCAGGTTCACACCGATGCGGGAGGCAAGGGCCTTGCTCTCTTCGGGAATGGTGAGCCCCACCGAAAGGATAACCATGTCAAAAATCTCTTCCTGCATCTGTCCCGCTTCATCGGCATACTTGAGGACCAGGTTGTCCGTGCCCGGCTCCTCGGTCACCGAATGAATCCGGGATTTTACGAACCGCACCCCGTCCTGTTCTGCGGCACGGTTGTAGTATTTTTCATAATCCTTTCCAAAGGCCCGCATATCCATATTGAAGATGGCCGCATCCAGGTCTTTTTCCGAATGTTCCTTGGCGATCATGGCATCCTTGATGGCATACATGCAGCAGACCGAGGAACAATACCCATTGCCGCAGCGGTTGGTGTCCCTGGAACCGATACACTGGAGCCAGGCGATTTTTTCCGGCTCTTTTTCGTCCGAGGGCCGCACCAGATGTCCCATGGTGGGACCGCCGGCGGAGAGGATCCGCTCAAATTCCAGAGAGGTCATCACATTCTTGGACCGGTGGTACATATAGGTATCAGACATGCCGGAGGGATCAAAGGTGGTGGCGCCGGTGGTCATTATCACCGCGCCCACGCTGACATCCCTGACCACGGGTTGCTGCTCGTGGTCGATGGCCCCGGCCAGACAGGCCTCCACACACTGGTAGCACTCGGAACAGATGCCGCAGGAAAGGCATCGTGCCGCTTCCTGGTCCACCAGTTCCTTAACCAGGCCCTGGGTGACTTCCACAAAGTTGCCTTCCCTGCCCGCCACGGGGACATGTTCGGGTTTTACCCGGTCAAGTTTGGGTACATCAATGATCTCCGGTTTTTCAAAATCATAGTTCTTTTCCCGGCCCGCTTTCAGGTTCTTGCCGTTGATGAACCGGTCAATGGATTCCGCCGCCTCCTTGCCCGAGGCAATGGCATCCACCACGGATTTGGGGCCGTAATAGGCGTCGCCGCCGGCAAACACCCAGTCAATGGGGGTCTGAAGGGTCACGGGATCGGCCTCGTATCCGCCGGGCGGGGTCAGGCGGATTCCTTCCTTGTCCGCGAAATCCGTTTCCCCCATCTGGCCGATGGCCACGATGACATTATCTGCGTCGTGGGAGGTGAGCTTGCAGTCGTCGAACTGTGGGTTAAACCGGCCGTTTTCGTCGAATACGGCAGTACATTCCTGGAAGGCGACTTCTTCGACTTTGCCGCCGGTGCCGTGGAACCCTATGGGGCCCAAAGAGTTGACGATTTTCACTCCTTCTTCCAGGGCCTCTTCGATTTCGTAATCCCAGGCCGGCATCTCGTCCCGCTTTTCCAGGCAGACCATGGTGACATCGTCCGAGCCCAGCCGCCTTGCGGTAAGGGCCACGTCCACAGCCACGTTGCCTCCGCCGATAACCACGGTTTTGCCGGAGAGTTTTTCACCGTTGCCCATGGCGGCGTTTCTCAAAAATTCAGTGCCTTTCAGCACGCCGTCCAGATCTTCACCCTTGACGCCCAGCCCCCTGGACCCGTGGAGGCCTGTGGCCATGAAAACAGCAGAATATCCGTCGGATTTAAGGCTGTCCAGGGTGATGTCCGTTCCGAATGCCACCCCGGTCTTAATATCAACCCCCAGCTTTTCTATGACGGCGATTTCCTTTTCCAGCTCCGCCTTGGGCAGACGGTATTCGGGAATGCCCACGGCCATCATCCCGCCCTTGACGGGCAATTTTTCAAATACCGTCACCCCGTACCCCTTCTGGGCCAGGTAATAGGCGGTGGTGAGTCCGGCCGGGCCGGAGCCGACAATGGCGACTTTTTCGTCCCGTTTTTCCGGTACTTCAGGAATCCAGGGATCCTCCCCTTCAAAATCCAGATCCGCAAGATACCTGTGAAGGTATTGGATGGCCAGCGGCTGGTCCGCATCCCCCCGGGTACATACGGATTCACAGGGATGGTGGCAGACCCTGCCGCAGGAGCCCGGAAAGGGATGCTCCTGCTTGAATAGCTTCAAGGCCTCATGGTATTTTTCCTGCTGCATCAGGGCGATAAATCCCTGGATGGAGACATGGGCGGGACATGTGGCCTTACACGGTGCCATGGATCGTTTGGAGATTCCATAGGCGCCTGGGATGGCCTGTTCATATTGTTTAAAAATGGCTTTCCGGGGTGCCAGCCCCTGGTTGTGTTCGCTGGGAGTTTCCACCGGACACACCTTGGCGCATTCCCCGCAGGAGGTACATTTTGCAAGATCGACATAACGCGGACGCTCTTTTATCTTGGCCGTAAAGTTCCCCTGCTCTCCGTCCAGTTCCAAAAGTTCTGTGTTTGTCAACAATTCGATGTTCAGATGCCGGCCGACCTCGACCAGTTTGGGTGAGATTACTCACATGGTGCAGTCGTTGGTCGGAAATGTCTTATCCAGCCGGGCCATCATGCCGCCGATGGCGTAAGATTTTTCAACCAGATAGACATAATAGCCGGAATTGGCCAGGTCGATGGCGGACTGCATCCCTGCAATGCCCCCGCCCAGCACCATTACGGCTCCTGCCAGATCCTTCTGTGATGTTACCTCTCGAGTCATTCCATACCTCCTCACCGTTTTAACAGCCATTGGCCATTTTTCCGGCCCGTCACTTACCGGGCACGGATAATAACAAAAACCCGGTTACCGTATACCGGCAACCGGGTTTAAAATTTTAATCCGCCTGATTGAATGCATCCGTACCCTGGCCCGTTGTGGGACAAGATATAAACGGGGATCCTGCGGCCGCCCAAGCATCCTGTCCAATGCAGATGCCGGCCTTCGACAAAACTCCCCTCCGGTCTGTGACCGGTTTCCTGTCCGATGCAGATGCGTTTATTCTGTACGAACTTCACAAGTCTTATACGTCACCTCTCCATTTGATAAAGCGGGTCTACGCATACACATTGTTTTATTCTTTGGGCGGATACCCTATCTTACCTTTTTCGCTTGCGGATGCTCCCGGCCGGTATAGGAAGCGGTGTGATGTGAGAAACCGGGTTTTCATCCGGATGCGGCCAACGGTTTATCCTGAAATCTTCAGGGTCGAGGCTCAGGGAGGACAGGTCGCAGTGGCTCGTCCTTATGGATACAGGTATCAGGATTTTTTTGTTGGCATTCCCCAAGTTCTAAGTAGGAAAAACTATTTTCTTTGTCAAGAGTTATTTAGCCTTGTTATTTCCATACTTTTCGCCGATCCTCCCGTACGGCGCCCGTTACGGTCCGCTTTTCACGCCGGGCGATTTTTTCGAAAATTTTTGCAATAAGTGAAATACCTATAAGTTTCGAAGATCCGCCCGGTGGGATATGTATTCTTATGAATGGTGAAAGAAAGGATTTATTCCAAATATAAACGGTTAAAAATCAATTTAAGATAAAAATTCAATCCATCCGCCGTGATTCGGCCGGTGTGAGAAAGCGTCCGCAGAGAACGATAAGAACCAGTACAGGCAGCCCCATGGCAGCAGTAAGCATGAAAAAAGAGGAGTATCCCAGGCTGTCCACCAGGGTGCCTGAATATCCTGAGAACACTTTGGGGATCAACGTCATCAGCGAAGAAAACACGGCATACTGAATCGCTGTAAACCGGATATTGGTCAGGCTGGACAAAAAGGCCACAAAGGCCGCCGATGCCAGACCGGCGGCCAAATTGTCCGCAGAAATCACAAGATAGAGCAGGACAATGCTGGGCCCGGACTGGGCCATGGCCACAAAGAGCAGGTTGGTCAGGGCCGACAGCAGGGCCCCGGCAAATAGAATGGGCATGACGCCGTATCTTAAGGTCAGGCCGCCCCCGAGGAATCCCCCGGCAATGGTCATCAACAGGCCGAAGGTTTTCACCACGCCGGCAATCTGGGTCTTGGTAAAGCCCAGGTCCTGGTAAAAGACATTGGAAATTACCCCCAGAACGATATCCGAAATCCGGTAAAGGCCGATGAGTGCCAGAATCAGCCAGGCGGCGGCGATGCCGTAGCGGCTGAAAAAATCAGATACAGGTTCGATATAGGTCGCTCTGACCATCTCACGGTTCACCAGCCCTGCAGCGGCAAGCCCCCGGACAATGGCCAGGGCCGTTGCAATTCCGCCGGAAAGCCTTAAAGCTTCCACCAGAAACCCTGAAAGGTGCCCGTTTATCATCCAGCCGCCCAGCATGGATTTCAGCCAGGGGGCCGCATCCCGGGTCAGGTAAAACCAGCCCACAAAGCCGCCGGCCGCCAGAATAAAAAGCAGAAATGCCCTGGCATGGCCCCCGGCCTCCAATGGCGGCGCACCGGTGATTCCGGTTTCCGGCTCATGGATCACCAGGGTGGTGACCATCCCCACCACCATGACGCCGGCCATGATCCAGTAGGTGGCCTGCCAGGCCGGGTAATGGTAGAGACCCTTTGACGAACCGAACAGGTCTGCCAGAAACAGGGCGCCGGCACCCGCCACCACCATTCCCACCCGATATCCTGCGATATAGGCCGAGGCCATCATGGCCTGGAGTTCTTCTCCGGCCGACTCAATGCGGTAGGCGTCGATGGCGATATCCTGGGTAGCAGAAGAGAATCCCAGCAGTACGGCTGCCGCAGCCATGAGATGGAGGCGGGCCTGTCCGCCTGCAGGGTCTATCATTGCCATCCAGCCGATGGCCGCCATGATGGCAGCCTGGGCAGTCAGGATCCAGGCACGGCGCCGGCCCAGCCGCCGGGTCAAAAACGGGATGGGCAACTGATCCACCAGAGGGGCCCATACAAATTTAAAGGAATATCCCAGGGCGGCCCAGGAAAAAAAGGTCACCGCAGACCGGTCCACCCCGGCCTCCCTCAGCCACAGGGAAAGGGAGGAAAAAATCAAAAGGATGGGAATCCCCGCAGAGAACCCGAAAAAACACATGGTCACCACCCTGGGGTGGCAGACGGCCTGGAGTACAGGCTTAAAGGGAAATTTCAAAATCGCAGGAAACTCCGAAACATCTGGTGGGTTTATTCTTGTCTTTAAAGAAACGCCGGCATTGCTCCACCATCTCATCCACCTGGACGTCGATCCGGTCCTGGTTGAAATGGATCAGGCCCAGCTGCCCCACATTGGCCCTCAGGGCGAGATCAAGCACCTGGGAAACCGAAGAATGGCCCCAGCCTTTTTTGCCGTCGTATTCCTCATCCCGATACTCGGTATCGTGGTATAGGACATCCGCGTCCCTGCAAAAATCAATATAGTCGTCCAGGGACCGGCTCTGGGCATGGGCAAAGCCCAGTTCGTTGTCTGTAAGGAATACAAAGGTTTTCCCGTTCTCCGTAAATTTGTACCCCAGGCTGTCCTTTGAATGGGAGGTGGGGATGCTTTCAACGGTGATGGGACCGATGGAAAAGCGCCCGTTCAAGGACGGGTCAAACCGGATGTCGGCCCGATAATCCTTCAGGCCGACGGGGAAAAAAGGGTGTTTCATCACCTCGCCGAACACCGCCCGGGTATTGAGGCCGTCAAAGGTACGGTCCTGGACGATGATGCGGCAATCCTTGCATAGCATGGGATGAAAAAAAGGAATACCGATGATGTGGTCCCAGTGGGTGTGGGTCAGCAGCAGGTGAGACTCTTTTACCTTGCGCCGGACCAGGGATTTGCCCAGGCGGCGGATACCGGTGCCGGCATCGACAATGATGATTTCCCCTGATTCCGACTGGATTTCGAAACAGGTGGTATCACCTCCATACCGGTTATATTGGCTGCCGGATACGGATATGGACCCCCTGGATCCCCAACATTTTATTCGCATGTTCCCCCTGCATCCCTCAAGTTAGAATAACCCCACAACTGAGCACACTTTTATAGATATGGTATGAATCGGGCCTAAAATCAATATTTTTTTTAAGAATCATCCCGAATCCCCTTATTTTATGGGGTCGGACAGCCGGTTAAACCGGGTTCATTTTATGTTTGTTAATCATTTTCAAAAATAGTTTGAAAATATCAAACTTTTTGGCATACATATATTGACAATCATTATTTAATCTGCTTAGGAAGCAGGTATATCAACCCGTAACCAAATAACGAAAAAGGGGATGACATATGGCACAGCTTATCGCAGACAGGCGTGACGTGGACTTTGTATTGCACGAACAGATCGGGACAGTTGACCATGAATTGTTTGAGGAATTCAATAAAAAGACCATTGACCTGATTGTTTCCGAAGCCAGGAACCTGGCCGTAAAGGAAATCCTCCCCACCTTCAAGGAAGGGGATGAAATCGGCTGCACCCTGGAAAACGGGAAAGTCACCACTCCGGACTCCTTCAAACGGGCCTGGGAGCTGTTCTGTGAAGGCGAATGGCTGGGCATGTGCGATGATCCCGAGGTGGGGGGCCAGGGCATGCCCAAGACCGTGGGCTGTGCCGCCCTTGAATACATGGTGGGGGCCAACTCCGCCTTCATGCTTTACTACGGGATGACCCACGGGGCCGCCAAACTGGTGGAGGCATTCGGGGACGAGACCCAGAAAAAACTGTACATGAAAAAAATGTTTGCCGGCGAATGGGGCGGGACCATGCTCCTCACCGAACCCGATGCCGGTTCCGATGTGGGGGCGCTGACCACCACGGCCACCCTCAACGATGACGGCACCTATTCCATCCAGGGCACGAAAATATTCATCTCCGCCGGCGAACACGACCTCTGCGACAACATCATTCACCCGGTTCTGGCGCGTATCGAAGGCTCTCCGGCCGGCACCCGAGGCATTTCGCTTTTCCTTGTCCCCAAATACAAGGTCAATGAAGACGGTTCCCTGGGTGAATTCAACAACGTGGTCTGCACCGGCCTGGAAGAAAAAATGGGCATCCACGGCAATGCCACCTGCACCCTGTCCCTGGGAGACAAGGGACCGGCCATCGGCACACTTCTGGGCGAAGTGAACAAGGGCATGCCCGAAATGTTCCAGATGATGAACGAAGCCCGGGCCTTTGTGGGCTTGCAGGGATTTGCCGTGGCTTCCGCCTCCTACATGTACGCCCTGGATTATGCAAGAAACCGCATCCAGGGCCGGAACATGGCGGCGGCCAAAGGCGATTTCAGCAGCGTGGCCATCATCAACCACCCCGACGTGAAGCGGCAGTTGCTCAATATGAAGTCATACACAGAAGGCATGCGTTCCCTCCACTACTATTATGCCAAATGCCAGGACATTGTGGAAACCACCGAAGACGAGGCCCTCAAGGCCCAGACCGCCGCACTCATTGAAGTGCTCACCCCCATCGTCAAGGGCTATATCACCGACAAGGCCCTGGAAGTCTGCTCCCACGGGGTCCAGGTTTACGGCGGCTACGGATACTGCAGTGAATTCCCGGTGGAACAGCTCATGCGGGATTCAAGAATCTTCATGATCTACGAAGGCACCAACGGCATCCAGGCCATGGACCTTCTGGGCAGAAAGCTTTCCATGAACAAGGGCGACAGCTTTGCCTACTTCATTAATCAGATGAAGGCCACCATAGAAGAAGCCAAGGGCGTTGAAGGGGTTGAGGTATTGGCGGACAAGGTGGCCCAGGCCGTTTCCCGCCTGGAAGAACTGGCTGCGGATATCGGCGGCCGGTCAAGGTCCGACAAGGCCCTGAATGCTTATGCCTTTGCCCACCCCTTCCTGGAAATCACAGGGGATGTCACCTTTGCCTGGATGCACCTGTGGCGGGCCATGACCGCCGCACCCAAACTGGCTAAAAAAGCCGGTTCCCTGGACAGGGAGGCCGTTGCCGCCAAGGCCGCCAAAAACAAGGATGCCGCCTTCTACGCCGGCACCATGGCATCGGCCAGATTTTTTATTAATACCCTTTTGCCTGCAACCTATGGTAAGATGGATGCCATCCTGGAAGGGGACACCTGTGTAGAAGATATTCTAAACGTCTCCTTCGGTTCAAAGTAAACACACGCCGGCCCCGGGATGCCCGGGGCCGGCTGCTGAAACTTCGGAGGTATCACCATGCTTGAAACCATCAAAAAAAGCCTGCTCACCGGCGTTGGAATGGCCCTGCGGTCCAAAAAGGAAATCGAAACCCTGGCAAAGGAATTTGCGGAGCAATCTGAAATGAACCAGCAGGAAGCCAAGGAATTCCTGGATGACTGCCGGAAGCGTTATGACGACGCTAAATCTGATCTGGATACGAAAATTGAAAAAACCATCGAATCCATCCTAAAGCGACTGGACCTGCCCTCCAGGTCAGACATCGACGCGTTGAACAAGCGCATGGACGACCTGACTGCAAAATTAAAAGAAGAACAAGACTGATCTCCCGGTCTCTTCTTTACCCATGCTTTCCATTAAAACCGTAACACGGATCACCAAGCGGTACCGGCACCTGGTCCGGTACCAGCAGATCATCGGCATCATTCTCAAATACGGATTTGAGAACATCATTGATGCCATGAACATCAATTACTATATCGAGTCGGGGCTGCGTCTCATTCCCTTTGCCAAGCCCCATGAAAAGGTTGAAAAGCTTTCCCGGAACCAGCGCATCCGGATGATGCTGGAGGAACTGGGCCCCACCTTTGTCAAGATGGGCCAGGTGCTCTCATCCCGGCCGGACCTGGTGCCCGTGGACCTGACCCGGGAATTGACCCGGCTCCAGGACAAAATCCCCTCATTCGGGTTCGACCTGGTCAAACAGATCATCCACAGCGAGTTCGGCAAACCCTGGGACCAGGTTTTCCACTCCATGGAGGAACGCCCCTTTGCCTCAGCCTCCATCGGTCAGGTCCACCGGGCCATGCTGGACCGGGACACCCCCATCGCCGTAAAAATACAGCGCCCGGGCATCCAGAAAATCATTGAGGTGGACCTGGAAATCATCCATTACCTGGCCCAGGTGATGGAAAACAATATCGAGGAAATCGCCATTTTCCGACCGGTAAAAATCGTTGAGGAATTTGCCGCCACCCTGGAAAAGGAACTGGACTATACAGTGGAGGCCGCCAACATGGAACGGATGGCCGGCCAGTTTAAAAAGGACGACACCATCCGGATCCCCAGGGTCTACCGGTCCTGCTCGGGACAGCGGGTATTGAGCATGGAGTTTATCCAGGGTATCAAGGCCGACGACATAGAGGCCATTGACCGGGCCGGGCTGGACAGGAAACAGATTACCCGGGCCGGGGCCGATTTCATCATGCGCCAGGTCTTTGAATTCGGATTTTTCCATGCCGACCCCCACCCCGGCAATATTTTCATCCTCAAGGATTCAAAAATCTGCGTGGTGGATTTCGGCATGACGGGATTCGTGGACCAGGCCACCCGGGAATTGTTCATCGATCTTCTCCACGGCCTGGCCTCCAAAAACATACGGATGACGGCCAGGCTGCTCTGTGAGCTGGCGGAGTTCGATACCCCCCCCAGGATGGGTAAGCTTGAGAAGGATATTGCCCTGTTCTCATCCATCCACCTGTCCCGGGCCCTGAAGGAGATCCATCCCGGCCGCATGGTCCACCAGTTCCTGGAACTGTGTGCGGAGCACGGGCTGCGCATCCCACCGGACCTGTTCCTCATGATAAAGGCCTTTATTTCCATTGAAGGGGTGGCCCGGAAACTGGACCCTGAATTCGACATGGTGGGCCACGCCCGGCCCTATGTGCGGGCCGCCACCCTGAAAAAATATTCCTTCCCCAGGGTGTCCAGTGACATTGCCGGGATTGCCAAGGAAACCTTTGCCCTGCTCCAGACCCTGCCGTCGGATACGGCCCAGCTCATTTCACTGGCCAAACAGGGCAAGCTCAAAGCCGTGGTTCAGATGGACGGCCTGGAAAAACTGATGACCACCCAGGACCAGACCTCCAACCGGATATCCTTTGCCATCATCATCGCGTCCCTGATTCTGGGTTCGGCCATCGTGCTCAACTCGGCCATCCCCCCCCTGGTATTCGGGGTTTCCGTTATCGGTATTGCAGGATTCATCACGGCGGCGGTGATGGGAATCTGGCTGCTGGTGGCCATTATCCGGAAAGGGAAGCTGTGACCTGCCGGTACCGAAAGCCAATTTTGCAACCATTAGACGGCATGGGCTGCGACCCGCCGCTAACCAAAGGAATTGAATCGGCTACCGGTCTCCGTCATAGGGATACCAGTCGGATTCCCTTAGCCGGTCTACCTTGAGGATACCGATTTCGTAGGAGTTGGTATTAAATACCACCTTCCGCCCCTTAATTCCCCCCACATCCTCTGAAACGATTTTAATCTGCTTTCTGGTGAGGATATCCCTGGCGGTCCTTAGATTATCCCGGCCGATATCCATGGGTGAAATTTCCTGGTTAAAGGCCCCACCGAAAATCTGTGCTTCAAGGTGGGCGCGTTTTGACCCGTTTTCCATCATCATCCGGATTAAAACAGGAACAGCGATGTTGCCGTACAGGGCGGTGGTTTTCTGTCCGGTGCCGGCATGGGGGAAAAGAAAGTGGTTCATGCCGCCGGTTTTCAGCCGTTTGTCGTAAAGGCTGACGGAAACCGAAGAGCCAAGCACCGTTGAAATAACGGTGGGTTTTTCAGGCAGGTAAATAAAACCGGGCCTTAGGAAATAATCCAGAACAGCCGGTGAATCTGAATGTGTGGTCATTAAAAATTATCTATTTTTTTCAGGTTTTACGCCCTGGTTGTATCCTATTTGCAGCCCTGAATCAACCCCCCTTTTTTACCATTCTCACCCTCCCGTTTCACCTGAACTTGCCAATTGCCCGACGGCTGTGGTAATAAATGGATTTACACTGAAAATATAATGTAAAGATAGAGGATTGCAGTCATTTGTGGATATCCGCATCGGACATTTAAACATTCTTGACCATTTAATACTGGCCCCGGCAGGTGCCTGCGGGGAACCACCGGGTAACCGGCCGGCCGCTCCCAGGCTGACCGGTTCTGTGCCCGAAATCTATCTTCAGCCCCTGAATTCCTGGGAGCAGGTCGCCCGTGGCCTTCAGTCCGGAGATATCAACGCCGCCTTTATCAGCATCCCATTGGCCATGGCATTGTCCCAGCAAAAGCAGGATATTGCCCTGGTCATGTTCACCCACAGGGGGGGAAGCCGGATGGCGGCCGCCACCGGGGTGAAGCAAATCAAAGATTTCAGGGGAAAAAGCGTCCTCATCCCCCACGCCCTGTCCATCCAAAACATGCTGCTGCACCGTTTTCTGGATGCCAGAAACCTGATCCCGGAAAAGGCCGGCGACCGGCGGGGGGTCTGCGCCGAATCCATCCCCTCCTTTCTCATGCCGGAGATGGCAGCCAGGGACCATGGGGAGATTGCCGCCCTTATCTGTGAAGCCCCCTTCGGCACCGAAGCAATTGACCGGGGCGGTGCCAGGCATCTGCTGGCCACCCAGGATCTCTGGCCTGACCATCCCGGCTCCGCTTTTGTGGTGCACCGGGATCTTCTCAAGGGCCGGGAAGCCGATATAAGTGCCCTTGTCAGCTTTTTTTTCCGGTGTGCAGAATTTATAGACGCCCGCATCCAGGCCCAGGATGACGCGTTGGTTCCGCTGGCCGCAGACTTTTTGCAGAAACCGGCCGGCCTGGTCCGCCGGGCCCTGGCAGCGGCCTGTATCCGATATACACCGGAGCTATTGGTTCCCGAACCGGAGCTATTAAGCGTTATTGCCCGCTACATGGGAGAGAACATGGGCCTGCTGCCCGGCCCCATTGATATGGAAAATTTTGTTGTCCCAGGCTTTGCACGCCAAGCCCTTGAGGAGTTCAATTGCTGAAAATAGAAATCGAAAAACTGAGCAAAGCCTACCAGCGCAAAGGAGAAGCCCCCCACCTGGTACTCAAGGACATCTCCTTTGACATTGATCCCGGTGATTTCGTTATTATCCTGGGCGAATCCGGCTGCGGGAAGACCACCCTGCTCAACCTGATCGCCGGCCTTGAGCCCGCCACTTCAGGCACCATCCGGGTAAACGGCAAAGAGATATCGGGCATCCACCCCTCGCGGTCCATGATTTTCCAGCAGCCCGTGCTGATTCCCTGGCTCAGTGTACGGGAAAACGTAGCCTACGGCTGCAAACTCCGCAAAGACATCCAGGACCTGGATTACCGGGTCAGCCAGTTTCTGGAAATCATGGGACTGACCGGGGCGGCAGAAAGCAAGCCCCGGCATCTTTCCCTGGGCATGGCCCAGCGCGTCTGTCTGGCCAGGGCGTTGGTTGGCCGCCCTTCCGCCCTGCTTCTGGACGAGCCGTTCGCTTCATTGGACACCTTTACCCAGGCCCATATCCAGGAAGAACTGACCAATCTCTGGCTCTCTGAAAAATTCACGGCCGTATTTGTCACCCATGACATTGATGAGGCGGTCCGTCTGGGCAATAAAATCGTCCTTTTGGGCGGGGATCCGGCAACAGCGACCGAAATGATTGAAATAAATGCGGAATATCCCAGGGAAAGGCACCATCACCAGATAAAAGGATTCAGGACCAAAATACTGGAACGCTTTAAAAGCGCCTATCAGGTGAAGCGGAGGTTGATCTGATGCCTGAGATGACACGCAGGGATTTTTTGAAAACAACGGCCAAGGCTGCAGGGGCTGCCGCCGCAGGTCCTTTGTTCCTGCCCGGAGCGGGGCTGGCCAAGCAAAGCCCCCTGAAACTGGGCTACCTGCCCATCACCGATGCCACCCCCCTTTTGGTGGCCCACGGCCTGGGTTATTTTGCCCAGGAGGGGCTGAATGTGGAACGGCCGGTCATGGTCAGGTCCTGGAAGGTGCTCACCGAGTCCTTTCTGGCTGGCAAATTCAACCTGACCCACATGCTCTTTCCCATCCCGGTATGGATGCGGTTCAGGCAGGGGGTGCCGGTGAAGGTGCTGGCCTGGGACCATACCAACGGCAGTGCAGTGACGGTCCGGGGCAATTCCGGAATAAGGGGATTCAAAGACCTGAGCGGCAGACAGGTGGCTGTGCCTTCCTGGTACTCCATGCACAACCTGCTCATGCAGATGGGACTGCGGACCCAGGGACTGACCCCGGTCATCCGTCCCCAGTCCGCCCCCCTCTCCGACAGGGAGGTCAACCTGTTCATCCTGCCTCCGCCGGACATGCCCACCGCCCTCTTGGGCAAAAAAATAGATGCCTTTATCGTGGCAGATCCCTTCAACGCCCTGTCCCAGGAGAAATTCTCGGCCAGGATCATGCGTTATTCAGGGGATATCTGGAAAAATCACCCCTGTTGTGTTATCGTCACCCATGAAAATTTGATCCGTGAAAACAGTGCCATGGTCCAGAAGGCAATGAACGCCATTGTCCGGGCCCAGGCCTGGTGCATGGCCAATCCAATGGAGACGGCCCACCTGCTCAGCCGGGACGGGGAAGGCTATCTTCCCGTCCCCCAGAAGGTGCTGAACCGGGTATTCGGGACGATAGATAAACAGGAACTGGTTCACCCCCAGTGGGGAGTGGAACGGATCGGTTTCCAGCCTTACCCATTTCCGTCTGCCACCCGGTTTATAGTGGACCGGATGAAGGAGACCCTGGTGGAAGGCAGCACGGCATTCCTATCAGGGCTGGATTCAGGCGCAGCCGCCCGTGAGCTGGTGGATGACCGATTCGTGAGCCGGGCATTGGATGGCATCGGCGGAATCAAACGGTTCTGCAATTGTGACATTGAAAAACCATTTACCAGGGAAGAAATTGTTGAAATCAGTTAACCCATTTTCCCAGCGCGGATCTCGCCAGGCAGGCCTTAGCCCTTATTTCACCCGCATCTGGCTGGGGTGGAAATACGAGCTGGCCGGATTGGGAATCTTTGCAGGCCTCTGGGCACTGATTACCGGCGTCCTTTTCTCCCGTCCGGATTATGCCCAGTTTACCGGCTTTCTGCCCGGCCCCACCCTGGCGGCCCTGGCAGATGCCGCTGGTGACGGCAGATTCTGGCTCTCTGTATTCACCAGCTTGCGGCGGATCGTTGCGGGCATTGCCCTGGCGGCGGTAATGGGACTTCCCATTGGGATCATCGTAGGCTTTTATCCGCGGCTGAGGGGACTTTCATATTCCGCCATCCAATTTATCAGGATGATCAGCCCCCTCTCCTGGATGCCGATTGCCCTGCTTTTATTTACCAGCTTTGAATCTGCCGTATATTTTTTGATTGTAATGGCCACCATTTGTCCTATAATACTGAACACGGCCATCGGCGTCATGGACATCAATCCCCAGTGGATACAGATGGCCAGAAACCAGGGCGCCGACAATATTCAGATCATACGGACCATTATCGTACCCTACGCCGTTCCCCATATGATGACCAGCCTGAGACTGGCCCTTGGGGTGGCCTGGATTGTCCTGGTGCCGGCAGAATTCTTAGGGGTGTCGTCGGGACTGGGTTACCTGATCAACGACGCCAGGGATACTATGGAATACGACAAGCTCATGGCAATGATCATTGCCATCGGCATGCTGGGTTTTATACTGGACCGGACATTTCAAAAATTTCAGAGTATGCTCAGCCGGTCCTGGAAAGGGTAAACCCCCAATTTAAGAATAATAAACATAGATTTAAGTATACATATATCATTTAAGGAGCTTTTTTATGGCGGTAGATCCTAACATCAAAATTGTTGTGGCGGACGACTCCGGAACCATGCGGATCATGTTCAAACAGATCCTGGCAAAAGCCGGATTTACCAACCTTGTTATGGCCGTCAACGGTGCCGACGGTATTGAAAAGGTCAAAGCTGAAAAACCCGACCTGGTTATTTCCGACTGGAATATGCCCCAGGTGGACGGCCTGGACTTTTTAAAGGCCCTGCGGGATATGGAAGAATTCAAAACCCTGCCCTTTATCATGGCCACCGCCCAGTCGGACAAGGGACAGCAGCTGGCCATCATGGAAGCCGGCGGCAACGCGCACTGCCCCAAGCCCTTTGATGAAGCACAGATCACCCAGGCCATTGAAAAGGCGTTTTCCGGCGACTCCGGACCGGCACAGCGGGTGACCAAACAAAGAAGTGTCATCGGCGGACGGGTGGAGTTGAATGTGGCCCATATCCAGATCACGGACCACCTGGCCCTGGGCGCCCTGAAACACCGTATCCAGCAGGGGGAGGTTGAACCCCAGCATTTTGACCTGACCACCAGCCTCATGGCCGGCTGGAATCCCATCCAGGAAGGCCTGGAAAGCGGGGAAATTGACTGTGCATTTGTCCTGGCGCCCATTGCCATGGACCTATTTGCCTATGACTCCCCCATCCAGCTGGTGCTCTTTGCCCATAAGAACGGTTCCACCTTTGTACGGTCCCGGCACTACGATCATCGGTTCGACTCCCTCCAGAGCTTCTATAAATATAAGGTCGTGGACATCCCCCATAAAATGTCCGTCCACCACATGCTGGCCCACAAATTCCTCAAGGAACTGGGTCTCAAGCCCGGCGTTCCCGGCAAAAAGGCCATCAACGTCCGGTTCGAGGTTGTGCCGCCCATCAAGATGCCCGGCATCATGAAGGAAAATGAAGATGTGGCCGGATTCATGGTGGCGGAACCTGTTGCCACCAAAGCCATCAAAGGAGACATCGGCAACCTGGAATTCTATTCGGCCACCCGGTGGGAAAACCACCCCTGCTGCATTGTGGCCATGCAGAAGGATTTTATCCAGGACCACCCAGAAGCGGTCCAGGAATTTGTATCCATGCTGGTGGAAACCGGCGAGTACATTGAAAATGACAAAAACAGGGCCGCCCAGATCGCCGTTGATTTCCTGGATCCCCAGGGCAAATTGGGGCTGAACCCCCAGGTGCTCCAGAATGTATTTTCCCAGCCCATGGCCATCCGCTGGGACGGCCTATACCCGGAAGCGTCGGACCTGGACAAAATCCAGCGCTACATGCATGATGTCATGGAAATCGGCAAGATCATCGACCTTGAAAGCTTCATCGAAACCAGCTTTGCCAATAGCGCCTACAATATTTAGCACGAGGAGTTCCAATGAAAATCACAGATCCGGAAGTCATTAAAAACGGAGAAAAAGATTTGATCGCCTCGGTCCAGGAAGACCTGGATCCGGGGACGGTGAGGGAAATCCTCAAGGAAAGGCTGGCCATGGCGGCCATGGAACCCAAGGGCGGCAAGATTGTTGTCCATGACAATGAAATTGCATTCAGGCTGGACTTCCAGGTCAACCTCAGCGGCAGCCTCCTGTTTGACCGGAACGGCAATTTGATTGAAGAGCCGCCGGCAGCAGAGGCCGACGGGTCTGAACCGGAAGACGCCCAGGCGGCGGAACCCGGCACGGAACAGGCACCGGTGCTTGATCCGGCGGAAACACAGGCTCTGGAGGCGGATGTTGAAGAGGAAGACATACTTGAAGACCTCCAGGCCATTGCCCCGGACCAGGCGCTGACCGGCGATGAACCGGTCGACCTTGACGCCGGCGCCACAGATGACCTCTCCATTGATCTTCCTGATTATGATCTGGAGGATGAAGAGGAAGAGAATCTGGAAAATATCCTTGACAACGGGCTTGACGCGGAACCGGAGGATGATCTGAACACGGATCTGGCAGCCGAACTGGCGGCAGAATCCCTTGAAGACGAAGAACCGACGGCAGACACCGGCGGGGAGGGTGCCGACTCCGGAGACCTGGATGACGACATCAACGATCTCCTCAAGGAAAGCCGGGAATTCTGGGCCCAGAAAAAGAACTCTTAAGGGGAGTAACGGACAAATGACCCTGTCCCCGGTGAATATGGATTCACTCAACGAGATCATGGACAATGATGCAGAACTGATCCAAGAGTGTTTTGAGGATTTTCTGGCTGATTACCCGGGAATGATTGGGAACCTGAAATCAGCGGCGGCGGACCTGGATTTTGAGGAAATAGATAATACCGCCCATACGCTCAAGGGCACCCTGAGGTACCTGGCGGCAGAACCGGCAGCCCAGTCGGCCCTGGCCGTTGAAACCGCCGGCCGCCACCAGGACCCGGAGAACCTGGAGCAAAAAATTTCTGCACTTGAGGACCGATGCCGCGCCGTAATTCAATATATTAAAGAGTTTCTCGCCTGATCCCCCGCCCCGCAGCCGGTCCCCCAGGGGACCCGGCGCGGGGTTTTCTTCTGCCCGCCCCCTTCCCCCCAAAAATCAGGATGTCCAGTACATGGCCGATTCAACGGCCAGCACCAATCCTTCAATATCCTTTGGAAAAATATCTCCGATGTTTCCGATACGGAAGGTGGGCAATTCAGTGACTTTACCCGGATAAATCACAAACCCGGCTTCCTTGAGCCGGTTGTAAAACCGGTAAAACTCATACTCAGGATGGTCCGGACTGTAAAAGGCGGTAATAATAGGAGACTGATACGGCCCCGGCAGCAGGGGCGTAAATCCCAGGGATGCCATCCCGGTTACCAGGATCTGCTGATTGGTCCTGTAGCGTTCCCAGCGGCGGAGTACGCCCCCCTCCTGTTCCAGTTCATCAAGCGCGGCAGCAAAGGCACGGACCACATGGGTGGGGGAGGTAAAACGCCATTTGCCCTTTCCCTTTTCCATGGTTTCCCACTGGTCATAAAGATCCAGGCTCAGGGATCTTGAATTCCCCCGGGTCCGGGACAGGGCCGCTTCCCGGGCGATGACAAACCCGAAGCCCGGCACCCCCTGGATACATTTATTGGCACTGGAAACCAGGTAATCGGCACCGATTTCGGCCATATCCATGGGGATGCCGCCGAAACTGCTCATGGCATCGACAATAAATGATTTTCCGTGTTTCAGGACCACCCGGCCGATATCCCTGACCGGATTGAGCATCCCGGTGGTGGTTTCGCAGTGGACCGCGGCCACATGGGTAATTTGTTTGTCCTGTTCCAAAATCCGGTTCAGCGCCCCCAGATCCGGGGCGGCGGTATCCCCGGCATCCTGAATGGCCCAGGCCAGCCCCATGCGGTCAGCAATGGCGGCCATCCTGCGGCCGTAGGCCCCGTTGGCCAGGACCAGAAGCTTGCCCTCCTTGGGAACGGCAGTCCCGATACAGGCCTCAACGGAAAAGGTGCCGGAGCCCTGCATGGGAACGGCGGTATACCCTGGGCTGTCCGTGGCCAGGGAGACTAACTTTTTCCGTATATTTTCAACGATATCATTATACTCCCGGTCCCAGGTACACCAGTCCCGGAGCATGACGGATTTCACCGATGCTGTGGTGGTCAGGGGGCCGGGGGTCAGCAGCAGATAGGGTTTTTCAGGTATGGCCGTATGTTCATTCATCTTTAGATTTTCCTTAAGGCTTCATGGGTAAGTGCATTGGTGATAATATCAAAGGCCTGTTCCAGTTCCTCTTGTTTGACGGTGAGGGGCGGGGTCAGGGTGAGAAAACTGCCCCTGGACACCTTAAAGCTCAGGCCCTGTTCAAGGCAGGCGTACATGATCCGGTCCGCGGCCTGGGCTGCCGGCTGCCGGGACTGACGGTCAATGACCAGATCCGCACCAAAGAGCAGGCCCTGGCCCCGGACATCTCCCACCAATGGAAACTGTTCTTTTAAATAGCCAAGCCGGGCCATGGCATGGGCTCCCAGGCGCCGGGCCCGGGACAGCAGCCCATTCGCCTCAATTATATCCAGGGTGGCCAGGGCCGCGGCACAGGCCACGGGATTTTTCTCATGGGTATAGTGCCCCAGGGCCCGGTCCCCGGCCAGATCCAGATCCCCCCGGGCAATGAGGGCGGAAAAGGGAAAGATGCCGCCTCCCAGCCCCTTGCCCAATACCACCATGTCCGGCAATACTTCATAATTCTCAAAGGCAAACATCCTGCCGGTCCGTCCCAGGCAGACAGCGGTTTCGTCAAAAACCAGCAAGGTGCCGTGGCGGTCGCAGGACGCCCGTACCGCCTCCCAGTAGCCGGGCGGGGGCGGTACCACGTAGGTACACCGGATGGGCTCGGCCACCAGGGCCGCCACATCCTTTTCCTGGTCCAGGACGTAATCGATGTATCCCGCACACCGCAGCCCGCAGTTCCCGCAGTCGCCGTCGGGATTAAAGAGGCAGCGGTAAGGGTCGGCCGGGGGCAGGTGTTCGGTGCCGGGCATCAGCGGCCCCATATTCCGCCTAAAATGGGACTCGCCGCCAATGGAAATGGCATCAAGGGAGGCGCCGTGAAAGGATTCCCACATGGACAGGGTCTTATGCCGGCCCGTTGCCACCCGTGCCAGTTTCAGGGCCATTCCCACAGAGGAGGTGCCGCCCGGGGCAAAAAGCACCTTGTCCAGGTCCCCCGGCGCAAGTTCCGTGAGCCGTTCGGCAAGGGCCACGGCCCGTTCATTGGTGTACCTGCGGGTGCAAAAGGAGAGGCGGTCCATCTGTTCCTTTATGGCATCCACCACAGCCGGGTTGGCAAACCCCACCTGGTGCACGGAATTGCCGTGGAAGTCCAGAAAAAAACGGCCGGACAGGTCGCGGATTTCTGATCCACCGCATTGGGCCAGTACATTAATGCAGGGGGTGGACAGACTCTGGTGGAAAAAAACCTTTTCGTCCCGTTCCAACAGGGCCCGGGTGGCCCTGTCCAGCCCGCAAAGCCAGTGAGCCCGGTTGGGGGAAAGGTTGGAATCCCCCTCCGAAAGATCGGCGACCGGCAGACTGCCGGCCCCGCTTTTATTTAAGATCTCTGCCATGGAACGCCCATTATCCGGCCAGGGGCTGCGCCCCTGCAGCCAGGCGTTTGTTAATGTCATCAATGACCGGAATAAGATCCGAGGTTCGATCCAGGACATAGTGGACGCCTGCCGCCTCAAACCGGTCCCGGATCTCCTGGCTCCGCCCTTCCCTGTCTTCGGGATCAAGGGCTTCAAGATCGGCCGGGTTCAGCCCCATTTCGTTACCGGTTTTCACGATCCCCACGGTCCACATGCCTGCGTTGAGACCTTCCTCAATGTCTGCAACCGTATCCCCGACCTTCACCATGGCCTCCATGGGATAGACCCCCAGTGCAATGGCGTTGAGATAGCACATCCAGGGATAAGGACGGCCCGCAGGGGCATCCGAAGAACAAAAAACAGCATCCGGGGCATAGCCCTTTTCCCTGGCCGCCGGCACCAGCACATCCATCATCTCCTGGACGTACCCGGTGCAGGAACCGATCTTAATCCCCCGTTCCCGAAGCTCAGCCACAGTGTCCAATACACCGGGGATGGGATCGGCATGGTTGGCGATGGCAGCCACCATCAGGCCTGCCGTCCGGTCGTATAGGGAATCCACATCGGTTTCGTCGGGAAGGCGGGCGAACCGTTCCTGCCAGGCGGCGGCCACGGTATCCAGGGCGCACATTTTCCGGATATGTTCCTTTTTTTCAATGCCCATAAACCTCCGGGCGTCATGGACACTCACCTCAATACCCTGTTCCCTGAACACCTCCACAAACACGGCAGCCGGCCCCATGCACCCATAGTCAACGGCCGTTCCGGCCCAATCAAGTACAACGGCCTGCACCGGCCCTGTATATGGCTGTTTCCTTATAAATACCGACATCTTTTTTCCTTTCGTTTCTAGCCCAGGATCCAGGCCTGGGTCCTTTTTTTCAATTTCCTTGTTCCCAGCACATAAACGAGCCGTACAAGTATATTGGTACACACAACCAGCATCGACATGGCACAGGCCGGTGCAATGTCCCCGGCATCATCCATGTTGGCAATGGCCACCGAAGCCAGGGGAATATCCGCCGAATAGAGAAAGATCACTGCAGAAACGGTTGCCATGGAATTGACAAAATAATAGGAGCCCACCTCCAGTATGGCCGGCAGCGAAACCGGAACCGTCACCCGGAACAGGGTTTTATAAAAGGGGACACCCATGGAATCAGACACCTGTTCAAACTCGATATCCATCTGCTTTAAGGCCGTGGACGCCGTTAAAAACCCCACGGTATAAAAATGGACAATATTTGACAAGACCAGGATCCCCATGGTGGCATAGAGGAAGTTAAAGGGATTGGGAATAAAATTCCCCATAATGGTCCATCCTTTTGCGTTGAAAAAAAAGATATAGGATAGCCCGATGACAAGCCCGGGCAGGGCCAGGGGGAGAATGGACAGAAAATAAACCCCGTGCCTTGCCGTATCCGCAACCCGGATTTTTTCCACCAGATATGCCGTGGCAAAGGTAATCCCCGTCCCCAGCACTGCGGAATACAGGCTCATGCGGATGGAATTAAAAAAGGCGGCATAACCGCCCCCGCCGGTCCCTGAAAATTGGTAATGCCGCAGCCCCAGGCTCAGATCATAGGGCCAGACCTTGACCAGGGAGGCGAACATGGCCGTGGCATAAAAGGCCAGGACAACAAAGGCGATCCCCCCGCAAAAAAACAGGGCCCCATTGTCCCTGAGCCGGTCGGGCCGGTTGACCAGCGGCACGGATTTGGCGGCAATCATGGCAACCTGCCTTGCCTGGACCATGCGGTCAACAACAAATGCAATGGCCGTAGGAATCAGCAGCACCACCGATACCACAGCGCCCATGGCGAAATTCTGCTGGCCGATGACCTGCTTGTAGATATCAGTGGCCAGGATGTTGAAACTCCCCCCCACCACTTTGGGGGCACCGAAATCGGTGAAGGCCAGGATGAAACAGACAAAAAAAGCCGAAACCAGTCCGTATTTAACCCCCGGCAGGGTCACCGTAAAAAAGGTCCGGATCCGGCCGGCCCCCATGGCATCGGCCGCCTCGTAGAGCCGGGCATCGGTGACGGCCAGGGCAATACTCAGTATCAGCATGGCCTGGGGAAAGGTATACATCACTTCAGAGACAATGATGCCAAAAGGGCCGTACAATGGGACCTTAATCCCGGGCAGCAGTCCGAAAAAGCCCTTGGTAATTATCCCTTTGCGGCCGAAGAGGTAGATCAGTGCGATGCCGTTGAGCAGGGTCGGCGCAAACAGCGGCATCATGGCCACGGATTTTAAAATGCCTTTTCCCGGCATACAGGTCCGGGTCAGGGACCAGGCAAACCCAAATCCCAGGGGCACGGCAATGCAGGTGGTGGCCAGGGCTGTCAATAGACTGTTGAAAATGGAGCGGGACAGGGCCGGGGAGGAAAAGTATTCCGCGTAATTGGCCAGCCCCACATACCCTCCGTTGCCGTCTGTGAGGCTCTTGACCAGCAGGGTGCCCACGGGCAGCACCACGACGGCCAGCAGCCATACCAGGGCCAGGCAGATAAGCAGGCGTTTGAGCCCCTCTTCTCCCGTGATCCGGAAAATTTTCAACCGGGTTGCTGCGGGCAGACTGATGCTAACCATGGAGACGCCACTCCCCCGTCCCGCCGTCCCGGTTGGTGCCGCCGCTGCCGGGAAAGTCCCGGGGCACACTCCGCCCGTAAACCAGCAGCCGCTCAGGAGGGAAAATAACATGGGCGGGACGGTCCAGTTCAAGTTTCAATTTCCGGATGATCTCTCCGGCCACATCGGCCCTGACCCGGGGCAGCCCTTCCACTTGGAGGGAAAACTCCAGCCGGTAAAATGCCCCCCGGTATTCCATGGCCCGGACCACGGCTGAAAACCGGTTGGTTTCTGGACCTCCCAGGCCTGCCACCCGCACATCCTCCGGCCGGATGGCCAGGGTGGCCCGGTCGCCCACGGCCAGGGGGGCATCTCTATTTTCCTGCCCCGCGGTAAAATATTTCCCGGCGGTGACATAGATTCCTTTGTCCACCTTCCGGGCCTGCTCAAAAAAATTCATGGTTCCGATAAAAGAGGCCACAAAGGGGGTGGCAGGACGCTGGTAGATCCGGGTGGGACCGCCCGCCTGCACCAGCCTCCCCCGGTCCATGACCAGGATCCGGTCAGCCATGGTCAGGGCCTCCTCCTGGTCGTGGGTCACCATAATGGTGGTCACCCCCAACCGCTGCTGCAACGCCCGTATTTCCCGCCGCAGGCGAAGCCTGACCTTGGCATCCAGGGCGGATAACGGTTCATCCAGCAGCAGCAGGTCCGGGGAAAGCGCCATGGCCCGTGCCAGTGCCACCCGCTGCTGCTGGCCGCCGGAAAGCTGGCTGGGATATTTATGGCCCAACCCCTCCAGGCCCACAAGGGCCATGAGCTCTTCCACCTTGTCCTGCACCTTCCATTCTGCCAACCGGCCGTGGAGGCCGTAGGCTATATTTTTTGACGCCGTAAGGTTGGGGAACAGGGCATAGGACTGGAAAACGATACCGATATTCCGCTTGGAAACAGGGAGCCCTGAAACATCCCTGCCGTTGATCATAACCCTGCCGCCGCCCAGGGGCTCAAGTCCTGCTATCACCCTCAGGGCCGTGGTTTTGCCGCACCCGCTGGGCCCCAGGATGGATAAGAATTCCCCTTTGCCCGCCTCAAAACTAATCTGATCCAATGCCTTTACCGGTCCAAAGGTTTTGCTGACCCTGTCCAGTGTCAGATATGCCGTGGTCATCATCCCTTCCTTTATATTCCCCGGCAGGTATATCTGCCGGGGAATATGTTAATGTTACCCGTTACTTCGTATCGCTCTTGCCGTCATAGCGTTTAGTCCATTCTTTGAGGATACGCATCCGGTTCTTGGCCGCCCACTGGAAATCATTTGCAATGAGCTGGGCCGCGGGGTCCCTGGGAAAGCCATCGGGAATGGGTGCGCCGGTGTCATAGGCCGTCACAGGA